>DASYVU010000001.1:0-4546 GCA_035936715.1 Gemmatimonadaceae bacterium
CCCGACGCCGAAGAGCGCGCAAAACAGTACCCGCATCAGTTGTCGGGCGGCATGCGCCAACGCGTTCTCATCGCGATGGCACTCATGATGAAGCCGGCGCTGGTGATCGCGGACGAGCCGACCACCGCCCTCGACGTCACCATCCAGGCTCAGATCCTCGAGCTGCTCGTGGATCTCCAGAAAAAGATCGGCACCTCGATTCTCATGATCACCCACGACCTGGGTGTGATCGCCGAGACGACTTCGCGTGTGATCGTGATGTACGCCGGGGAAATTGTGGAGCAGGCAGTAGTCGACGAGCTCTTCGCCAAGCCACACCACCCGTACACGGAAGGCCTGATGCATTCGATGCCGCATATCGGCCACGATCAGGAGCGATTGAATGTCATTCCCGGTACCGTGCCTGCCCCCACTGAGTGGCCGACCGGCTGCCGGTTTCGCGAGCGCTGTCCCTATTCGTGGGATCTGTGCGAGCGGGAGCATCCCCCGCTCTATCAGGTAAACCTCGGCCACATGTCGCGCTGTCACCTCGCGATCGAGCCGGAGCGCCGCAATAACCCCCATGCGCCAATCGTGGTGGAAGAAGGAGTCGCGGCCGCATGAATGGAGCTGCGCCGCTGGTTTCCGTACGACACCTCAAGAAATCGTTCCCTATCAAGAAAGGCGTGTTCGCGCGCCAGGTTGGCGCGGTTCACGCCGTGAGCGACGTCTCCTTCGACGTCGCGCGCGGGGAAACGCTCGGCGTCGTCGGTGAGTCGGGGTGCGGCAAGACGACCACCGGACGCGCGATTCTCCGTCTCATCGAGCCCACGTCGGGAGAGATCAGGTTCGAAGGACGCGATGTGAATTCGATGGGCACGTCGGAGCTACGCGCGTTGAGACGCGAGATGCAGATAATCTTTCAGGATCCGGTCTCTTCTCTCAATCCGCGCATGACCGTCGGAGCGATCATCCGCGAAGGACTCACCATCCACAAGCTCGCCGAAGGCGCCGCGGCCGATGCGCGCGTGAGGCAACTGCTGCAGGAGGTCGGGTTGCGTCCTGAGTACTCCACGCGTTACCCGCACGAATTCTCCGGCGGACAGCGTCAGCGCATCGGCATCGCCCGCGCGCTGAGCGTCGAGCCCAAGTTCATCGTCTGCGACGAGCCCGTGTCCGCTCTTGACGTCTCCGTGCAGGCGCAGGTGATCAACCTGCTCGTCGATCTCCAGCGGGACCACAATCTCACCTACATGTTCATCGCGCACGACCTTTCGGTCGTCGAGCACATCGCTGACCGGGTCGCGGTAATGTACCTGGGGAAGATTGTAGAGCTGGCGACGGCGGAAGATCTGTATCGAGAGCCGATAATGCCGTACACGCAGGCGCTTCTCTCCGCCGTCCCGGTCGCAGACCCGCACGCGCGGAAGGAGCGGATCATTCTGCAAGGCGATGTTCCGTCGCCGGCAAATCCTCCATCGGGGTGCGTCTTCCATCCGCGATGTCATCACCCGGCAAAGGACGAAGCGTGCACGCGGATCGTTCCTCCGCTCGAGGAGAAGGCGCCGGGGCATTTTGCCGCCTGCATCAAGCAGACACCCACGATCGTCA
Source organism: Gemmatimonadaceae bacterium (assembly GCA_035936715.1). Lineage (GTDB taxonomy): Bacteria > Gemmatimonadota > Gemmatimonadetes > Gemmatimonadales > Gemmatimonadaceae > UBA4720. Next base: position 1,591 of record DASYVU010000001.1, read on the forward strand.
CGTGGGACGAACAGAAGCAGGCTGGTGGCGTACATCCGCCTGAGCGGTATCTTCCGCTCGCGGCCGTCCACGCGTAGCGACCCTTACTTATCCGATAATGGCCAGAGACTCGAAAGGCGTTTTCAATCAGCCGTCGGCAGGTACAGTCACTCACGACGAGCCGCCGCCGGGACTACGGGGCGCAAGCAAGGAGACTTTCTTCGGACAACCCATAGGCCTCTCAACTCTCTTCTTCACCGAGATGTGGGAGCGCTTCTCTTTCTACGGGATACGGCCGCTCCTCATTCTGTTCATGACGGCGGCGCTGGCGAGTGGGGGATTCGGTTTCAAGCGAGAGACTGCGGGCGCCATCGTCGGCATCTACTCTGCCTGCGTGTATCTCACGTCGCTCCCCGGCGGCTGGATCGCGGACAGGCTTCTGGGACTACGCCGAGCCATCTGGTACGGTGGAATCCTCATTGCGTTGGGCCACCTCTCGATCGCGCTCTCGATCGTGTTCGCGCACTCGGCGTTCTTCATCGGTTTGATCCTGATCGTTCTCGGCACCGGACTCCTCAAGCCGAACATCTCGGCCATCGTTGGCGATCTTTACCCCGAAGGCGGATCGAGACGCGATGCGGGATTCTCCATTTTTTACATGGGCATCAACGTTGGCGCGCTGATCGCGCCGCTGGTCACCGGCTACCTTGGCGAGAGAGTGGGCTGGCACCTCGGGTTCGGCGCTGCGGGCGTGGGTATGGTGATCGGAGTGATTACCTATTGGCTCCGCGCCGGCAAGACCTTGGGTGATGTCGGTGTCGCGCCGGCTTCCGCCGACCCTGCCGAGCATCGCCGCATAAAGGCGATTGTGGGCGCAGGCGTCGGGATCATTGTTTTGCTGGTGATACTCGTGATGACCGGCATCTTGCAAATCAATCCGGTTTCGGTGGCGCAGAAGATGACCTTGGTCATTGTGGGTATGGCCTTCGTCTACTTCATCTACCTGTTTTTCGGCGGCGGACTCAATATCGAAGAGAAGAAGCGCATCCTGATAATCATCCTGCTGTTCATTTTCGCGGCGATCTTCTGGGCGGCGTTCGAGCAGGCTCCTACGTCACTCAACCTGTTCGCGAAGGATTTTACGGATCGCGTAGTCTTTGGCTGGCAGATGCCCACGCTCTGGCTGCAGTCCGCAAATTCGGTCTTCGTGATCGCCCTTGCTCCGGTCTTCGCGGCTCTTTGGATTGCTCTCGGCAAGCGCGGCAAGGATCCGTCCAGCGTCGCCAAATTCGCGTGGGGATTGTTCTTCGCGAGCCTCGGATTTGTCGTCATGGTCGTCGCGGCAAATATCGTGATCCGCGGCGGCGGGAAAGCTCTCGTCTCGCCCTGGTGGCTCGTACTCAGCTACCTGTTCCAGACGTTCGGCGAGCTCTCGCTCAGTCCGGTCGGACTCAGCTCGATGACCAAGCTTGCGCCCTTGAAGTTCAAGGGTCAGATGATGGGTGTCTGGTTCATGGCGGCGGCGCTGGGAAACCTGATCGCTGGGCTCGTAGGTGGTCGTGTCGATCCGGAGAAGCTTCAGGACATGCCGGCGCTCTTCCAGCAGACGTCCATCTTCCTCTTCATCGCGGCGGTAGTTTGCGGCCTGCTCGTGATTCCGGTCGGAAAGATGATGCGTGGAGTGCCGGCGGGAGATCGCTGAGTATGACCCTGACGCCCTAGGTTGCGTCGGCACGAAAACGAGGGAGGAAGCATGATGAGACAGGTCGCCATGGCGATTGTCGTCGCTACTACTGCAGCGAGCGCGGCAAGTGCGCAGGCTGCGACGTCCTCGCGCGAGCCAGAGATCACAGCAAGCGGCCGGGGCGAGGTAAAGCTCCCACCCTCTTATGCGATCCTCACAGTCAATATCGCGACACGGGCAATTGTAGCCGTGGAAGCTGCATCGCAGAATGCTCGGAGGGTCCCAGACGTCATGAATGGTCTGCGGAGCGCCGGACTTGCAGACAAAGACATATCCACCTCCGGCTACAGGCTTGAGCAGAACTATGAGTACCCTCGCAATGCCGAGCCGAAACCATCCGGCTTTACAGCGACCACGACGATTCGCGCCGAAGTCCGCCCTCTGGAAAATCTAGGTAAGGCGATCGATGCTGCGATAAGTGGCGGCGCCACCGGCGTCTCGGGGATTCAGTTCCTCGCCTCCAATACCGAGGAGGCTCGTCGATCCGCAATGGCCGAAGCAGTCCGTCAAGCGAGAACGGAGGCGGAGGTAATCGCGAGAGCCGCGGGCGGCAGCCTCGGTCGCTTGATCGCGCTCAACTCTGGCGGGGTCTCACAGCCAAACCCGCGCGACATGAACTATGCCCTGCTGACGTCGAGCATGGCACCACCACTCCCCACTAACATCGTCCCCGGGGAACTAAACATCACTGCCATGGTCTTCGGGCGTTGGGAATTCATCCCGGGCGCATCCCGCTAATCTCGCTTCGACTACGGCCAGCTGAAGACGCTCGCCGGAACCGATCGCTCGCGACTGTTGGTGACGTCGCGAGGCTCGAGCCTGAACATCCGGGTGAAGTCGGTGACGACGATTCTCACTTCCGCTCTTTTGTCGCTTTGACCTCTGACAGGAAAGGCGAAATCCGCCCTGACGGTGCGGCGGGATTGCGGTGGAGATGCCGCGAGGAGGCTGAAACCCACAGATGCGTTTAGCGGAGTGTTCACTCCGAACGGCGTGTCGCCAGCCCAAAGCTTGCCGGCCTCCGCGAAGCCGGCCATCGCGATGCTAGCTATCTGCTTGTATCGGCCGATCAGGTAGCGATCCTCGACCTTTCCGATCAATCGTCTCCCGCCGCCCACCTCGGCCGATCTGAATCCGCGCAGACCTCCATCGCGATCAGCAAAGGTCAGCTGAAAAGGAATCCGCTGCCTCCATCCTCCGCTCCAGGTGACATCAGACATGAACGTCTGCCTG
>DASYVU010000002.1:0-6611 GCA_035936715.1 Gemmatimonadaceae bacterium
GCGAAGAGACAACGATCCAGCGCCTCTCCACTGAAGGCGCGGACATGCTGACGCTGGCCGGAGTGAACGACGAAAATCTCGTCGAGCTGGCGAAACAGACCGGAGCCAAGATCGCCCTCCGCGGCGAGACTCTGGCGATAAGCGGCAACGCGGAGTCCGTCGCGCGCGCGATTCCAATCGCGCAACGAATGATCGATACCGCCAAGCAGCAGATGCCGCTCACCGCGGACGATGTCCTGCGCATGAGCATCGAGGGACCGCGGGAAGGGAACGGCAACGGCGTGGACAACGCAACGCGCATCGTCCTGCCCGGCGTCCGGAAAATCATTCAGGCCAAGACGAATGGGCAGGCCGAGTACATGAAGCTGATGGCCGAGAACGACATCGTCGTCGGAATCGGTCCGGCTGGAACCGGCAAGACCTACCTCGCGGTCGCGGCCGCTGTGGATGCGCTGGCTCGCAAGCGTGTGCGCCGGATCGTCCTGGCCCGCCCGGCCGTCGAAGCGGGCGAGAGCCTCGGATTTCTACCCGGCGACCTGCAAGCCAAGGTCGACCCGTACCTGAGACCGTTGTACGATGCTCTCGAGGATATGATGCCCAATGAGCGCGTCCAGAAATCGCTGGAGACGCGGACGATCGAGATTGCGCCGCTCGCGTACATGCGTGGGCGAACGCTGGCCGATGCGTTCGTCATCCTCGATGAGGCGCAGAACGCGACGAGCGCACAGATGAAGATGTTCCTTACGCGACTTGGCGTGAATTCGAGAGCCGTGATTACCGGGGACAAAACGCAAATCGACTTGCCCAAGCGCGAGGACTCGGGCCTGGTACAGATCGAGCGGATCCTGCCGGGGATCGATGGGATCGGGTTCTATTATCTGACGGACGCCGACGTTGTTCGCCACCGCCTGGTGCGCGAAATCATCAAGGCGTACGCCGAGGATTCGGGCGTCTGATCAAGCTGCCGCGCGTCTGAGAAAATGAGATCTCCACCGCGCGGGCTCGCGATCGACGTATCTTCGAGCGTGCGACGGCTTCTCGTGTCGATACCGCGCGTGAAGGAAGCCGCACTCGCCGCCCTGACAGCCGAAGGTGTGAAGGATGCGATGCTGTCGATCACCTTCGTCGGCCGCGCCCCAATGTCCGAGCTCAATCGGCGGTATCTCGGACATCTCGGCCCCACCGACGTGATCTCATTTGGCCTGGGACGACAGGGTCGCCGCGGCCCGGTCGTGGGCGACATCTACATCTGCCCGGAGATCGCGCGCGTCAACGCAAAGCGTCAGGGCGAGTCGTCGCAGGAGGAGCTGCTCCGGCTGGTGGTGCACGGCACGCTCCATACGCTGGGATACGACCATCCGGAAGGCGGCACGCGCACAGAGTCTCCCATGTGGCGCAGGCAGGAAAGGATCGTGGCCCGTGTCATCTGATCGGCTGCTGGATGATTTCAACGCCGGGAAATCCGCCGCGCTGGCGCGTGTGGTCAGCATCGTCGAAAACCACCGCGATGGATTCGAGGCGATCCTTGGCGGGCTGCATTCGCGAACAGGGCGGGCAAGACGCATAGGTCTGACTGGACCACCGGGCGCTGGGAAGAGCACCATAACGGCGCTGCTGGTGAAGAGCTTTCGCGATGCGGGCCTGAAGGTCGGAGTGATCGCGGTCGATCCAACATCTCCCTTCACCGGCGGTGCGTTGCTGGGCGATCGTGTCCGGATGGAGAATGTGGCGCTCGATCCGGGAGTTTTCATTCGCTCAATGGCTACTCGGGGATCACTGGGTGGATTGGCAGCTGCGACACGTGAAGTAGCCGACGTGCTCGACGCGTTCGGATTCGACCGGCTGCTGATAGAGACGGTTGGAGTTGGACAGTCCGAGCTCGACGTCGCGCGCACGGCGGATTCGACCGCGCTGATTCTTGTTCCGGAGTCGGGCGATTCAATCCAGACGCTCAAGGCGGGTGTGATGGAGGTCGCTGACATTTTTGTCGTCAACAAGGCGGATCGTCCGGGCGCGGATCGCCTGCGGAACGATGTCGAGCTGATGCTGGGACTTCGGAAGGGCGTCTCATTCGGCAGCGTTCCCGCGCATCACGGCGTCGATCTCAAGCGGACGAATCCCGCGCGTTTGGCTCGCGAGGCTGCTGCCGCCGAGAACCCGGCGACCTGGACGCCGCCGGTGCTGAGCGCGGTCGCGACGAAGCAGGAGGGAATCAGCGAGATGGTCTCCGCGCTCGACCGTCATTTCGCTTATCTTGAGCAGACAGGAACGCTGCGCACGCGTAGACGTGAAAGGATGCGTGAGCGCGTTACGGACGTGGTAGAGCGAAAGGTCAGGGATCGATTGTGGAAGGACTCGCGCACGATGACCTGGCTCGACGAGCAGCTCCCCTCGCTGGAAGAGGGTCGCTCGACACCATTTGCGGTCGCAGACCAGTTGCTTCGCCAAAGCGGTGAGCTCGTACGCGGAGAAGAGAGAAAATGAGCAAACTCAAGAGTGCCGGCTCCAAGGGTGCCGCCGACACGGAGCTGATCGCCACAGTCGAGGAACAGAGCGCCGAGCTGCGCCTGCTCCGGAAGGAAGTCGCCGAATGGCGCAAGAAATACGAGAAAGGCGAGCTTCGCGACATCGCCTTCACGAACTCCGAGAAAGAGGTCCAGCCGGTTTACACGCCGCTGGACGCCGCGGAGACGGACCCAGCCGCGCTCGGGATGCCGGGCATCTACCCGTACACTCGAGGAGTCCATCCGACCGGATATCGCGGACGTCTGTGGACCATGCGCCAATTCGCCGGGTTTGGAAGCGCGAGCGACACGAATGAGCGCTACAAGTTCCTCCTCGCGCACGGACAGACGGGCCTTTCGGTGGCGTTCGATTTCCCGACTCTGATGGGATACGACTCGGATCACCCGCGATCCGAGGGCGAAGTCGGCAAGTGCGGTGTCGCTATCTCGAGTCTCGCTGACATGGAGACGCTCTTCGACGGGATTCCGCTCGACGAAGTCTCTACCTCGATGACCATCAACGGTCCGGCAGTCATTCTCTACTGCTTTTACATTGCGGCCGCCGAGAAAAAGGGAATCGATTCACACAAGCTTCGCGGCACCATCCAGAACGATATCCTCAAGGAGTACATGGCGCAGCACGCGTGGGTCTATCCCATCGAGCCGGCGCTCAGACTCATCGTCGATTGCTTCGAGTGGTCCGCGGAGCACGTTCCGCAGTGGAATACGATTTCCATTTCCGGCTACCACATACGCGAAGCGGGCGCGACGGCGGCACAGGAGCTCGCGTTCACGCTCGCCGATGGCTTCACCTACGTGGAGCGCGGAATCGCTCGCGGCCTCGATGTGGACACCTTCGCTCCGCGGCTCTCCTTCTTCTGGGACATCCACAACGACTTCTTCGAGGAGATCGCCAAGCTTCGCGCTGCGCGTCGGATCTGGGCTCGGCACATGAAGGAGCGTTACGGCGCAAAGGATCCGCGGTCGCTCGTGATGCGGTTTCACTCGCAGACGGCGGGCGTCACGCTCACCGCCCAGCAGCCGATGAACAACGTCATCCGCGTCGCCTACCAGGCGATGGCAGCGGTGCTTGGCGGAACGCAATCGCTGCACACGAACTCAATGGACGAGACGCTCGCGCTGCCGACAGAGGAATCCGTGCAGGTCGCACTTCGCACACAGCAAGTGCTCGCCTACGAGACCGGCGTTCCCAATGTCATCGACCCTCTCGGCGGATCCTACTATGTCGAGACACTCACCACCGAGCTCGAACGCGAAGCGGAGATGCTGTTCGAGCAGATCGCCGAGGTCGGCGGTGTGGTCCGAGGTCTCGAGACCGGCTGGCTCCAGCGGAGAATCAACGAGTCGGCGGCACGTCAGCAGTGGGAGATCGAGCAGCACCGCCGCGTGATCGTCGGCGTGAACGACTTCGTCACCGACGAGCCGGAACTCAGGATCGAGCTTCTCAAGATCGCCGAAGCGACCGAGCGCGAGCAGATAAGCCGCATGGCGAAGCTGCGATCCGAGCGCGACAACGAGCTGGTTGAGAAGCGTCTCACGGCGCTGCGCGAGGCCGCGAAGACGACCGAGAATCTGATGCCGTACATCCTCGATTGCGCACGCGCCTATTGCACTCTCTACGAGATCCGCGCCGCGATGGAAACGGTATTCGGCGCCTACCGCGAGCCAGTTTTCTTCTGAAGAAAACGAAAGAGTGGTGGGAGTCGGCCTTCGACGCCCACTACCTCCTGGAGTACGGCCCTCTTTTCACGCTCGAGCGCGACCGTCAGGAGACTTCGCGTCTCATCGATCTGCTCGGCTTACCGGCAGGAGCGCGCGTGCTCGATGTGCCGTGCGGCCAGGGGCGGCACACACACTTGCTCGCCGAGGCGGGCTACGACGTAGATGGACTCGATTATTCGGCGGAACTTCTTGCTGTCGCCCGCAAGCGTGGCACGTCGAAAAATCTTCGGTACGTCCGTGGCGACATGCGGAAGCTGCCCGCAAAGTGGACGCGACGATTCGACGCGGTGCTCAACCTCTTCACGTCGTTTGGATTCTTTGCGCACCCTAGCCACGACGCGCGCGTAATCGGGGAATTCGCGCGGGTGCTCAAGCCGGGCGGCACTTTGGTGTGGCACGGCGGGAACAGAGACGGTGTCATGGCGCGCTTCCTCCCGCGAGATTGGTGGACTACGAGCGACGGGACACTATTCGCGCAGGAACGCGAGTTCGATCCGCTATCCGGTGTGTTGACGGTGCATTCGATATGGAGGCGCGGGAATAAGAAGGGGACTCGCGAGCACAGGCTCCGTCTTTATACAGCGACAAGGCTGGCGGAGCTGTGCGCCGATGCGGGACTTCTCGTGGAGCAAGCGTTCGACGGATTCAACGATCGATCTCTCCGGCGAACCTCGTCCGAGATGCTGCTGGTCGCGCGTAAAGGGTGAGCCGATTGCCGCTCGTACGTCGCAACGGCTAGCTTTGACGTCTCTATGAGACCAATCCGAGTACTCGTTGCCAAACCCGGCCTCGACGGGCACGACCGGGGCGCCAAGGTCGTCGCGGCTGCGCTGCGCGATGCAGGGATGGAAGTCATCTACACCGGCCTGCATCAGACGCCCGAGATGATCGCCACCGCAGCCATTCAGGAGGACGTCGACGTCATCGGGCTGTCGATCCTGAGCGGCGCCCACATGACGCTCATCCCTCGCGTCAAGGAATTGGTGCGCGCTCAGGGACGCGACGACATCCTCATCACCGGCGGCGGCATCATCCCGAAGGAGGATGTGGACGCACTCTCGGAAAAGGGGATCGGCCGACTCTTCGGGCCCGGCACTCCCACGAGCGAGCTTATCGCGTACATCAAGGAGTGGTTCCAGGCGCACGAAAAGCAGGAAGCGTAATGAGCAATCGCCTGCGCGAGCTAAGCGATCAGGTGCGAACGCTCGAGGACAAGCTCCGTGAAGCCGGCGGGGCGAAAAAGATCGAGAAGCTCCACAAGGAAGGAAGGCTCACCGCGCGCGAGCGGGTCGAGCTCCTGCGCGACCCTGGATCCAGCATGCTCGAGATCGGGTTGCTCGTCGCCTACGATCAGTACAAGGGGCAGGCTCCCGCCGCGGGCGTCGTGACGGCAGTCGTGCGCGTGCACGGGCGAGAGACCGTCGTCGTCGCGAACGACGCGACTGTAAAAGCGGGATCGTGGTGGCCGGAGACGATCAAGAAGATTCTCCGCGCTCAGGAGATCGCGATGCGCTGCCGAATCCCGATTGTGTATCTCGTCGATTCGGCAGGTGTGAATCTTCCCTATCAGGGTGGAGTATTCCCGGGGCAGTACGGTGCAGCGCGCATCTTCTACTACAACTCGATCATGCGGCGCTACCTGCGAATCCCCCAAATTGCCGCCGTGATGGGACAGTGCGTCGCAGGGGGAGCTTATCTGCCGGCGCTATCGGACGTCATTCTCATGGTGAAGGGAAGCTCCTTCATGGGACTCGGCGGTCCCAACCTCGTGAAGGGCGCGACGGGGCAGGTCGTCGACGCTGAGACACTCGGTGGTGCGTCTACGCACACCGAGATCAGCGGTGTCGCGCACTACGCAGTCGATGATGATGAGTCTTGCGTCGCCAAGATCCGCGACCTGATCGAGCTTCTCCCGACATCCAGTCGCGATGTTGCCCTCATGCCGAGAGAAAGCGGAGCGACCGCCAACGCAGAGCGGCTCTACGACCTTCTGCCCGCGGATCACCGCATGTCGTACGACATGCATCAAATTCTGGGCGCCATTCTCGACAACGGAAAGATCGACGAGTTCCAGGAGTCCATGGCGCGTGAGATGATCTGCGGCGACGCTCGGATCGACGGGATCAGCGTCGGCGTAATCGCCAACCAGCGCGGGCTCATCAAGGGACGCGAGGGAGAGAAGCCGCATTTCGGCGGAATCGTTTACACCGAGAGCGCCGAGAAGGTCGCCTACTTCATTGATCGGTGTGACCGACTGGGTATACCACTCCTTTTCGTCCAGGATGTCTCGGGCTTCATGGTTGGAACGGAAGCGGAGCAGGGAGGGATAATCCGCGCCGGTGCGCGCTTCGTTGAAGCGATGGC
>DASYVU010000003.1:0-4573 GCA_035936715.1 Gemmatimonadaceae bacterium
CCGAGACCGCCGAAGCCGGATCCGAGCGAGGTCAGATCCCCTCCGACCAGCGCAGCCGCCATCCCGAGCGCGAGCATCACGCTGATCGCGCTGGTCTCGGCGATCAAGATCGCGCGCGCGGCGCTCATCACGCTTCGGCGGCCGTCAGCTTCGATCCAGCAGAGAGGGCCCCCGCTGTGTGGTCGAGCAGGCTCGTCGCTCTCCAGCACGTCGGGCTGGATCCGCCGAACTTCCTCGTGGCGAGCCAGCACGCGTCGCAGCCGACCGAGCTGCAGGCAACAGGCCGCGCACGGGACACTCCGCTACACGCCGATGCGAGATCCGCGGTAACGAAGGGCGTAGTGAGTCACCATCCGAGCGTAGGCGGCCTCGAGGAGTTCCGCGCCTTGACGGCCAGGGAAACGGCCTGACACCGGAAGGTGATCTCGCTCAGGGCTTGCCTGCGGTTGGCAGGAGCACGAGTCGAGCGTCAGGCACTGCCTTCGACCAGGCAACAAGGCTGAACAGGCTCGGGTGCGCGCCGTACACGCCGAAGCCGCGCAGCGTGTCGCTGCCTAGGCCTGTCACCAGGGGAAGCAGGCCGGGTCCGTTCGTTCCAAAACGGCGCAGCCAGAGCTCGAGCGGACGAGCGACATCGCCGGGCCGGCGGCACAACAGCGTGAAGTCTGACTGGAAGAAGTCCTTCATGAGGCACAGCCCGATCGCATAGGACGCGTCGGCGTCTCAACTGGCCACAATCGGCGGCAAGTCAGTCCAGTATCCTCGCGTCACGGCAAGAGAATGGCAGCGGAGAGAGTCTCGCTGCGCCGCAGCGTCAGGTCAACGGGGACATGCGCCCTCACGCGAGCGCCATTGTGATCGCGTCGATGTCGCTCAGCGCCCGGCCCTCGTCAGCGAGTGACGGGTAGCGCGGACCTATCGCGCTCGCGGCCGCTTTCTAAGGGCCGAAGCTACAAGACGTTGGCCGACGAGGACCGACGGCGCCTCGACGATTCGATCATTCACGCGACCGTCGTCAAGCAGGAAAAGCCCTCGCAGGACGAGCCGCGTGTTGGCCGGTCTGACGATTCTCTCTAGCCCGGTGCCATCGCATACTATGCCGCAACCGCCATCGGCTAACCCTTCGTTCGCGCCGGTTTCAGCACGCGTGGGAGAACAAATGCAACTCAAGGCAGCGCTCGTGCTCGTCGCGTCGCTCATCCTGACCGCGTGTGGCGGCGCAACAGTGGTTACAACGTCGCCATCACCCACGGTCACGGCGCGTGCGACGCCGGCACCGCTTGCGTTCCCGGCGAACGTCGCTGCGAGCGGCAAGCTCCGGGTGGCCCTTGCCACGGGCGACCAGGGTGTCATCCTCAAGGACCCCGTTAGTGGCGAGCCCAAGGGCGCGATCATTGACATCGCGCGTGAGCTGGCCCGACGGGCCAACTTGACGTTCACTCTTGTCGACTTCGCAACGTACCCGATGATGGTCGAGCTCATGAAGGCGGGAAGTTGGGACGTTGGGATCATCGGCAGGGAACCGGCACGCGAGGCGGATCTCGACTTCGCGCCTCCACTCATCGATGTGGACTTCGGATATCTCGTGCGGCCTGGGGCAGCAATTAGGAGCGCAGCCGATGTGGATCAGCCTGGTGTCCGCGTCATCGTGCGCAAGGGCACGCCGCCGGACGCACTCCTTACGCCGAGCCTCAAGAGCGCGCAGCTGGTTCGCATCGATGGATTGCAGGACATCGCGTTCGAGGCGCTGCGCGCGGGTAACGGGGACGTGCTCGCGCTCTCTCGCCCCGCGCTGGCCGTGTATCTCGACAAGCTGCCCGGCTCTACGCTTCTCACCGACCGGTTCGGCGTGAGCCAGTTCTCTCTGGTGGTGCCGAAGGGCAAGGCGGATCTGCTGCTTCCGGTGCGCCAGTTCTCGGATGAGCTGCGCACGGGCGACTTCGTGGCGCAGGCGATCGCACGCTCCGGCCCGAAGGGCACATTGCCGACGGTCCGGTGAGCGCCGGATAGCGACTTCGACCCCGTCCGCGCCCAAGTCGCCGCGCTCCGACGCCTCCTCGCGGCGATCGAGCGGCGAGATCGCTCGATCTGGACTGCCGCGGCATCCGCGCCATTCTGGACCCTGCGCTCACGGCCAGCGTCGACCGAAGCCTGCAGCGCGGCGAACCCGCGCTCGATGCCGAAGGTCAGCCCATGTTCGTTCGGCGCAAGCCACAGTGGCGTGCCGCGTTCCGGTTTCTAGGGCGCAGGTACCCCAAGCGATGGGGCTCAAGGCTGCCGCGGACTAGTGAGCGGGCCGCGTTACATGAATGCCCCTTCACAATCGATTTCAGTAACGTGACGCCTCCTGAGGCCGGCGAAGGGGCAGCGGCCCGGTCACGAACAACGGCGCAACGGTCACCTAGATCGACATCACGACCAAGAGAAATCACTGCTTCGAGAGGCCCACCGCGCGCTTCAGAACCACCGCGACCCACGGCTGCGTCGGATCGATGAGCAGGACCACGCGCTCTCCATGGCGGGTCGCGAGCCCTGTGAAGAAGTCGGTCGTTGTGAGCTCTAGCGAGTGATTTCTGCCGGCGTATTCGTATCGATAAGTTGCCGTCCGAAAGTCGGTATCTCCCGCTGAGGAGTCGGTCTCGTTGACGAGTTCCGCCTCCACCTCGACTCCGATCTGGCAGAGCTGACGCAAGATCCGCGCTCGCTGCACGAGCCAGCGGACCAGGATCGCAATAGCCCCAAGGAGCACGAGCGGTCCGATGGCGCCGAAGCGCGGCACCGAAAGGACGCAGAACAAAATGAGCGCGGGGACGCCTAGGACGACGGAGCCGGGAAAGCGAAAGACGAGCGCGATCGCTTCCTGCTTCAGGAGAACCCACAGCGAGCGATGGGATGTATCGGCCATCGGTGACGTCTCGGTCATCTTATGCGCAGCGGCAGGTCGTCCCGTGACCTCCTGCAAGGAACGCTGGAGCGCGGCATCGGGCGGGCCTAGGGAAGTTTCCGTCTGACGCTCCAAACGCGGCTGTCGCCCTTCTACGCGTCCGTCCGAGTCTTTGATCCTGCCGCCGCGGGTCATCTTCATCTTTCCGGAGATCGCCTTCATCCCGTCGAGCACGCCATCTCTGCGCCGGAGCTCGCCATCATCCCGCCGGGCATCGTCATCTCTGCGCCGGAGCTCCTACGGTGCCGAATGGCAGAAGACCCGAACCCTGGGCGAGCGGATCGGCGAACCTAGTCCGAGCCCGGCGCAGCTACTGCGTGCGCTTCACCTCGACGCTCAAGCGAAATATGTCGAGCGTGATCCGCCGCTGGAGAACGGTGATGCCCGCGGGCAGTCACACCGCTGGCGACTCCGTCCGGACAATCAACTGCCTCCTACGGAGGGTTCCGGAGGGACTTCACTTTCCGTTTCGGAAAACTGAAGTGCCTCCCGGGCCGCTTATGGGGAGGGACTTACTGCGGGGCGCCGCGACGCCGGGCAATCGAACCCCAGTCGGGATGAGCGAACACGCGCGGCGCCCGCCGCAAACGCTCCATAGTCCGGTCCCCGATGTTGAGAACCTGGCGGTCCGGCCTGACCTAAAAGACGGCACGGACCTTCAGTCGTTGCTCGCTTGGCGAGCTGCGGCTCCGCTAAGAGACGCCTCAGAGGCTGGACACGCTTCTCGGCCTCCGCAAGCTCTGCTTGGAACACCATTGCATTCGCAATCGTCAGCGACGAAAGTCGGGCGACGGTCGAACGGAACCGCGCGTCCTTAGTCGTCGCCATCTTCGTCGTTACCGGCCTTCTTTTCGACCTCAGCGTGCACGCCCAAGACCTTGGCAATTCTGTCAATTGCCGCCGGATTGCTCACGAGGACGTTGATCAGTCCGCTCATTCCGATTTGGAGATGCTCTACCGACCGGGTGAGAACGTCGTCCTGAGCAAGGAGGTCGTGACCGCGGCGCAACTCGTCGAGTACGGCGTCCAGGTTGCCGCGACGCCACTCTGAGGTTTCGGCCTCGGCGCACACCGCGAATTCGAGTTCCGCCTTCTTCAGGGTCGCCCGAAGTTGCTTGAAATCGGCAGTGTCACGGATGTTGGCCGGGTAGACGACCGCCACCGCGATGTGGGCGATTCCGCGATCGACCCGCTCACGAGCGTCCGCCATCGCGCGCTTGCGGGGGTCCGCGGAGTCGCCCATCTTGCCCTCGATCACGCAGCGAAGGCCATGCTGGCACGCTCAATATCCCGGCTTGTTCGATGAGAACGATCTTCGCCTTGCTTTGAGTCAGACTCGCGGTCACTACTTCGAATGGAAGGCTGCGATTCACTACTTCGCCGCCGGTTATGTGTCGTTGATCGAGAAATATGAGTTGGCGCGATCGCATGCGACGAAGTACGAGATATTCAACGAGCGGCTTGGCCCAGCGGCTGGCGAACTCGTTGCCGAGCTAGTTGAGCTGCCCATAGAGGTTGTTGACAAGAAGAGAGCCCTCCGTGCTTGCTTCGGGTGACTGAACTCGAAACGGCACAAGGAGGGCTCTCTGGTGTCCCACTCTATGGCGAAGCTCAACCCATTCGGTCGTC
>DASYVU010000004.1:0-24402 GCA_035936715.1 Gemmatimonadaceae bacterium
CATCAAGGGCACCTACGTCAGCGTTGACCCGTTCCACATGTTCCGCTATCTGGACGAGCAGACCTTCCGCTTCAATCATCGGAAAGAGAACGATGGGTTCCGCTTCGCTCATGTCGTGAGCAGCATCATGGGCAAGCGACTGACCTACGCTAATCTGATCGGTCGGCGGTTTGTCCCCGCAGGAGCGTGAGGCCAAACGCAAGAAACAACTAAAACGCGGCAAGAGGAAACAGAAATGAAGGCACCCGACCCGCCCCGAACGAACGGCAAGACGCCGCTCGAGAAGATGACCGACCTCACGCGGCGCATTGTCGCCGTCAAGAAGGAAGATCTGCCGAAACAGCCGAAACGGAAACGCCCCAAGCGATAGTGTTATGTCAGAAGAAACAGATGCAAAAATGAAAGTCATGCGGGAACGGTTCGAGCGAGATCTCCCCGGAGAGATCGAGCGAATGAACAAAGCGGAAGCTGAGTACCACACCGCCCTCGGAAAGTTCATTGAAACCTTCGCCACGGTTGAATCCGGACTGTTCGCATACTTGCAACGAGCAGCGCACATGTCCGACACCACAGCCAGAATCGTTGCCTCCGGATGGCGCACGGGCAACATGATCACATTCGTCCAATCGGTGTGGAAGGCTGAGCCACCGCCGCCCGAAGACGCCTTTCTCCAGGATGCCGTCGGCCAACTAACCCACATAAACAATCTGCGAAATAGCCTCATTCACTATGCCTCGGCTTTTGAGTTCGCTGATCCTGATGAACCCCGGCTCAGTTCAAATGCCGGCAGACACGTTCCCTCGAAACCGGCGACTGAGTTTCGAGTCTCTGCAACGATGCTTACCGACTGCACCTCTGACCTACAGGTCATCTACATCCGCTTTCTGAACTACCAGACGCGGGAGTCACTCTCCCTTGAGGACCGCGCCGGGTATTCCATAATGAATCCAGATTACGCATGGCTATGTAAACCGAACGCAAGTCCTCCGGCGAAATCTCCGAAACCGAAGTCCCGACACCGAAAGAAGTAATTAGTTCGAGCCAGCCCGCTTCGAGCATTTCGGACGTTATTCCAGCGTCTTGTTCTCGACTGTCACTCTGCATGGGAATCTCCAACTACGGCGTGGGTGTGTCAAGTATATTATTGCCCTAGTTAGGGGCTCCGACCAAGCGAGCGTAGCCGCCGAAGCAGTACTCGCGCCTCGACGACCGGCGCGAGATACCATTCGCGTGACGAGATCAGAACTTGAAGATCTTACCGAGTGCCTTACTGATCTTTTTGCCGAAGTCGTTCGACCAATCGCGCTGATCCGGCCAAGCCGGATTTTGTTCGTCGCCCGAGTCAGGACCATGATTCGGGCACTGAATTGTGGGCTCGGTGCCGGGTTTGTAGTACTCGTTCCTCGACACCGGACACCACTCGGTCGCGAGATAGCCCGTCGTCGGATCGATGACCCGCATCGTCATTCCCGGTGGCGGATTCCACGCCGTAAGTGGCGAAGTCTCGCGCCAGCCGTTCAGATAGAACTCGGCCCACGCCGGCGCGGCGAGTCGTCCGCCCGACGCGTCGCCTGAGATCGACGCGGGATTGTCGAATCCAAACCAGAAGCCGGCGACGATCGTCGGCGTGTAGCCGACGAACCAGACATCGGTGCCGCTGTTTGTCGTTCCGGTTTTGCCGGCGACCAGTCCGCGTACTCCGTAGCTGCGTATTGCCTTGCCCGTTCCGTAATCGACGACCGATTGCAGCATCGACGTCACCTGATACGCATCGCGCGGATCCATCACCGGGGTTCCGATTCCCTCCTCCTGCACCCAGAGCTGAGTTCCGTCGGCGGACTCGATGCTTCTCACCAGCCGCGGTTTCACGCGATTCCCGCCATTTGCGAATGGGGCGTACGCCGTGACGAGCTCTATCGGCGTGACTTCGACGGAGCCGAGCGCCATCGACGGAACGTTGGGCAGCGGGCTGACGATTCCATTCTTGTGCGCGACGTCGATGATTCGGGGAATTCCGACGGCCTGACTCACGCGTACGGTTGCTGAATTCGCCGAATTGATCAGCGCCTTTCGAAAGGTGATGCGTCCGGCGTAGTCGTTGTTGTAGTTCGACGGCGACCAGACATTATTCCCCTGCTTGATGTCGATCGGATCGTCATCCACTTCCGAGGATGGCGTATAACCGGCTGCCATCGCCGCTGCATACACGAAAGGCTTGAACGCGGAGCCGGGTTGGCGGTGCGCGAGCAGAGCGCGATTGAACGTGCCCCGCTCGTATTTCCGCCCGCCGCTCAGCGCGCGGATATCACCATTGCGCGGATCTATCGCCACCATCGCTCCCTGTACCAGAGCGCGACGGCCTGTCTCCGATTGGATCGCGGACGCCTGTCGGCGAACCGCCCGGTCGGCGGCGAGCTGCGCGCTCCTATCGAGTGTCGTGCGAACGGTCAGGTCGATGATGTCCAGGGTCCCGCCCTGGATTATCGAATCCACCTTCGCGCGAACTGCATCGAGCGCGTACGAATCGTTCGGGTCGGTCGGCCTGAATTCCTCGCGGGCGATTCGCAGCGCCTGGGCCTGTAGTCCCGCAAGCCTGCCCGCTGAGACGTATCCTTGCTGCACCATCAAGCTGAGGACGAGGTTACGCCGAGTGATGGCGCGATCGGGATGACGCCGTGGCGTATAGGCGGAGGGGGCTTTGGGCAACGCCGCCAGCATTGCTGCCTGCGGGAGGTTGAGCTGATTGACGCTGCGGCCAAAGAGGTCTCTGCTCGCCGCCTCGACCCCGTAAACGCCATTACCCATGTATATGACGTTGAAGTAGAGCTCGAGAATCTGCTGCTTGGTGAGCGAGTGCTCGATAAGCCGCGACAGTCTCAGCTCGGTGAGCTTCTGCCGCAGCGAGCGCGCCGGATATTTTCTGACGGCGAACGTATTGCGCGCCACCTGCATCGTGATGGTGCTGAATCCTTCACGCGTGCGCCCGGCGCGAATGTTGGTGACGATTGCGCGGAAGAATCCGCGCCAGTCGAGACCGCCGTGCTGGTAGAATCGTCTGTCTTCGGTGGCGATGAAGGCCTGCTGGACGAACTCGGGGACCGAGCTGAGCGGAACATTGACGCGCCGGACGGTTTCCAGGCGTCCCATGAGGCGGTTGTAGCGGTCCAGTATCCGGCCGCCCTGATCGGGCTGGAATGTCTGGATGGCGCGTGCCGTTGGGCAACCGTCGAAACCGCACGTGCCCAGCCAGAGATCGGTGTAATAAACCGTTAGAATGGTTATTGCGAGTAAGCCAAGCAGGATTGCTCGCTGCCTCGCCTTTATCTCTTGCAACAGTTGGGAAAAATGTATCGTTATATCCTCGTTTTGATCCTTCTCATCGCGACCGCCTGCAGGGGCGGGACAAGCTCAGCTTCCGCCGCGAGCAGTAATAATGCCGCGTCGAGCACCGCGTTGGGCGCGCCGAACCAGAGCGCTCAAACGGCCGGCCTTGCCAATCAACCATCAAACACCGCTGGCGACCTCGCAGGTCCAACATCCACTACGAAACAAGGCAACGCGAGTTCCGTTGCAGCCAGCGCGGCTGGAACCTTTGGCGGCACCCCCAACCCTAATCGAGTTCCTAACGAGATGGGACGGATCATGGTGCTCGAATATCACCTGATCACGGACCACAACGGCGATTATGCGCGCGAGCGCGGTCAGTTCCGAAAGGATCTTGAGCTGCTGTACAATCGCGGATACCGCCCGGTGAATATGTCGGATGTGTTGGACAAAAAACTCAATCTGCCGAGTGGATTGTCGCCGGTAGTCCTGGTGTTCGACGACGCATCGCCGGAGCAGTTCCGCTACATCGACAACAATGGAAAGCTGGAGATCGATCCGACGAGCGGGATGGGGATCTGGCTCGATTTCAGGAAGACGCACCCCGATTGGAACAACAAGGCAGTCTACTGTCTGCTCTCAGGTGCTTCGGCGGGACACAACTTTTTCGGCGATCGAGGGGTTCAGGGGCAGAAATCGAACTGGCGATTCCAGAAAGTGAAATGGCTGGCTGACAACGGTTTCGAGCTGTGCGATCACACGCTGTGGCACGCGCAGCTGAGCAAGTATCCCGACGCGTTCGTGCAGGAGCAGATCGCGCGCAATGCGCTGGCGATCGATTCCGCCGTTCCTGGCTACAAGATCAGGTCGATGGCGCTGCCGCAGGGTTTGTGGCCGAAGAACCGCGCGCTGGCGAGCAAGGGAAGCTGGACGAATCCCAAGACCGGCAAGACCGTGAGCTACGACTGGCCGGTGGTGTTCGAGGTCGCGGGTGGGCCGATGCGTAGCCCGTACGATCCTGCGTTCAACCCCGGCATGACGCCGCGCATCCAGGTGATCGGGAACGCGATCGAGTCCATGATCAACAAACTCGAGCAGAGCGGCAACATGTACATCTCCGACGGCAATCCAGCTGTCGTCGCTCGACACGCTGCTGGAGCTTCGCTTACAGCAACTACTCCGGGCGTTAAGCGGTAGGCGCGCGGTTACTGGCAGCATCTATGGTCAGTCGGGCGCGGGTATCCGCTTCGGCGGCTAGCCGGCTTACACGCGGCGAACCCGTCAGCCCACGGGCTTGGTGCGCGCTCTCGCGCTTACGCGCGCGGCAATTGGGTGTGGGCTGAGCGAGAGTAGCGCACGAGACTACGTGGTGCGCGTGCTGTTACAGGTCTCGACCTAGGAGGCGACGGGTGTCTTCGCAGGCGACGTCCAAGGCCGCGACCGAGGAGACCCGCGACTGAGCGAGCGAAGGAGCGTAGTTAGGGGCTCCGACCGAGCGACCGTCGTCGCCGAAGAGGACACCCGTCGCCGACCAGTGCGATGCACCACAAGCAAGCACGTACCACGAAACCCACGAGCGAGATGCTAGAAGCTCAGAACTTCCAACCTTTGAGAGTCTTGATGGCCTTCTCCAGCGAGCTCCGCTGATCGAGATGCTCGGCCCTCGTCAGCAGATCCTCGTACGTCTCAATCGCCAGATCGACGGCCTGGTAATCGTGCTCGGCGCCGGCCAGGCTCGCGGCGTTGTCGGCGAGATTTGCCTTCGCCAAGTCGTCCGTTGGGAACCGTTTCGACACCTGCTGCCAACGCGCCACGCGCTCTCTCGGGTTGGACTCGGCCAGCGCCCACAGATGCCAGGCGGCCCGATTGTCCACATCGGAGGCGATCGCGCGCGAGGCAAGATCGCCTACAACCTCGGGCCCGGCACCGATCAGCCAGTAGTGATTGGCAAGCGCAACGAGCGCCTTCGCGTCGTCAGGACGCTCTGCCACGGCGCGCTCGAGCACTGGAAGCGGATCGACCAGTTCTTCGCCCGCTCGAGATGCGTGCGATTCAGTCATGTGTGTCAGATTGTAACTCAGTCATGGGTAACAACGATGCGGCTCAGTCGTCTAATTGTCGTACGCCTGCAAAGGTAAACTGGGGGTCTCGAATCCGAAGTATCACGCTGGACATTACCCGTACCCAGGCGTACCATTCAACTTGTCGCTGGACAATTCCGGCGGTCGATAGTACCATTCTTGCACGAGCGCAGCTCTTGTAGCGCGCCATTCCAAACAGAATGAAGGTTCCGGATTTCGCGTGAATTATGTCCGCGGTCCCCGTGAGCCATTCGAGTAGCACTTTTCTTCTCAGCCACACCACAACTGCATGAGCGAACCCCGACGTCCTTTTCGTCGCGGCCGGCGCAGCCGTCCGTCCGGCAATCAACCTCTCTCTCCCGAATCCTACGGTGATGCCGATCCGTATCTGGAGCCAATGGATCCCTCAACACCTACACCCGACGCGGCACAGATTCCCGATGCGCGCGACAATATGAACTCACCCGCACTTCCATCTCCCGCACCTTCCCCCTCCCCTTCTCCCGCTCCAAACGCGCCTGAGTCTTCAGCCTCGCCGAGCTCCGAATCAGATTCAGGTACTCCTCCCGCTGCTTCTCCCGCTAATGGATCGGGCAACGCCGGCACTCCACAACAGCAATACAATCCGCAGACAATGGGTGGCGGCCAGCAGCGCGATGCCAATCAGCAGCGTCATCCCGGAGAGCGCGACCATCGTCACAACGGACGCCGCGGCCGTAACCAGCGCGGACGCGGAAGACAGCGGCAGCCGCAGCAGCAGTCGAATGCGCCGCGTGGTGAGCAGGCCTCGCGTGCACCGGTGGCTCCCGTCGTTCCCGATGGAGAGACCACGGGCTGGTTCGATCCGCAGCGCGAGGGCGGCTTCATCCGCCGCGCCGCGAACAGTTATCTCGCCGAGCCGGGCGATGCGTACGTGCCGACGAACGTCATGCGGCAGTACATGCTGCGCCGCGGCGATCAGGTGCTCGCCACCACCGGACACGATCATCGCAATCGGGTAGTCGTCGTCGACGTTAAAGAGATCAACGGCGCCAGTCCGGACGAAGCGGCACGCCGCCCCGATTTCGGATCGCTCACCGCGTCGTATCCCGAGCGGAAGCTCAAGCTCGAAACCGGAAAACCCGCCAAGGTCGGACCCGAGCTGACACGCAGGGCAATCGATCTCATCGCGCCGATCGGATACGGCCAGCGCGCGCTCATCGTGGCCCCCGCTCGCGCCGGGAAAACGATGCTCCTCCAGGCGATCGTCGAAGGCGTCGCGATCAACCATCCGCAGGCAGCCCTCCTCGTTCTGCTCGTAGACGAGCGACCCGAGGAAGTCAGCGAAATGATCACTTGGGGCTATGGCGAGGTTGTTGCCTCCAGCTTCGATATGCCCGCGGTTCGCCATACGGATGTAACCGAAATGGTACTGGAGCGGGCTCGCCGACTAGTGGAGCTAGGCAAGGATGTCGTCATCGTATTGGATTCGATTACACGTATGGCGCGAGCCTACAACACCGTCGAGCGCGGCACCGGCCGCACGCTTTCAGGCGGACTCGATTCTAGCGCCATGGCGAAACCCAAGGCCTTTTTCGGATCCGCGCGCTCGGTCGCTCCGGAACACGGCGGCGGGTCGTTGACTATAATTGCTACCGCCCTCGTCGAAACGGGATCGCGGATGGACGACGTCATCTTCGAAGAATTCAAGGGGACCGGCAACTGCGAGATCAAGCTCGATCGCTCACTTTCCGAGAAGCGGATCTTCCCCGCAATCGATGTCGCGACCAGCGGCACGCGTCGTGAAGACAAGCTCTTCCGTCCTGACCAGCTAGAGCATGTCTACACACTCAGACGCGGTCTTCAGCAAATGCCATCCAGTTCGGCAATGGAGTGGCTCATCAAACGCATCGCCGCCACGCCAGGCAACGACGCGCTGCTGGAAGGCCTATAGACCGTCTGGCTCCATGCGGACGCGCGTCTCCGCACTGCTCGCCGGCGCGCTCTTTCTCGCTCCGGCAGCGCTCGCTTCCCAGCAATCCGTACTTACGGGACCCAGCCATCCCGAGGTAGTGAACCTCACGCTCAAGGGCGTGAAGGTGATGAAGAAGGCAGATCTCCTTCAGAGCATTTACACCACGGCTTCGTACTGCAACAGCTTCATCCTCAAGCCGTTCTGCTGGATCAGCAAGTCGAGATACTTCTACACGAAAAAATATCTCGACCACAAGGAGCTCGAGCGCGACATGCTTCGCATCCGCATTTTCTACTGGAAGCGCGGCTATCGCGAGGCCGAGGTCGACACCGCCGTAGTCCCGCGCGGGTCCAACAAGGTGGGCGTCACTTTCTTCATCAAGGAAGGGCCACCCATTCTCGTTTCGAACGTCGTGGTGAATCAGAAAACGCCGCTCCTGTCGCAACGGGAGATCAACAGGCACCTCTCGATCGGAAAGGGCGGACCGCTCAATCTGATCAGGGTGGATTCTTCGCGCTTCTTTCTCCAGGCGGGCCTGTTCGACAAGGGATACGCAGACGCCGAGGTCGACACGGCTATTGTCGTCGACAGCGCCGCGCACTCCGCCGAGGTGAGCTTCACTCTCAACCCGAAGTACAAGACCACCGTTGAAGACATCGTCATCAGCGGCAACGAGGGTGTGAACGAACGCACGATCAGGAAGTCTCTCACCTTCCACATTGGCGACATCTTCCAGCGCTCGGAGATGCTGCGCAGCCAGAGAGCGCTCTACGAGTCGAATCTCTTCCGACGCGCGGCGATCGAGCCAAGGCCGCCAATCGACATCGCGACACCCGATTCGGCAAAGGTGATCGTAGTCACAGTACAGGAAGCGCCACCCCGCGAAGCGCGCCTGAGCGCGGGATTCAACACCATCGATTTCTTCCAGGTAGCAGGACGGTTCACGCATTACAACTTTCTGGGCGCCGCGCGCCGGCTGGACATACAGGGCGCGATTGGGAACCTGCTCGCCAGCTCGCTCAATGGGCGCGGTATTTTCCGGAACGCGTCGGTACCGCAGACCAGCAGCCTGGGGCGGTATTTCGCTCCTACCTACAACGCGAGCATCGATCTCAGAGAGCCATGGTTCGGCTCGCCCCACAACGAGCTCGCGCTGAGTGTGTTCACCCACCGGCGCAGCGCACCCGGGATTTACATCGACTACGGTTACGGAACGAGCCTCACCTTCACGCGCGAATTCGCTGAGCGGGCACCGACGAGCGCCAACTATCGCTTCGAGATCAGCAAGGTTGATGCGGGCGACGTCTACTTCTGCATCAACTACGGAGTCTGCGATCTCCCGACGCTCGAGGCGCTGCGCGGAAATCAGAAGCTTTCTCCTTTCGCAATTACCTCGACGATCGATCGCACCAACGACCCGTTCTCGCCGACCACTGGCTTCCGCGCCAACGGAAGTGTGGAGCACGCGTCGTCGTTTACTATTTCGGACTTCCGCTACAACCGCGCGACGGTCGATGGCGCTGCCTTCATGCCGGTGAGAAGACGCGGCGCGATCGGCGCTCACGCCCGAATTGGCTGGGTGAATTCGCTCGGCAGCACGACCCAGGCGGTTGGTATTGCGACCTCGGTCGGCGGCGGCGTCCTGCATCCCCGAAAGAGGTTTTACGCCGGAGGCTCACACTCAGTTCGGGGCTTCGGAGAGAATCAGCTTGGACCGCGCGTTCTCACCATCCCAGTCATCGCTCTTCAGTCGCAGGACTCCCTGAACGCGGCGTGCGCATCGGGAACCGATGTTACCACCTGCGATCCCAATGCCGGCACCCTCAAGGATCGTGATTTCGAGCCGCGGCCACTGGGCGGGAACTTCGTGGTCGAGGGCAGTGTGGAAGCCCGTTTTCCGGTGTGGCAGCAGCTGATTGGCGCCGTATTCGTCGACGCGGGAATGGTCAGCCAGAGGACCAATCCCACCCTGGCCAAGAAAAGGACGGCCGTAACCCCCGGCTTTGGGTTCCGGTACCGCTCACCTGTAGGCCCCATTCGTGCCGATATAGGGTTCAATCCCGGGAGTACTGAGTCCCTGCCGGTTGTAACCGAGAACATCGTAAATGGCCAGAAGACGCTCGTCACCTTGCAGAAGCGCCGCATCTACGCACCCACCAACGGGCACGGCATCCTCGGCAGGATGGTCCTTCACCTCTCCATCGGCGAAGCCTTCTAATGCGTAAGTGGGTGGCGCGCCTCCTCGCAGGAATCGCGGTGGTGGCTTTGCTCCTGCTCGCGGCGACCTTCCTCGTCACCAACTCCGACTGGGGACGCGGGCGCGTGCGACGGTACGTCCTCGGAATCGTTCAGCGGAACAGTCACGGGATCGTACACATTGGCAGTGTGAGCGGAAATCTTCTGCGCGGGTTCACGCTTCACGATGTGGTTATCACCGACAGCGCTCGCGCGCCATTCATAAAAGCCGACGAGATCTGGGCGCGGTACAGCCTGGGAACTTTGCGCGGAAAGAGAATCGAATTTTCCGAAGTGCGGCTCGTCAAGCCGGTGATAGTTCTCGACGAGCAACCCGGTGGAAAGTGGAACTACGACCGGATTTTTCCGCGCGATACAGCGACACCGTCCGGTCCGAAGAAAACCGGTTGGGGAACGTGGATCCGATTCAGCGATGTCACGATGCTCGACGGAGATTTCACAATACGCTCGCCCTGGAGTCCGGATCCGAATCAGACACCGGCCGAGAGGAATGACGCCGTACGCCGCGCGTTCGGACCTGAGGGCAGACTGGCGCTGGTCAAGGTTCCCAACGGATACCAGAAGGTCTCGAGCTTCCACAAGATCAACGGACTGTTTCCCCTCGTGCGGCTGGAGGATCCGGCCTACAAGAACCGACTGATCGACGTGGCTGCTCTCAAGATGATCGCAGAGCCGTTCCGACCACCTGTCGCCGATGTGCGCGGCCTCACGGGAACGTTCGAGTTCACCGGAGATTCAGTGTGGTGGAAGGGCGCGCGTGCGTCATTCCCGGCGACGCGCGTCTCGGGCGACGGGCGCTACTACTTGACCAACGGAGATCTCCATCTCCGCCTTCACGGCGACCCGGTAAATCCTGCCGACATCCGCTGGGCCATGACGAAGCTTCCTGAGCAAGGGTCAGGCAAGCTCGACTTCGGTCTCGATTGGACCGGAAAGAAGAGCGTCTACCTCGCCAGGAACATGGACCTCACTCTCGTGCGGTCACACGTCACGGGTCAGATCGAGGTAGCCGTGACGGATACGCTCGCGTACAAGAATGCCGATCTGCACTTCACGACTCTCGACACGCAGCTTCTGACCCAGCTCTTCCCGGCGATGAAATTTCCGCGGCCGCTGACTCTCACGGGTCAGGCGAAGTTCGACGGAGGAGAGCATTCGCTCAAGATCAACGGCGACGTCACGGTTGACGACAGGCTCTCCGGACGGAGTCGCCTGATCGGAAATGGCTTGATGGGGTTGGCCGCCGGAATCTTCAACGCCCGCGATCTTCGCGTCAGACTGGCCCCGTTGCAGATGGGGCTTGCCAAAGCGATTGCGCCCTCGATCAAGCTGGGTGGCACACTTACCGGACTCGTAACTCTCAATGGAACGACTGCGGGCATCATGACGGCTCAGGGTGACGTGACGCACGTCGAGCGCGGGGCGCTGACCCGCGCGACTGGCCGCGCTTCCATGCGAGTGCGCGGTCTCCCCTGGTACGACGTCGATGCACGGATGCATCCCATCTCCCTCGTGACACTCGGCCGATTCATGCCGAGCGTGGGATTGAGAGGAAGCGCGAGCGGTCCGCTCAAGCTCAAGGGACCGATCAACGATCTCGCCATCAATACACAGCTCACGTTCCCCGACGGCGGATTTCTCGATCTGCGCGGCACGATGGATGTCGCCAGCAAAATCACCGGCTACAACCTCGATTTCGTAACTCGCCTCTTCAACGCCAACGCCGTAATTGCCAAGGCGCCGGGGACCTCGCTCAACTCGGTCGGATCGGCGCGTGGCCGCGGATTCGATCCGGCGACCATGCAGACACAGGTCACTGCAGATGTGAGCACGTCCACGATCGATACGGTATCGATCGATCGCGCCAATGTGAAAGTGGCAGCGGCCAATGGCATGGCGCGCGTGGATACGCTGGCTGTGGAGCTGCCGCAGGGAATCGTGGAAGCGAAGGGCACGTTCGGGCTCGCGCCTGGAAGCACCGGCACGCTCAGCTATCACGTCGCGATCGATTCGCTGTCTCGCGTGGCGGGCCTGATCTCGAAGGATACGGGAGTAGTGAAACCGCGACCGGGAATTCTCTCCGGCCGAGTCGCGCAAGCGAAGGCAGATTCGGAGAGGATTGCTCGCGCCACGGAGGTCGAGCGCGCGGTGACGGGTAGAAAGCTCCCGACATTTGCCGTCGACACGCCGAAGACCGTGCGCAAGAACGAGCTCTCCGGATCTGCCCAGGCAGATGGCGTGGCGACCGGCAACATCAGGAATTTCAGTCTCAAGGGGACTGCATCGGGCTCCAACATTGTCGCGCGCGGAAATTCGGTAGGCTCGTTCGTCGCCGACTACGACTGGATCAACGCGCGCACTCCACAGTCCCAGGTGAGAGTAAACGCCCAGGCAAAAGCGGTGAATGCCGCCGGATTCAGTCTCGACAGTGTCGGCGCGAAGCTCACCTATCAGAAGCCGAACGGCACTGCCCAGATAGTCGTCAGCCAGGACAACTCGCGGACGTACAGCGCCGACGCGCAGTTCGCTCTGAACAAGGTGAGGAACGAGCTCCGCCTCAATAATCTCAAGCTGCGGTTCGACACCAGTGTCTGGGCCAGCACGCGAGTCGCGTCGCTCCACTGGGGGCAGGCTGGAATTGATATCGACAGCCTCGAGCTGCGGAACGGTCCGACGGGACGCATTTTCGTGAACGGACTGCTCCCGAAGCAAGGCAGCGCCAACCTCGACATTGCTGTCGACAACCTCAATGTAGGCGATGTCATCGCGCTGACCCAGAGCAGCATCAACGCGAAGGGACTCGTCTCGTTCAACGTGCATGAAACAGGGACGCTGGATAATCCCCAATTCAAGGGTGCGTTCGGCGCCACCAATCTTCTCTACAACGGGACTACGCTGCCCGAGCTGCACGGGAATGTGCAGTACGCCAATCAGACGCTGACGGGACATGCGGAAGCGATGCGCTCAGGCCTGCCGCCATTCCTGGTGGCGGACGGGACGGTTCCGATCAATCTCGCGCTGACTGGTGTTACGGGATCCCGTTTCCCCGCCGACAGACAGATCGCTCTCAACATCAAGGCCGATAGTCTCCCGCTGGATATGATGCCGCAGTTCAGCGACTACGTCTCCAACCTGCACGGTCGGGCGAGCGGGTCGTTCAAGCTGGGTGGCAGTCTCAACAAGCCTCAGCTCACCGGTCAGTTCGCAATGCACGAAGGGCAGGCACGCGTTGTAATGGCCGGGATCAATCTCGATGCGATCGAAGCGTCGATCCGGATGTTGGGCGATACGGTCGTCATCGATTCGATCGCGGCTAACAGCAAGGGGCGCATCCTTCTCACCGGCGGAATCGGACTGAGACCGTTGACCGCGCCCAGCTTCGATCTCAAGCTGTTCACGTCAGGCGCTCAGGTGCTCAACAACGATCGCGGCCAGCTGGTCGTCGGTGCCAATCTGGCGATGGTTGGCCCGTTCAAAGGCGCGCACGTCACCGGCAAACTGCGTCTTCGACAGGGAGTGGTCTACATCCCTCCGTCGGACAACAAGAACCTCGTTGGAGCGGGAGACCCTGCTCTGTTCAACGTTCTGGACACAGCAGTGATGGCAAGTCGAGAGCTCTTCCCCGGCCAATCGCCGCTGCTCGCGAATCTGCTCATGGATGTGAATCTGCGAATCGATCACGACGTCTTCGTTCGGTCTCGTGAGGCGAACATCGAGATCTACAGCGATGAAGATCTTGGCGTGCACGTCAATCGCGCCAAGGAGACTCTGGTTCTTGATGGGGTGATCCTGAGCGAGCGCGGCGAGTACGTCTTCATGACGCGCAGATTCACGATCAAGCGCGGGTCGGCGACGTTCATCAATTCGACGGAGCTGAATCCGATTCTGCAGGCGACGGCCGGATACGAAGTGAGGCAGCCGAGCCGCGAGGCCATCAACATCCAGATCGCTGTCGGGGGAACGATGAGAAACCCGAACATCTCCCTCACCAGCGATGCGCAGCCGCCGATTCCGCAGAGCGATTTGCTCAGCTATCTCGCGTTCGGCCAGTCCTCGAGTTCACTCCTTCAGCTCGAAGGCTCCGGCCTCACCAACGGCGGCGGCGGTACCAACCTGGTGGGCGCTGGTGCCGCACTGGCGAGCCGCCAGCTCGCCGGTGTAGCACTCGGTGTCGCCGCCGACCAGATCGCCGGCAGCGCGGCACAGTCGCTTGGCGCAGACGTATTCACCATCACGCCAGCCGACGTGCAGACGGATGTCGGCAACTTCCTGCGCGCGACGCAGTTCGAGTTCGGGAAGTACGTCAAGTCGCACACCTTCGTCGCGGTGAAGTCTCCACTCGATCCGAAGGCGCTGGTCCGGCCAGGCGTCCAGATCGTTCACCGGTTTGGGGGACTGCGGGGATACCGCCTCGAGACCGGTGTTGATACGCGCTATATCCTGAGAGAGACGAGTTTGGCGCAGATCCAGAACATCGCGACCACCAGCGCGTTCGGGGCGTTCCTCATCAGGGAGTGGCGGTTCTAGAGACCGGCTGCAACTGATGGGATGGTCTCGTTAACTGCTTAACTGAACGGGTGCGAGTCGTCAGTAGCGTAGCTGTTAGTTGCCAGTTCACTACGCTCTGACTTATCCCGGCGGCGTTCGGACCACCTGCTTGTGCTGTAACGCCAGTATTGAAGTCTGGGCGTTGTGAACTGAGAACTTAAAGCTGTGCTACTGACAACTCGCACCTGTTCTGTTGCTTCTCAATTCCCGATTAAGCCGAGATGCCAGGTCGTTCAGTTGCAGTTCAGTTCCCAGAACGGTACCGTTGACCATATGTGCGGTCGCGCTACGGTCATCAATCCCGACGGGATTACTGAAAAACTCTACGGCTACACCAGGAAGTTCGTGCCGAGTGACTGGAAGCCGCGCTACAACCTGAATCCGCACGAAGACATCCCGGCTGTCTACTACGATCCGTTCCTGCGGGAGAGGGTCCTGAGGACGATGCACTGGAATCTCATACCGGCGAAGCTCGAGACCAGAGACAGCGTCGTCGCGTTCGACTCCCGGTACTCGACTTTCAACGCGAGGATGGAGACAGTTGCGTCGGCGCCGACCTTTCAGCAGTCATGGCGCAGCCAGCGCTGCCTCGTCGTGGTCGACGGCATCATCGAATGGGCCGGCGAGAAGCGGCGCAAAATTCCGCACCTCATTCGACACAGAGAGGGGATTCCACTCGCAATGGCGGGACTGTGGAGTCGCTGGCACGACGCTGCAAGCGGCGAAGAGCTGTGGTCGTGCACGGTCATCGTCAGAGATGCGGACGACTGGTACAGCCAGTTCCACGACCGCATGGCGGTGCTGCTTGCTCCGGAATCCTACGAGCAGTGGCTCGATCCTCAGCGGAAGCAGGGACAGCTCGAGCTGCTCAACAAATCGGCATACCACGAGGACGGCGAGCTGGAGTTCTTCCCAATCTCCAAGCTGGTCAACAATTCTCGCAACGACTCGGCGGAATGCCTGGTGCCGACTGCGTATCCCGAACCCGCAGCCGATCCCGAGCTGCTTCTCGACCTATAGCGGGAGGAGGAGGACGACAACTGCAACTGAACGGGTGCGAGTTGTTAGCGGCAGAGCGGTGAGTTGAGGGTTCACTACGCCCAGACGTTCAGGGGCGCGATTCGGGGGACAAGAACAGCCTGTGCTTTGAATACAACAGAGCGACGTCCCGACGTCGTGAACTGACAACTGGCATCTACGCTGCTGACAACTCGCACCCGTTCAGTTGCAGTTTGCAGTTTGCAGTTTCCCGCCGCCCACTCACCCCTTCGCGTACTCATCCCATAGCGTAGCGACGGTGCGCATCCCCAGCCGGAAGTTCTCGTCACTCATCCACTCGTCGGGTGCGTGCGCATTCTCTCCCGGAAGCCCAAAGCCGACGAGTAGCACCGGTGCGCCGAGTATCTTCTGGAAATCGCCGACGACGGGAATAGAGCCACCTTCGCCCGTGATGACGGGCTCCTTACCGAACGCGGCACGCAGTGCTCTCCGCGCGGCATCGTAGATCGGACCATTGAGCTCGGCGCGCCACGGATGTCCGCCGTGCAGGGTGTTGACGCGCACCTTCACACCCTTGGGCGCAACCTTCGCCACATGCGCTTTCATCAGCTTCTCGATGTCAGCCGGATTCTGGTCGGGAACGAGACGGCAGCTGACCTTCGCCATGGCCTTCGCGGGAAGCACCGTCTTTGCGCCTTCCCCGGTGTAGCCGCTCAGCATCCCGTTTACCTCGCACGTCGGACGAATCCACAGCTTCTCGAGGGTGGTGTATCCTTTCTCGCCGCCGAGGGCGTCGACGCCCGTCTCTTTCATGAGAGTCTTGTCGTCGAACGGGAGCGATCGCATCTGCTCGCGAATCTTCGGATCCCAGTCACGCACCTTATCGTAGAAACCGGGAATCGCGATTCGACCATTTTCGTCGTGAAAGGTCGCCAGAATTCGCGCGAGAGCCATCGCCGGATTCACGATCGCGCCTCCGTAACTTCCTGAGTGGAGATCGCTCGCCGGTCCCTGGACATTGATCTCGAAATAGGCGAGGCCGCGCAGCGACGACAGAAGCGATGGCAGTCCCGGCGCGAACATCGCCGAATCGGAGATCACTACCGCGTCAGCTTTTAGAATGTCTTTCTTCTCTTCAACGAACGCTGCCAGGTTGTCGCTGCCAACCTCCTCTTCCCCTTCGGCGAGCACGACCACGTTTACTGGGAGTTTTTTCCGTGTCGCGAGATGCGCTTCGAGCGCTTTGACGTGGAGAAAGAGCTGGCCTTTGTCATCCACTGATCCGCGTGCGAAGATCTTTCCATCTCTCACCGTCGGCTCGAACGGGGGCGACGTCCAGAGGTCGAGCGGCTCGGCGGGCTGCACGTCGTAGTGCCCATAGATGAGAACCGTCGGCGCTCCGGGAGCCTTTCTCCACTCGCCGACGACAATCGGATGTCCTGCCGTCGGGTAGATCTTTGCCGGCACGCCGATTTTGTCCAGCGAGTTCTTCACCCACTCGGCAGCGCGTTTGGTATCGGCGTTGTGCTCCGATTTCGCGCTGACACTTGGGATGCGCAGAAACTCGAAAAGCTCGTCGTGGATACGCGAGTCGTTCTTGCGGAGGAAGTCCTCCAGATCTGACGGGATCGCGCCGGTAGCTTTTACCGCGGTGTTTGAGTTTGTCATGCTCGAGGATTCATTGGTGTCGTCGTCTTCATAAATGAGGTGTGACCAGCAAGCCGGATCACCCATTGCGCGCGACGACGCCTGCCGCCGCCATCCCCGCAAAAGTCGCCATGATGCATAGCAAGACACTGCCCGCAATGTAAGTCGCGGCGCGAGCGTACTCGCCGCCCTCGATTAACCCGACCGTCTCGAAGCTGAAGGTGGAAAAAATCGTAAACCCACCGCAGAACCCGACGATGAGGAGCGCGCGCAGCTCGGCCGAGGTCTGCATGTTGAGCAAGAAGCGCACGAAGACGCCGATGAGAAAGCAACCCGCGATGTTCACGACAAAGGTGCCTACGGGAAACCCGCTCGCGCTGGAGCGCTGGATCGCCCCGCCAACGAGGTACCTCAGAAGCGAGCCCACCGCTCCGCCAAGCGCAATCAGAAAAAGAATCATCGAGCGTCTCCAAGCGCCTGTTGACTACTCACTTGCCATCCCGTCTAATTTGAGATAGCTCCCGTCGACGGAGGAAAGATGCACGGGTTCAAGGGTGAGCGAGTGCTGATGCGAATACACATCGGCGAACGGGACAAGTACGAACGTGAGCCCTTGTACTGGGCGATCGTGCAGCTCCTCAGAAAACGTCATTACGCCGGCGCTACTGTCACTCGCGGCATCATGGCCTTCGGCGCGAGCAGCCGCATCCATACCGCGAGATTTCTGGAATTGTCAATGGATCTTCCAATCGTCGTTGAGTGCGTCGATACGGAGGAAAAGATACAGGAAATCCTTCCTGAGCTGGACAAGATGGTCGGCGGCGGCCTGATAACCCTCGAGCGGGTGAAGGTCATCATGTACCGTCCTCACGCTGGCGAGAAGGAGCAGCCTGACGACTGGTCGATCGATACTACGGGACCAGGCAAGGTCGAGCCCGAGCACACGAGGGCAAAATAATTCGTGCAATGAGGACACGACGATGATCGTACCTCCGATGCGCTCGCGGGGTTAAGGCTCGTCGAAGCACCACGTTGCTTCGGCAACCGTGATGAAGACCCGTTCATTCGAAAATGTGGCGGCTGACGAGAAAAGCGGATCATATGTTCGCGGTTGAGTAGTTATCGCGACCATGCGCCCAGTTTCTCGGTCGAGAACCACGAGCTCTCCACCGATTGGGAAGATGATTCGACGCTGGGTGACAAGGAGATCGCTCGTGGCCTGAGTAGGAAACGAGGAGCTCCAGACTACGCTTCCATCTCGCGCATTCAGTGCATGTATTTGCTCGTCTCCACCGTCAACATAAAGCACATCCCCATGCAACTCCACTCCTGCCACCGTAGAAAGGTGGGCAGATGGGGCAGTGAACTCCCACACGACTTTTTGTGTACTACGATCGATCGCATAAGTGCGCGCGGAAAGCGTGTGCACGATGACGAGGTTCTCGTAGACTACCGGCATCGCTTCGATGAGAACTCCGGAGCCCTCATATGGCAGTCGTACTCGCCAAAGCTCTCCGCCGGATAGCCGATTCGATCGCGACGAGCCACGCCTCGGAGTACCCTCCCTGTCGGTTCACGAAGTGCCACAGTGTAGCAAAGAGAGTGTCACCACTTACTCGCACACTCATCGAACCCGACCTGAAGACTCCAGAGGTTGCGGTATCATCTTCGATTCGACCAGGCTTCCACACCCAGCGTGCCTTCCCGGTGTTGAGATCAACGGCGCTCACTGACGCGCCCCATGCGGGAATGTAGACCGTCTGATTGTCAGCATCGATGAGTGCTTCGATTACGGACCCAGGGTAAGCCGCGTAGCCCGGAGGAACCCCGACGGTGTCATCGGGCGAGTTGTACTGCCAAAGCTCGCGGCCGCTAATTGCGTCAAGGCCGACTGTGTAGTTGATGACTGGTGCAACGACCACTCTATTCCGAACCAGAATGTTCGCGCCATCGATTGGATCAGGTCCGACCTTGGTGGTCCAGAAGCGTTCGCCGGTCTCCACATCTCGCGCGATCAGCTCGCCATTTCCATCACCGAAATACACGACATTGCCCGAGACCGCGGGCTGCGCCCTCGCCCACCCCGATTGAGGCTGGTACCATCGTTCACGCAGGCCGCCGGATCCTGGACCGGTCGCATCGCGACAGGACCAGAGAGCAGCAGTCAGGACCACGCCAAGTCCTGGGAGGCGTAAACGGCGGACGACCAAGGATAATCGCATGTCCGCACGATATGCACAGAGAAGCCCGGCGTTCATACGTCACATGACGTAGCAAACTTTGACGCACGATCTGATTAAGCTTCATTCGTTCGGCTACAACGCGCGGCGCGCAGGTTGCGCCAAATCCGCCAATCATGCCCAACCGCCTTGCCAAAGAAACCAGCCCCTACCTGCTCCAGCACGCCGAGAATCCGGTGGACTGGTATCCGTGGGGATCTGAAGCGCTCGAGAGGGCGAAAAGCGAGGACAAGCCGATCCTCCTCAGCATCGGCTACGCGGCGTGCCACTGGTGCCACGTGATGGCGCACGAGTCGTTCGAGGATGAAGACACCGCGCGCCTCATGAACGACAAGTTTGTCAACATCAAAGTCGATCGTGAAGAGCGTCCGGACATCGACGGCATCTACATGCAGGCTGTGCAAGCGATGACGGGACACAGCGGCTGGCCGATGACGATGTTCCTGCTGCCTGACGGAAGCCCGTTTTTCGGCGGCACCTACTACCCACCGGATGATCGGCAGGGGCTGCCTTCGTTCCGGCGCGTTCTCGAATCGGTAAGCGACGCCTACACGAAGAGGCGCCCGCAGGTCGCCGAGACCGCGAGTCAGCTGAAAGAGATCTACGAGACCAACCAGGTGAGAGCGCAGAGCGAGGGGACACTCTCGCCGAAGGTGCTCGAGACAGCGTATCGCTCGCTGCTGCAGAAGTACGATGAGCGAAATGGCGGCTTCGGCACCGCGCCAAAGTTTCCGTCGACAATGGCCCTGGATTTCCTGCTCAAGTACTGGAAACGGACAGGCACTGCGCACGCTCTCGAGATGGTCGGCAACTCGTTCCAGAAGATGGCGCGCGGCGGAATCTACGATCAGGTCGGCGGCGGATTTGCGCGCTACTCTGTAGATGCCTCCTGGCTGGTGCCGCACTTTGAGAAGATGCTTTACGATAACGCCCTTCTCATCCGACTCGGCGCCAACCTCTGGCAGGCGACCAAGGACGAAGAAGTGCGGCGGGTCACCATCGAGACCGTTGAATGGGTCGGACGCGAGATGACTTCGCCCGAGGGCGGATTCTATTCTTCGCTCGACGCCGACAGCGAAGGACACGAAGGGAAGTTCTACGTCTGGACCGAGGAGGAGCTCGACGCTCTTCTCGGCGCCGATTCCCGCGTTTTCAAGGCCTACTACGGCGTGGCTCGTGGGGGGAATTTCGAGGGGAAGAACATTCTCTTCGTCCGTACGGACCCCGCTTTCGCGGCCAGGCGTGCCGGCGTAGATGAGGAGACGCTCTACGCCGTGCTCGCGCGCGCCAGACGCATCCTCTACGACGCACGCGCCAAACGAGTCTGGCCCGGACGCGACGAGAAGATCCTCGCCTCCTGGAACGGCCTTATGCTGCGCGGTGTCGCAACCGCCGCGCGCGTCTTCGACCGGAAGGATTTCCGGGAGCTGGCAATCCGTAATGCCGAATCCCTGCTCGCCACGATGGTGAAGAACGGGCGGGTGATGCGCTCGCACAAGGAAGGTGTCACTCGAATCAGCGGATTCCTCGAGGATCACGCCGCCGTCGCCCTCGGGTTTCTCGCCGTCTACGAGCTCACCTTCGATCAGCGTTGGGTCAAGAGCGCGGAGGAGATCGCGCGCGCGATGATCGAATGGTTCTGGGACGACACCGCTGGCGCGTTCTTCGACACCGCGAAGGATGCGGAGCAGCTCATAGCTCGGCCGCGTGACGTCACTGACAACGCGACGCCATCGGGCACTTCGCTCGCCATCGAGCTGCTGTTCCATCTTTCGGAGCTCGAGCAAAACACGGAATTCCGTCGGCGCGCTGCGTTTACGCTCGAATCACTCGCTGACACGATGACGAGGTACCCGACTGCGTTTGGGCATCTGCTCGGATGCGCGGACATGGAGCTGAATGGCGCGATCGAGGTTGCGCTGGTCGGGGATATCAAGAGTGCGCCGTTCAAAGCCCTGGAGAGAGTCGTCGCCGAGCAGTACGTTCCAGCGCTTGTTCTGGCCGGAGGAGCACCGACGGCCAGCTCGCCGGTGAAGCTTCTCAGCGATCGACCGCTGATCGACGGGAAACCGGCGGTCTACGTATGTCGCAGCTACACCTGCGATAAGCCGGTGACGGAACCGGAAGCACTCTCGGGTCAGTTGGAGAACGCAGCGAAGATAATTCCACCTGCCACGGCCGGCGTTTAGGAGAAGAGAACATGGATCGCGTCAATTCCCGCATCCCGCAGGCGTACGGGTACGCTGTCTGTTTCATCACGGTCATCATGATGCTCATCTCCATCAAGCAAGTGGTGGATGCCGCCTTCGACCTGAGCGATCCGATTCATGCCGATGGCGGGGGTTATGGTCGATCGGGACGTCCAATAACGAACTTCGAGCTGTACAAGGTGGAAGCTCGGAGACAAACCGGCGGGCGCGATCAGAATGCTCCAACGGCTCCCGCTGTCGCGCCCCCGAAAGGCGTGGCCGATACCACGTCGTCGGACGCCGAATTGCGGAAACTTTATGACGCAGAGCGCGAGGCAGCGATAGGAAACGCGCGATTCCGCGCGATTCGCTCGCTCGTTGGCAACCTGCTTCTCATCGCGCTCGCTGCAGTTCTCTTCACTATTCACTGGCGTTGGCTGAGAAAGAGAGATGCTTCGCCGGCCGCGGCGTAGGCAGCAGATCAATCGCGAGAACAAGCCTGAGTGACTGAGCAAAACCCATCCTTCACCCGCGGGATATTCGCGGGTGTCGTACTCGACTCGCTTCTCTTCCCTTACCCGCGGCGGCTCGACGAGCGGAATCCTGATGAAGC
Source organism: Gemmatimonadaceae bacterium (assembly GCA_035936715.1). GTDB lineage: Bacteria > Gemmatimonadota > Gemmatimonadetes > Gemmatimonadales > Gemmatimonadaceae > UBA4720. The sequence goes on from DASYVU010000004.1 coordinate 21,852, forward strand.
GCGGACTGTTCGCCGGCTGATCGGGGAGCTGCGCCGGCTGCAAGGTGATTTGATCGACTCTGCCAAGTTCGATGACGAAGAGACGATTCCGGAGAACGTGATCCGCGCATTCGCCGAGATCGGGATGCTGGGACTCACCATCCCTAAGAAATACGGCGGACTCGAGCTGTCGTCGTCGGCGTATGCGCGGGTGTTCGAAACGTTGTCCGCGATCGATGCGTCGCTTGCTGTTCTCGTCGGCGTCCATTGTGGCCTTGGGTCGAAAGCCATTGTGCTCCACGGCAACGATGAGCAGAAGGACCGGTATCTGCCGCCCCTCGCGCGGGGCGATTTTCTCGCTGCCTATGCGCTGACGGAGCCCGATGTCGGCTCCGATGCCCAGAACATCAAGACGACGGCGACCCTAGCCGAGGACGGCTCGCACTGGCGTCTCAACGGCCGGAAGATCTGGATCGGCAACGGCCATCGGGCCGGAGTGATCGCGACTTTCGCGCAGGCATTCGTGCAGCGTCGTGGCGAGATGACTCAGCGCACAACGGCGTTTCTGATCCGGCCGGACATGCCCGGTTTCCGCGTCGTCGGCACGGTGCGTAAGCTCGGAATTCGTGGCTCTACACAGGCCGAGCTGAGTTACGAAGGGATGGAAGTGCCGGCAGACCACCTGCTCGGCAGCATCGGCAGAGGATTCAGCGTGGCTGTTCACGTGCTGAATGCCGGCCGACTTACGCTCGCCGCTGGGTGCACCGGCGGCACCAAGCGTACTCTCAAGGAGATGACGGCGTACGGCGAGGAGCGGGTACAGTTCGGACATCCGCTCGCCGACTTCGAGATCACTCAGCGCAAGCTCTCACGAATGGCGAGCGAGATTTACGCGTCTGACGCGATGCTCGGCGTTCTCGCTTCGCTGGTCGATCGTGGAGACAACGATTTTTCGCTCGAGGCGGCGTGCGCCAAAGTCTTTGCCAGCGAGATGGTCTGGCGTGCGGCCGACGACATGGTTCAGCTCGCTGGCGGCCGGGGCTACGTGAAACCGTATCCGTACGAGAGGATGCTTCGCGACTCGCGCATCAATCGCATCTTCGAGGGAGCGAACGAGGTGTTGCGACTGTTCATAGCGCTGAACGGAGTGCAGGCTCCGGCCGAAGCACTCAAGGAGATCGGCTCCGCGCTGCGGCGTCCGCTGCGCAATCTCGGGCTTCTGAGCGGATACGCGACCTCGCGAGTGAAGCTGAGACTGGGTCAGACGTCGACGCTGGACATCGACGTCCACGAGCGCCTCAAAAAGCACAAGGAATATTTCGAGAGGCACGTAGCCGAGCTCGGCTCCGGGACCGACCGGGCGATCCTGCGCCATCGCGAGAAGATCGTGGACAGGCAGCTGGTGCTGGAGCGCCTGGCGAACATGGCGATAGACTTGTTCGCGACGGCGTCGGTAATCGCGCGGACCCAAAGCCTGATCGACGAGCGCGGGGTCGAGACCTGCGAAAGAGAGATCGCGCTATGCGATTTGTTCTGTGTCGAGGCGGGCCGCCGCTTCCGCGGGAATCGCAATATGCTCGACGCACGGGAGGAGGACGTGGACGACACCCGTCGCGGTATCGCCGCCGCGGTCCGCAGCGGCAAGGGCTACTTCGTGACTGACGCTATACTCGACGAATAGCCGCGCGCGCTGTCGTCGTACCACGCTCGCGACGCGGCGGCGGACTCACCACGCCGCCTTGATGTGCGGGGTAAAGGTCCCCCTCTGGGGAGTCGGGTGGGGGTGTCCTCGCAGGGCCGCGTCATGCGTGTAAGCTAGCTAGCGGCCGAAGAGGACATCCCCGCCTGACGCACCGGCGATGTATTAAATCGCCAGTACCCAATCAAAGCGGCGAAACAAATCAGCTCGCGTCGCCGAGCGTAGGAATGAATTGCGGGGCGCGGCGGTGCTTCGTCGACTGCTCGTAAGCGTACGCGAGTTTGATGAGCGCGGGCTCGCTATACGCGCGGCCGAAGAACGAGATGCCCACCGGCAGGCCGTGCGAAAATCCCGCGGGGACGTTGATGTTCGGATATCCGGCCACCGCTGCCGGAGTCGAGCTCGCGCCGCTGAAATGATCGCCGTTGATCAGATCCGTGGTCCAGGCCGGACCTCCAGTCGGCGCTACGATCGCATCGAGCTTGTACTTGTCCATCGTCGCGTCGATGCCGTCGGTGCGTGACATCTTCAGATTACTGGCGAGCTCGTCGAGGTATTTCTTCTCGGTGAGCGGCCCCTTCGCCTGCGCCTGAATCATTATTTCCTGTCCGAAGAACGGCATCTCCTGATCCCTGTGCCGATCGTTGTAGTCGATGATGTTCTGGAGCGATTTCACCGGAGCCCTGGGGCCGAGTGACGCGAGATAGTTGTTGAGATCCGCCTTGAATTCATAGAGCAGCACGTCGAACTCGCTGTCGTCGAACTTGCCGGCCGTCTCGATGTTGGCGGGATCGACGATGACCGCGCCATTTGCTTTCATGGCGTCGATCGCATCGTTGATGAGTTTGTCGGTGACGTCGCTGTAGCCGAAGA
>DASYVU010000005.1:0-13856 GCA_035936715.1 Gemmatimonadaceae bacterium
GCCATGATCGCTTCGAAGCCATCGCGGTGGTTCTCGACGATGCTGACTACGCGCGCCAGCGCGGACGGTTTGCCCTCGTTGAAGTCATCCAGCAGCCGATCAGATGACACGGGCAAGTATCCTCTCCTGCTTCCGCCACATTGGAGACGCCGTGCGCGTTGCGCCCTCCGGATGGTCATGCCCAAGTGTATGCAGCGTGCCGTGCACCACCAGTCGCAGCAGCTCCTCCTGCGAAGACACGCCCTGGCGCGCCGCGTTGGAGCGCGCGATCTCGGGACAGATGTAGATGTCGCCGACGACCGGACCTCGCAGACCCTGTCGCCCGAGGGCAAACGAGATCACGTCAGTCGCGCCGCGATGCCCCAGGTATCGCCGATTGAGCTCGGACATCGCTGCGCGCCCGACGAAGGTGATCGATAACATCGCGTTCCTCACACCTTCGGCTCTCAGAACCGCTGCCGCTGCTTCCTTCACGCGTGGCCCCGACACGAGGAGCCGTCGCACGCTCGAAGATACGTCTATTGCGAGACCGCGCGGTGGAGACTTCATTTTCTCAGAAGAGGGGCAGCTCGATCAGACGCCCGAATCCTCGGCGTACGCCTTGATGATTTCGCGCACCAGTCGGTGGCGAACGACGTCGGCGTCCGTCAGGTAATAGAACCCGATCCCATCGATGCCGGGCAGGATCCGCTCGATCTGCACCAGGCCGGAGTCCTCGCGCTTGACCAAGTCGATTTGCGTCTTGTCGCCCGTGATCACGGCTTTCGAATTCACGCCAAGCCGAGTGAGGAACATCTTCATCTGGGCGGCGGTGGCGTTCTGCGCCTCGTCGAGGATGACGAACGCATCGGCCAGTGTTCGGCCCCGCATGTACGCGAGCGGCGCAATCTCGATCGTGCGCGTTTCGAGCGACTTCTGGACGCGCTCGTGCGGCATCATGTCCTCGAGCGCATCGTAAAGCGGTCTCAGGTACGGATCGACCTTGGCTTGCATGTCGCCGGGAAGAAAGCCGAGGCTCTCACCTGCTTCGACCGCGGGCCGAGCCAGGACGATTCGGCGCACGCGCTTGCGCGAGAGTGCGTCGACGGCCGCGGCGACTGCGAGGTACGTCTTGCCGGTTCCAGCCGGACCGATTCCGACGACGATGTCGTTCTCGGCCATAAGCTTCATGTACTCGGCCTGACCACTCGTCTTGGCCTGAATGATTTTGCGGACGCCGGGCAGCACGATTCGCGTCTCGCTATCCACGCCATTGCCGTTCCCTTCCCGCGGCCCCTCCATGCTCATGCGCAGAACATCGTCCGCGGTAAGGGGCATCTGCTGCTTCGCTGTGTCGATCATTCGCTGCGCGATTGGAATGGCGCGCGCCACGGATTCCGCGTTACCGCTTACCGCCAGCGTATCGCCGCGGAGTGCGATCTTTGCTCCGGTCTGTTTCGCCAGCTCGATGAGGTTCTCGTCGTTCACACCAGCCAGCGTCAGCATGTCCGCGCCTTCTGTGGAGAGGCGCTGAATCGTTGTCTCTTCGGTCACGTCAACTCGTCATTTTTTGAAGATGGAGTTCCCTCAGGTCCTCGGGTGGCACGGCTGAAGGCGCGTCCTCGAACAGCGCCCGCGCCGCGGTGGTTTTCGGAAAAGCAATTACATCGCGGAGCGAAGACGCTCCAGCAAGCACCATCGCAAGCCTGTCGAAGCCGAGTGCGATGCCGCCATGCGGCGGCGCGCCGGCACTGAGTGCGTCGAGCAGGAATCCGAAGCGGGCTTGCGCAGTTTTCGCGTCGACCCCGAGCAACGACAGCACTCTTCGCTGCAGTGCCGGATCGTTGATGCGAATGCTGCCACCGCCCAGCTCCAATCCGTTGAGCACGACATCGTATGCCAGCGCGCGCACCTTCTCCGGCGCGGAATCGAGCAGCCCGAGGTCGTCCGGGTTCGGCGCGGTGAACGGGTGATGCACCGAGCTGAGCGTCCCGTTCTGCTCCCGAATGAACATCGGGAAGTCGGTGACCCACAGGAACGACTGCTTGTCCGCCGGAATCAGCGACAGCCGCTGGGCGACATCCTGTCGGACGCGATCGAGCGCCGGATTGCTCACGTGCTCACCACCAGCGACGAGAAGACAAAGCTCGCCCTCGCTGATCCCGAGGCGCTGCACGCCGCTCTCGCTCAGGAACTTTGCGGCCGGACCCTCGAGACCGGTCGCTCCGCGCTTTAATCGGATAAGACCGCCGGCTCCGGCAGACTTGGCAATCGCTTCGATCTCGTCGACCTGCTTCCGCGAGAGAGCGGCCCCACCAGGAATCCTGATGCCGCGAACTCGTCCGCCGGCCGCCAGAGCGGAATTCGTGATGCCGAATTCCGAGCCGCGGAATGCCTCGCTGGCGTCGAATACCTCGAGCCCGTAACGCAGATCAGGACGGTCGGATCCAAACCGCTCCATCGCGTCTCGGTATTTGAGGCGCTCGAAACGGGACGGAATGTCCTGTCCGATTTCCTTGAACTGTGTGGCGAGCATTCCTTCCGTGAGCGTGATTATGTCTTCGGGCTCGATGAAGGACGCCTCGATGTCGATCTGCGTGAACTCGGGCTGCCTGTCCGCCCGCAGGTCTTCGTCACGGAAACAGCGCGCGATCTGGAAGTATCTGTCGAACCCCGAGATCATGAGCAACTGCTTGTACAGCTGCGGGGATTGTGGGAGCGCGTAGAACTCTCCCGGATGCACCCTGCTTGGCACGATGTAGTCGCGCGCGCCTTCAGGCGTCGGCTTGGTGAGTATGGGCGTCTCGATTTCGAGGAAGCCACGCTCATCGAGGTAGCGGCGCGTCACCTGTTGGAGGCGATGCCGCAGGATGAGATTCTTCTGCAGGTCCGAGCGACGCAGATCCAGGTTGCGGTGCTTCAGCCTGAGCTCCTCAGCGGGAAGCTTCTCCCCTTTGCCGCGAGCAACGGGAATCGCCGGTGTTTCCGCCGGACCGACAATCCTGAAATCACGGGCCCTCACTTCTATCTCGCCCGTCTCCATCTCGGCGTTGCGCATCTCCGTGGGACGCGCGGCAACGTCTCCTTCGACGAGGACGACGGTCTCGAGTCCTAGCTTCCCGGCGCGCTCGATGGCGTCCTGAGGGGTCCACTTCGGGTCGAATGAGACTTGAACCAGACCGGCGCGATCACGAAGGTCCAGAAAAACGATCCCGCCAAGATTTCGGATGCGGTGTACCCAGCCACCGAGTTTGACTTTGGTGCCGGCGTGCGAGGCTCGTAACTCACCTGCCAGGTGAGAGCGCTTGGCCGTCGCGAAACGGGATGAAGGAGGCGTGGAGGTCAGCGCCGCGTCGTATGGGTCGAGAAAGGCATCAACAGGGGTTAAATTTAGTAGTTGCATAGACTTGGTGGAAGGAGCATGGCGCAAACAAACACACGTCGGGAGGTCGAGCCGGCGAAGCGAAACCTCCTGAACATGCTCCCTTCCGAGGCCGAGCAGGTGCTGCGGGACTTTGCGGTCGAGCACGGCGACAAGCCGTTCCGTGGATCGCAGGTGCTCCGCCACCTGTGGCAGAACCCGGCGGCGAGCTTTGCTGCGATGACCGACCTTCCGGCGGCATTTCGTGGTCTGCTTGACGAGCATTTTACAATGCCCCGGCTCGGACTCGCGACGCGACAGACATCAAGCGACGGAACCGAGAAGTTTCTCTTCAGGCTCGACGACGGCGAATTCATCGAGACTGTCGCGATCCCCGAGGGATCCCGGCTAACGCTCTGTATATCGTCTCAGGCGGGATGCGCCTTACAGTGCGCATTCTGCGCGACAGGGGCGATGGGATTCACACGCAATCTCCAGATGTTCGAGATCGCGGGTCAGGTGCGCGAGATGAGGCTCCTCGATCCCCCTAAGCAGGTGACGAACATTGTCTTTATGGGAATGGGAGAGCCGCTCATGAACTGGAAAGCGGTCGACCCAGCTCTTACGGTTCTCAATTCTGCCGCTGGCCTCGGTATCGGAGCTCGGCACATCACCGTTTCGACAGTCGGTGTTCTGCCCGGAATTGTCGCTCTTGGTGAGAGGCCCGAACAATTCAGGCTTGCGATCTCCATTCATGCGCCGAATGACGAGTTGCGCCATTCGCTGATGCCGATCAACACCAAGTATCCGCTCGCCAGCGTGATCGAGGCTGGAAAAGTCTTCGATCGACGAGTGACCTTCGAATACGTGATGCTCGGCGGTGTCAACGATGCGGGCGAGCATGCGTCGCAGCTCGCCGCGCTCGCCCGTGAGTGCCGTGCCTTTGTGAACCTCATCCCGCTCCACCCAGGCGGAGCGGGTGACTTCACGCCGAGCTCACCCGAACAGATCCACTGGTTCGCGCGCCGGCTAAGAGCCGCCGGTGTCGAAGTCGCCGTGAGAAAGAGCCGCGGCATGGATATCTCCGCCGCCTGCGGACAGTTACGGGTGGAACGGCAGCGGCGGCGGGCGCCAGTTGGCGCCGAGGACGACGGTAACGTCCAGGTAGCGTGAGCTGTCGCGCTGTGTGACAACCGGAGCATCCATCGCTCTACCAACGCGCGCTGCCCAGTCCGGATGCCCTGACCGATCGTAGACGACCGTCGTTGCTCTCTGCTGGGTGTTGGTGCCCGAGCCGACGACATCGAATCCGTGGTCACGCAGAAATAGTGTTGCCCGCCGCGCGAGTCCCTTCGTCCTGGTTCCGTTGAAAACTTCGACCTTGATCCGTACGCCTTCCGGCGCTTTGGCGTCGTCGGGTATATAGGGCACCCTCGAGCTTCGAGTGTTCAGCGCTCGAATACCGAACCAGCCGAGCGCTGCGAGCACGAGCAGGGCGAGAATTAGTCGTCCGTAGCGACGCTTGGGGCGCGTTACCGGAGGCTGTTCCAGAGCTCGACGGTTTCGGGGAAGATGTGATTGCCCTCGCGCACCGACCACTCGAGCCGAAAGCGCACGACCTGACGGAACACGCCATCGAAGTTGTGTGGAACCTGGCTCGCGAGAAAACCTCTATCCTCGGCCAGGAATTTCCGGCCGGGTTCGAGGTAATCCGCCATGTACAACGCGCGTCCGGTTTGATTCCATTTAGCCGAGCCGACGGTGTGATACCGGACGGCGTCGAGGAGATTTTTTCTGCGCTCTCCTTCGGCCTCTAGCTTGATCGCGACCGCTGGGCCGTGCAACAATCCATCGGGTGACTTTCGGTCGCCAGTGATGTCCCGCAACTCCGCGACCGGCGCATCACGCAGCGCATCGTGCCAGGTACCGGCGTCGATCCACGCGTTCGCATCGTCCGCGGAGAGTCGCATCGCCGCTCCCCATGCCCTCAGCAACAACGTCACGCGCTGTATGTGCGCAAGCCGACGCTCACTCACCTGCGCCCAGATTGGCAATCCGGAGGTCTGGAGCTGCACCATGTCAGAAGATGATGTTGTCGATCAGTCTGGTTTCACCTACCCGAACGGCGCCGACTGCCGCATCGCCGTGGCGCACGTTGTCGACGCGCTGGAACGTGTCGGCATTCACCGCCGCCAGGTATCGCGGTGTCAATCCAACCACCCGCTCGAGCATGCGCCAACCGATCGCTTCGAGCGCGCTCGCTCTCCGTTCCCCTCTGCCGAACGCGTCGCGCATCGCAAACAAGGCTCTCGAAAGAATAAGGGCGAGCTCACGGTCTTTGGGAGAGAGGTACCGGTTGCGGCTGGACATGGCGAGTCCGTCCGGCTCCCTGACAGTTGGCGCGACGAGAATCCCGACAGGAAAATTGAGATCCCTGACCATCGCCTTGACTGCCGCTGCCTGTTGGAGATCCTTCTGACCGAAAACCGCGACATCCGGCATCACGATGTTAAAGAGCTTGGCTACTACGGTGAGAACTCCCTCGAAGTGATGTGGGCGCACCGCACCTTCCCACTCCTTCCCAATGCTTCCTGGATGAACGATGACTACCGGTACGTTTTCCGGGTAGATGTCTTCTTTCGTCGGCGTGAACAGGTAGTCCACTCCCCTTTTCTTCGCCATCGGTGCATCCACGTCGAGCGTCCGCGGGTAACGCGCAAAGTCCTCGCTCGGACCGAACTGAATTGGGTTGACGAAGATGCTCATCACCACCAGGTCGGCGACGGCCTTCGCTTCGTCGACGAGCGTGAGATGCCCCTCGTGAAGCGCGCCCATCGTCGGCACGAACGCGACGCTCTTTCCTTTCGCTCGCGCGCCCGCCATCACGTGCCGCATCTCAGAAATCGTCCCGACCGACTTCATGCCTAAAAGCTGTGCTCAGCATCCGGATAAGCTCCGCTTCGAACATCCCCCGCCCAGCTTCCGATCGCCGCGCGGACGTCCTTGGCCATCTCTGCGTAGCGCTTGAGAAACTTGGGCTGGAAGGTGTCATTCAAGCCGAGCACGTCCGGAAGCACAAGCACTTGACCGTCGCACTGCACGCCAGCGCCGATGCCAATCGTAGGGATCCCGACTGCGGCCGTGATACGTGCGGAAACCGGCGCGGGAACGAGCTCGAGCACGATCGCGAAAGCTCCTGCTTCTTCCAGTCCCTTTGCCTCGCCGATCAGGCGCTCCGCTCCTTCTTCTTCGCGCCCCTGAACTCGCGCGCCTCCAATCGTATTTACCGACTGCGGCGTGAACCCGATGTGTGCCATCACCGGAATGCCGGTGCGGACGAGAGCGTGAACCGTATCGAGCATCTCCGGACTACCGCCCTCGACTTTCACCGCGGACACGCCAGTCTCCTGAATTGCGCGCCCGCAGTTGAGTACCGCGCTCTCGATGCTTGCCTGGTAGGATAGGAAGGGCATGTCGATGACGATGAGCGCGCGCTTCACCCCGCGGCGGACAGCAGCAGCGTGGTAGATCATTTGATCCAGAGTCACCGGAAGCGTCGAGGCGTACCCCATCACAGCGGTTCCGACCGAATCGCCGACGAGAATTGCGTCGACTCCTGCCTCATCCACAAGTCGTCCGAACAGGGCGTCGTACGCAGTCATTACGACGATCTTCTCGCCCTTGCGCTTGCGCTCGGCGAAATCGCGGACCGTTATCGGCCGTTGCTCACGACCCGGACTAGTCAACGCGCGCGCTTCGCAGGGTCGCCAGCTCGGTGAGCCAGAAATCCCGCCTGGACAATTCCGGGTGTGGAACGGTGAGTCCCTCTTCATGCACGCTTTGATGCTCGAACAGCACGATGTCGAGATCCAGCGTACGCGGCCCCCAGCGGGCACGGCGCACACGTCCGGCCTCCGCTTCTATCCGGTGCAGCTCCGTGAGCAGCTCGCCTGGCGACAGCTCGGTCTCGATGGCAATCATCTGATTGAGAAATGGTCCCTGCGCGATGGGGCCGATCGGCGCGGTCTCCTCGACCCCGGTCTGCCCGAGCACTCGTGTGCCCGGTAACGCGGCGATCGCGCCCCTCGCCTGCGCCAAAAATACCTCACGCTGGCCGAGGTTGGAGCCGAGCGCTATGTAGGCGACATCCTTCACGCACGCTCTCGCTCGAGCGCGACCTCTGCATAGGCGAGCGGACCCGGTAGCGCGACGTTCGGTTTCCGCACCGCGATACGCACCCTCGTGACGAGGGGCAGCTGCAGCGCGCGATCGGCGATCATCTCACCCACTTCTTCCAGGAAGCTGATGTGCCCGTTGGTGACGACTTCGGCGACGAGGTCGTAGACTCGCCTGTAGTCGACGATGTCCTTCGCGGACACCGTGCCCTCAGTGCGTTTCACCCAAAGCGAAGCATCGACTTCTATTGATTGCGCGATCTCTGATTCGTGAGGAAGCACACCGATGCGCGCGTGAAAGCGCATCGCCTTGAGCGTCACGACATCGTTCCTGGTCGCAGGGTCACTACCCATCGAGTGCCTCCCTCAAGCTCCGCGTCAGACGCAGCACGGAGTCAGTTCCTTCTTCGGCCGCTCTCACTATCGCGCTCCCGACGACGACACCGTCCGCGAGCTCTCCAACCGCTCGCGCCTGCGCAGGGGTCGATATCCCAAAGCCGACGCATATCGGCAGGGACGTCGTCGAGCGCAGCCGCGAAATCGTTTCCGGCAGAGATGCCGCTGTGCGTTCCTGCAAGCCGGTGACCCCGAGCCGACTGATAAGATAAACGAAACCGCTGCCATGACGGGCGATCTCGGCCATGCGTTCCCTGGGTGTAGTCGGCGCGACGAGTCTGATGAATGCGAGCGGGCTGTTTCCGAGCCATTCCTCTCGCTCGGGATCCGCGCCGACCGGAATATCGGTTATGAGGATTCCGCTCGCACCAGCTTCAGAAGCGCGCGCCAGAGCGTTCGCGCCCGCGGCGAGCACCGGGTTGAGGTAACTGAATAGAACGACGGGCACAGCCAGCTTCGCTCTCGCTACGAGGTCTAGAACTCCGTCGTAGGTGATTCCGTTCTCCAGCGCTCGCTGCGAGCTGGCCTGAATGATCGGACCGTCGGCGATTGGATCCGAGAATGGGACCCCCAACTCAACGATGTCGGCCCCGCCTTCCTGCAAGGCATGAAGGGTATCCAGCGAACGGGGAAGATCAGGATGGCCGGCGGTGGCGTAACAGACGAGTGCGCGGCGCGATTCTTTGCGGAGAGCGTCGAAGCGAAGCGAGATCGCGTTAGATGAGGTAGTCGCCCGGGGTGATGCCATACCGATCTGGGTCCGCCGTCTTGATGATTGTGCGCGCGTATTGACCGCCCGCCTCGGGGATCGCGAGGTCTACGACGAGCGGCGGACTGATTCTGTTGCCCTGTGCGTCGCTGATAATCTTAATGATCGGTCGGGACAATGCTTCGGGATTCTGATTTGAGGCCGAGACGACAGCGAGCTCGAAGGTGTCCAGAACGACAAGTGTTCCGACCGGATAGATGCCCAACAGGTTGATGAAAGCCTTGACGAGGACCTGATCGAGACCGCGGCGGGGGTTGTCGCGCATTTCCTCGAGCACGGCGGACGGCGCCAGCGCAACGGTCTTGTAAACGCGTCTTGAAGTTGCGGCGTCGTAGCCGTCGGCGATCGACACGATCTTGCTGAGCAGACTCATCTGCCGCGGGCGGATAACCTTCGGGTAGCCGGTGAGGTCGATCTTCATGTGGTGCTCGTGGCAGACCGTCATCGCCCTGTAGGAAAGCTCCTCCTGCTGCCGGCGGAATTGGAACAGGACCAGAACACCGAGCCATGGATGCGCAGCCATCCATTTCCACTCCTCGTCGGTGAGCTCGCCGGTCTTTTGGAGAAGATCGAGTGGGACGCGCGATTTCCCGATGTCGTGCATGAGCGCAGCGAGTCCCAGCTCGTAGAGCTGGAGCTTCGTCATACCGAGACGTCGGCCCAGGGCGATCGAGAAAATGCACACGTTCACTGAATGGGTAAACGTGTACTCGTCGTAATCGCGGATTGCCGTCAAACCAATGAGCGAGGTCTCCTCGTTCAGCACCTGGTCGACGATTCCCTGCACCACGCGCTTGATCTTTCGGATGTTGGGCGTCTTGCCGATGCGCACGGAGTTGATCACGTCCTTCGTGACCGCTACGGACTGTGAGTATGTCCGGTTCGCCGCGGCCTTCGCTTCCTCGTTGAACTCCCTGTCTGTCTGCGTCTCAGTCGGAGCATCGAGCTGAAAGGTCTCGATCTTCGCTTCGCCCAGTCTGCTGACGATCTCCTTGTGCCGGTCGGTGGGCGCGCTTTGGGTTTCTCCTCCAAGAAGTGAGAGGAGAAAGGTCCAGTCCCGTGCTGATCCACGCGTGCCGACGTGAATCGCGCCGATGCCGGAAAGTTTGCACAGCGTCAGGATGTGACCGAACGTCGCGTAGTTGCTGAGATCCAGCCTCAGTCGGGTGGAGTTGATGAAGATGAATTCGCCGGACACGCGGAACTCGAGCTCGCCTTCTTCCGCGCGAAGCTCCTCGGCGACTTGTGCAAGCTCCGCGAGTGTCTTCTGTACGGCGCTGTGCTCCAGAGGGTAAAGCTTGATCGCGCGCAGCGCTGCGTAGAACGCGATCATGAAGGTCCTTCCGCCGCGACGAACGTTGGCGCCCAACTGGCGGTCTCCCTCGCGGACCGATTCCGTGACTGTTCCGCCGCCGGTCATGTTGCTGATCCGCGAATGGCCTTGCTCACGGCATTCCTCACGATGACGTCCTTTTCGTTCGCCGCCTTATTCAGTGCTTCCATCGCCTTGGGCGTTCCAATCTTGCCGAGCGCCATCGCCGCGCAGGCGCGGAACTCGGGATCGTCGCGCTTGCCACCCATGAAGCCTTTGGCGTGCAGTACCCCGTCGAGGAGCGCGATTCCCCCGTCGCCGCACAGGAGGCCGAACGCTTCGAAGAACGCCATCTTCTCCGTCAGGTTGCTCTCGCGAAGGACCTTTCCCTTGATCGCGGCTTCGATGCGCGGGAGGGCCGCCCGCGCGTTGCGCGCTCCGAGCGCTCGCACGGCGACTGTCCGGACCTCGCGGTCTTCGTCGATCAGCGCTCGCTCGAGCATCTGCATGGCGCCGGGCGATCCGATCTCGGTAAGAGCGGTCACCGCGGCGACGCGCATTTCGGGCTCTCCTACAGTGAGCATCTTTCCCAGCGCGGGCACTGCCGCGGGCGACTTCATGGTGGCGGCGCGGCGGATCGCTTGCAGCACGACGCCCTCGTTGTCCGATCCGATCAGTCGTATGAGCTCGGCGCTGTGCGAAGAGGCGAGGCGGGTGGCAGCGAGCTCGAGCACCATCTTGAGCTGCGGATTTGTGGAGCGACCGATCCAGGAAAGGATCGTTTCGAGCGCCCGAGGTTGGAGAATGCCGAATAGCTCGTCCAGCTCTATCTGCGGCGCGCGGAGTGGGGAGTCTTCGAGAGCCTGAAGGAGCTGACCAAGCGGCTTCGGATCGCTCATCAATTCGCCGAGCTGCGTCAATCTCTGTTTTTGCGGCTCGAGGATCTCGGGCGCCCGAGTCGCGGTGGCAGTGGCTTCGCGAAGAAGATAGGCCGCGTTTCTGTACTGCGCGGTCGAGAGAAGTATAAGAAGGAAGTGGTCGAGGAGTCCGCAGATCTCCTCGCGAACGGTTGGATCCTTATGGGTCTCGAATATGTCCAGCAACGAGGCAATTACCGCCGGTCTCAAGTCGGTCGAGAATTCGCGCTTGATCTCGCCCTGCAGGTACTCAACTTCGCGGTCGTCGAGGAAGTAGAGAGTCGAATCGAACTCGTCGAGACTGGCGATCGACGAATTCGTGGTCTCGAGGCCGGCCTCCGCCTGCGCGGGGGAAAGAATTTTTTCCTTCTGCTCGGCGCGCTCCATCGACTCAACACCTGGCCCGCCCTCGGCGGTGAGGTCCACGTACTTGTACTGGAGAGTCGCGAACTCGCGCTCCCACATGAGCGTCAGCAGATCATCGTCGTCGTCCGTGGCCTTGCGAACCCGGTGGAGAAGATCGAAGAACGTTCCAAGCTCTTCTTCCTCGAATCCCTTCAGCATCTTCAGCTCGCGGATTCCGTCTTTGTAGAGGAGCCAGGCAATGTTGTCGCTGGTTCTCTCGTGCTCGTCGAGAACGACTCGCCCTTCCCACATCAGCTGCGTTTCGACGATCTGAATATCGAGCTCGTCGGTCTTCTGCCAGAGCGCCGCGAACGCTTCGCGCACCGTCTCGAGAGACCGCGCGTGCATCGGGTTATTGGGCAGATAAAGCTGATGCGCGCGGACAGCCTTCACGAACGACTTGAGGAGGTCGGTGACGAAAATGATCGGAAAGGACGGCTCGTCGAGCTCGTCCTGTTCCGCGTTTGCGGTTGCCGACGTTGTCATTCGGGAAGAAGTCCCATCTCAGTTATCTGCGCGAGATCCTTGTCGCCCCGTCCGCTGATGCAGATCAGGAGGGCGTCTGTCTCTTTCCACCGACCCTTGTCTTTGACGACCCAAGCGATGGCATGTGACGTCTCCAGAGCGGGGATTATGCCCTCCAGACGGCTGAGGACGCCCAGGCCCTCAACGGCTTCATCGTCGGTGACCGAGACGTAGAGCGCCCGGCCGGTGTCCTTGAGGTGCGAGTGCTCCGGGCCTACGCCGGGGTAGTCCAGGCCGGCAGAGATCGAGTGGGCAGGATGGACCTGACCGCTTTCATCCTGAAGGAGGTAGCTCAATGAGCCGTGCAACACTCCGGGAACGCCTCGCTGGAGGGAAGCGGAATGCTCCCCGCTGTCGAGGCCCCTGCCCGCCGCCTCCACCCCGACGAGCTCGACCGACGGGTCGCCAACGAATGCATGGAAGATCCCCATCGCGTTCGACCCACCCCCCACGCAGGCGATCACACTCGTCGGAAGCCGTCCGGCGGTCTCGAGCATCTGATCCTTTGCTTCGCGACCGATCACCGACTGGAAGTCGCGCACCATACGCGGATACGGGGCCGGTCCCACCACCGAGCCAATGATGTAGTAGCTGTCGCTTACGTTGGTGACCCAGTCGCGGATGGCTTCGCTCGTCGCGTCCTTCAAGGTTCGCGTTCCGGAGCGAACCGGTACCACCTTCGCCCCCATTAGTCGCATGCGGAAGACGTTCAGCTCCTGCCGCCTCATATCCTCCTCGCCCATGTACACGGTGCAATCGAGCCCGAAGCGGGCGCACACCGTAGCGGCAGCGACTCCGTGCTGGCCTGCGCCCGTCTCCGCGATTATGCGGCGCTTTCCCATCCGCTGGGCGAGCAGAGCCTGTCCCAGAGCGTTGTTGATCTTGTGCGCCCCGGTGTGGTTCAGATCCTCGCGCTTGAGGTAGACGGCGCAGCCGACCTCTTTCGAAAACCGCGGGGCCGTACTGAGCGGAGATGGCCGTCCTACGTATTCCTTGAGGAGGCGGTCAAGCTCGGCGACAAATCGTGTGTCGCGCATCGCATCGTCGAACGCACCGTCGAGCTCGTCGAGCGCCGGGATGAGCGTCTCAGGCACATATCGGCCGCCGAACGCTCCGAAGCGGTGAACGGTGTCCGTCGCCACTTTAGTGTACGCGAGCGCCGGAGACCGCCGCGTAGAATTCGCGCATCAGCCAGGGATCCTTGATCCCCGGAGCGCTCTCGATACCCGACGAGACATCGACCACGTCCGGAGCGAGTGTGCGCACAGCCGAGCCCACGTTGCTCGGCTTGAGCCCCCCGGCGAGAACCACCGCGGAGCTGCCTCTATCTCGGGCCAGGTCCACCGCAAGCTCGTTCCAGGGCAAGGCCTGCCCGGTTCCGCCAAGCTGCCTCTCACTTCTGGCATCGAGCACAATCGCGTCGGCGCTGTCGAAGAGCGCTTCGGCTTCCCGAGGTATGTGCGTGCCCGCGATTCTGATCGCGGCCCAGATCTCTCCCTTGAATCTTCCGCGGATCGCCTTCAAGTCGGAGGTCGTGGGATCTTTGTGCAGCTGCACGATGTCGAGGTGCGTCTCCTCGGAAGTCCGCGCGATCTCGTCCGGGTCGTTCGTACCGAATACTCCCACGTGTTTTACCCTCTTGCCGGCCGCCTCGAAAATCTTCTTCGCCTGGCCGGGTGTAACGCGCCGCGGACCATCGGCGAATACCACTCCGATATAGCTCGCGCCGATCTCCGCGCCGATGGCTGCGTCCTGGGGCCGCGTCATGCCGCAGAACTTAACCTTTGCGAGCACCAGCCGTCCGTGCCACGCCCGTGAAAGCGCGAACCGCTGCCTCGGGATCGGCCGAGGCTGAGAGCTCAGACCCTATCAACACAGCGTCCGCTCCGGCGGCTGCCAGCCGAGTTATGTCCGCAACCGACTTCACACCACTTTCCGCTATCACCACGATCTCGCGCGGGATCAACGGCAACAGGCGGAGCGCCGTCTCCGGGTCGATCTCCAGCGTCTCGAGATT
>DASYVU010000006.1:0-29222 GCA_035936715.1 Gemmatimonadaceae bacterium
ATTCTGAGCGGCTCCCCGGCGTCCGCGATCGTTTCGTCGCTGACATCTTTCCCGGTGCCGTAGTTGATCTGCATGTCGGGCTGCTTGATGACGTTGATCAGCACGACGATTCGACTGCCTGGCTCAATCCGGCGGCTCGTCAAGCGAACGCTCTTGAAATCGAGGCGCTCGCGATTGCCCGGCGTCAACAATCGGCGATTCGCGAGATCACCCACGGCGCTTGCGCGCGCCCAGTACGTAGAGAGTAGTACGTACTCGCTCTTTGCGGTCAGCTCGTAAAGCGAGATGTTCAGGTCAAAATCTTTCTTGTTGGTGATAAACTCGAGTCGCCCCGAGAAGAGGCCGCTTATCTCAATGGAACTCTGCAACGGATTGCTGAAGAACGCGACGCCATTCCAGGTATCGATGGCGCTGTCAACGATTCCGCCGCCGGGCGATCTGCGATCCACGTCGGTGCGGTCGGCGAGATCGACCATATGCGCGACGGTCGTAGTGGTTGCGGGATTGCGCTCGCTCAGTCGATAGGCATCGCCTGAGCGCAACGCGATGAGGTAGAACCGCAGCGTCCCATCGGACATCGCTGCGATCGAGGGCGCGTGCTTCCACACGTTCGCGCCCATCACCTGATAGTTCACTTTGTCCTTGAGCAGCGCCGGCCTCGGAGTACCCTTGAAGATGTAGTCGAACCACTGGTAACGAAGTTCTCCAAAATCCGTGAGCGCCACCGGATCCACTTTGTATCCGCCCATTACGTATGTCGTATCGCCGAGCGCGGTGACCAAGCCGCGCTGCCCGAGGCCGTGATCGTACGGGCCGATCACCAGATAACTCTCGGCCTTTGGATTGTGCTTGTAGTGCTGGGTCAGATAGTAGACGGCAGCTCCCGGCCCGCCGTAGTAGTAGCCCGCGGTCTGCAGGACCGGGATGTCGATGCGCGCAAAATCTTTTTCGTACGGGATCATGCTCTGCCAATACGAGTCGTAGGTCGGATGTGCGATCCACGTGTCAAAGATCTGATTCGGCGTTCCGTCGATTTTGTCAAGATCACGATACGCTCGGCCGCTTACATACCAGTCGTGGTTCAACCGATTCCAGCGTGCAAAGTTGAAGTAGGTCGTGTCGTCGAGGTCTTTCACATTGGTGGTATAGAATGGCCACGCATAGACGAAGCTAAGAAACAGATTGCCGTCCATCGGGACGTCGATGCCCGGAGCCACAGGCACGGCTGGTATGATTGTCTTCAAGGCCTTCGGCATGTGCTTCGCCGCTGCCCATTGCGTGAATCCCTCATAACTCCCACCGTACATCCCCACTCGGCCGTCACTCCAAGGTTGCCGGGCGATCCAATCGATAAGTGCGGCCGCGTCTGAGCCGTCGTGTTCGTACGGCACCGGATTGTCGGTGCTGCACCGCTTTCCACGGGTAAGACCCTCGACACCGACATACACATTTGATGCGGCTCGCCGAGCCTCGCCCAAGTTGGCTTCCGCATCGGCGTAGATGGTGAAGTTGAGCAGCGCCGGGAGACGGCGCGTAACCGACCGTTGTCGCACCACTGTTGCGCAGACAGTCGCGCCATCCGGGGTTTTCACCTGAACATCGTTATCGATGATGTAACGTCGACGATCGTCTTCGGCGACGAGAGGCGCGGCAAGCGGTACAATGGTCCGGAAGGTTTGTTGGATCTGGTACGCTTTCATCAATCGGAGCGCATCGGCGAGCGAGACTGTATCCTTGCCGTTCTGCTGCTGCAGCGCACTGGTGACAGCCCGTTCCAAGGCCAAACGATTGACCCTGAGCGCGCGCATCACCAGCGCGGAGGTTCGGTCGTCAAGCTGGCCGACAGCGTCGCGGAACGTTCGCTGAAACGCATCGGCGAACTGTGCGCCAACCCCGTGCTGCCTCGAGGTGGCGAGGATCGCGTACAGAGCATCGGCCGCGGTGGCCGATGGAGAAACTCTGTTCCCCCGCAGTGCGCGTAACGCCGCCAGCGTCTTGATCGCGTCACCGTTGCGGCCGGCGACCATCTGTAGGCGGAACAGGTTGTCGAGGTACCGGTCGCGATTGCCGTCCTTATAGGTGGCGATCGTCTGGTCTGCCAAAGCCGACATCGCAAGTGCGGTATCGCGGCCGATCGTGGCATTGGGGAAGCGAAGCTCCTGCGCTGACGCGAAAGAAGCGCTCACCAGACAGAGCAAGGCGACACGGGAGGCTCGCGTCATGAACTTGTCACCGTTTGCAAAGTCCTTTGCCACCCACCCGCAGAGCGGACGACTGGGCTTAGCGGTTGCGGTGCAGGACGACGTTTCCGTTTACGGTCCGCACTCGGATCTCGCTTCCGCCCCGACCGATGGTCTGACGCGCGCGTACGTAGCGCCGAGGCGTTCCTTCGCTGCGATCCCAGTTGTCCGTTTCAGTGGTCTGAAGCGGCCAGTCGCTGACGATGCGCGTCTTGTGGCCGAGGTTGTCCGTGTAGGCCGTCTCGAGCTCGAGTATCGCGTCGAGATCTCGCGGCAGCACGAGCACGACCTGGCCCTTGCCCGAAGTCACGTCGACCGAGTGCAGGCCGGCGCCCTTTAGCTCGATCGTCACATCTCCCGCTCCGGTGTGCGCCTCGACTGATCCGGTCGCGGGGCCGATGTCGATTGGACCGCCTCCGGTTGACGCATAGACTTCTCCAGAGGATGGACCGATTCGGATTCCACCGCCGCCCGTCGTGACACGCGCTCCGTCCGGCGCCGCGGGGAGCGAGATCGCCCCGCCAGCCGAGCTCATTCTGATTCCGGTCGCGCCAAAGCCACTCCCTCGCCCAACGCCACTACTAATGTAGGTCGTCGTGGTCGTACCACTTCTTGTGGAAGTGATGCTGCTACTCCCAGATTCGCTTCCGCTTCCGACACTGACACCGACGTTGGGTTCAGCCGTGCCGACTCCGACGATGTTGACGCCGTCTTCGCTGCGGATCGTCGTGCCACCCGATGCTGTGTAGATAACGGGACCGCTTCCGGATTTTCCCGTCAGGTTGCCGGTGACGCCCTCAATTGTAACGATGCCGCCGCCCGTACTCACGCTTCCATTCAAGCGCGAACTTGAGACATGGACTTTGCCTCCACCAGTTCGGATATCCACCTCGCCGTTCGCCTTCAGGATGTTGATCTCACCGCCCCCCGTTTGCCCAGTGAACGCGCCATCCACACCCGTGATCGACAGCGATCCACCGGCTGAGGAGATCCGAACGTTGTAGATGCGCGGCACGTTGATCTCGAAGGAGTGCCGTGAGCTCTGAGCGTTCGAGCGTATCCTGTAGGCACTCTCGAGTCGGGCGCCGCCGTCCGACGGCTGGAGACTCACTTCGGTTTCGCGCCAGTCGCGCCCGCCGAGCGACGCCCGAACGAAAACCTCGGGCTTGTCCCAGCCTTTGATGATGACCGCTCCGCCGGTTTTCAGATCGAGAGTGAGCGTTCCCGCACTGCGAGCGGGAACGGAGAGTTGCAACGTCGTGTCGGCCGCGGCCTGCCGGCTGTTCCGCACTGTGGCGTCATCTAGAGATGACGGTGCGTCTATACTGACTGATGGTGTTGGTGTGGCTGAGGCCCCTACAGTAGATGCCGTTGAATCGACTAGCCTAATCGGTCCGTTCGACGTGGGGCTCGCGAACCTCACTGGCGGCGGATCTAACTTCGGAACAGCGCGAAATGCGGCGAGTGGTACCAGAATGAGTGCTGATAGCAGCGCTGCAGCCGGTCGCGCTCCGCGAGAGAGCGAGATGCGGCGACGCGATTCATTGAGCACCGCGAGCAACCGGCCCTCGAGCTGTGATGGGCGAGCCATCGCTACGGACAGGAAACCAGCGGCGCCAAATGCGCGGGCTGAACGGGCGACTTCCAGAAGATGCGCGGCATACTCCGCGGCCGGGGTGCCCAGCGACACGACGCTGTCGTCACACGCGCGCTCGCATTCGGCGCGAAGCCGGCGCTCGGTAATCCAAACCAGCGGATGAAACCAATAGAGGGCACACACGAATCCAGCGAGAAGCTGAACGAACGAATCGCCGCGTGCGACATGCGCAAGCTCGTGTCGCAGCACGATGCGACGATGCGTTTCCGCCCAATCGACTGCGTCTTCTGGGAGGAGAATTACGGGAGACCGCCATCCCCACGTGAGCGGCGTGCTTACCACGGAGCTGGAGAAAAGGAGCACCGGTTTGCCGACGCCGGCTTCTCTGCGCTCTTGCTCGAAAATCCCGCTCCAGTCTGAGCCGTCGAGCGGCCATGAGCTCGCCGCGATGCGACGGAGTCGGATGCGTCCGATTGCGAGCCATCCAACGACCGTCATAAACCCCAACGCCCAGAGGACTGGGAGAAGCGGGAGCGACTTGAGAATGCCGCGCGCGCCGACGGGCGATTGCGCAGCTCCCGCGTCGATCACCTTTGCTGTCAATACGGAACCGGTGGGCCGCGTGTTCGCGATGTCGTTGACGTTCGCCGGGGGAAGGACCGTTGAGGAAGCACGCGGCAGAACGGGGACGTTCCACTGTGGCGACATGAACATCGCGAACGGGAGCGCCAGGCAGCTTGCAAGGGTGGCAAAAAGAATGAGATGACGAAGCGACGGGCTGAAGCTGCGAAATGTCGCGGCGATGATGAGGCCAAGCGCGAGGACCAGAGTCAACTTGGCGAGTAGTGCCAGAACGAACGGTGTCATGACGCACCTCCTTTGCTACGGGCCCTTTCTATCAGCTTTTCCAGATTGTCGAGATCGGCGTCGCTCCAGCGGTCCTCGTACATGCCGACCATCGCCGCGACAGCCGAGCTGGCGGAGTTGTCGAAAAACGTTCTGACGAGATGTTTTACCGCGGATTTGCCCACGCGGTCGGGATCCGCGGTGGGAAAATAGACGTAGCGCGGACCGTCCTGCTCGTGCCGCAGATGACCCTTGCTCTCGAGCAACCGAAGCATGCCGCGCACAGCCGTATAGGTTGGCGGATCGGCAAGATCGGCCAACACTTCAGCCGCGTTCGCGCGTCCGCGCCGATAGATGATCTCCATGATCTGCCGCTCTCGACGTCCGAGCTGTTCCAGTCCGCGATTCTTCATCGAGCATTCTCCCCACTTTGAGATCCACCGGGATCGGGACGAAAATGAGTGTCCCTTGACATAATGTCAATGGATTGACACAATGTCAATAGACTAACAGCCAGCCCGATACGGAGCCCTCCCCGCTATGCATGTTTTTTCATATTTCCGCCCGCCCCTCTTGGTCGCCACAGCCCTGGCGCTGCCTTTCGCGCACACGAGCGGCCAGCAAATAGACACTGCCCGAGCCCTTTCCGCCCTTCGCGACGCCAGGACCGCCTGCGAGACGGACGCTGGAACTCTCTGGAAACGCAGTCTCTGCGGTCCTATCGCGCTGGTTGATCGCCAAACTCGCCTCGTCATCGCCAATGACACGGTCGCTGGAAAACATTTCCTGCGGCTGGGCGATGCGTACGTGACAACGCTTCCGGAGAATCAGTACATCGCGAACACGTCATTCCCGTGGGGAGGGCGCACCTGGACGATGGTCGCACTCCCCCTTCCTCGCGATCGCTTCGCGCGCGCCGATCTCGTCATGCACGAGGTTTTTCACCGCGAGCAGGAGGCGCTTGGTCTTCGCCAGCCCGACGCGCTCAACAATCAGCTCGACATGCGTCCTGGTCGGACCTGGTTACGCCTCGAGTACCGCGCTCTCGCTTGGGCGCTCGAATCACTCCCCGAGCTCAAGAAGGCCGGGCATCACGCCGAATCTGCCTTGCTCTTTCGCGCGCAGCGGCGCTCGCTTTACCCCGGTAGCGACAGCCTCGAGGCCACGCTCGAGATTCAGGAGGGACTCCCCGAGTACACAGGGCAGCGCCTCGCCATGCAGCTCACTGGTGAAGGTCCCGCACGCGTGGCGAAATACGTCCGCGACTACGAGACGACGCCAACCTTCGTCCGCGCCTTTGCGTATGGAACCGGCCCGGCGCTCGGCGTTCTACTCGATCAGTTCACGCCCAGCTGGCGCGATGCCGTTCGCACCAAGCGCGACATGGGAGCACTGTTGGCGCAGGCGATCGAGTTCCAGCGTCCCCGCAATCTTGGTGCGATCGCGCGAGCGCGGGCTCAGGAATACGGCTGGGACGAAATCGACCGGACGGAGGCGGCGCGGGATTCGGCCCGCGCGCCGGCTATGCGGGATTACCGTGCTCGGTTGGGAACAGGCCCGACGATCACACTCCGGCAGTCGAAAGATTCGCTTGCCTGGAGTTACGATCCGACCGAATTGATCGGCTTCGATCTTTACTCGACGGTCTATCCCTCGGGGAACTTCTCAGCGCCTTGGGGAAAGCTCACAGTAGAGCGCGGAGGAGTGCTCGTGCAGAATGATTTCTCGCGAATCAGAATTGGCGCGCCAGCACCGCCGCTTCCAGGAGAAGCGAAAGAGATCAAGGGAGACGGGTGGACGCTCTTGCTGAATCCGGGATGGTCGCTCCGGGCAGACCCGTCACGCCCAGGAAGCCTCATCGCCGAGAAGGAATTGTAAAGGGGGAGTTCTTGACCGATCTTTCTATTCGCCAATCCTCTCCCATCCGAGCTCCGAATGCGCGTACCAATCTCTTCCCTTGCCGCCGCCTTCCTCCTTGTTTGCGCGCCGCAAATCGTTTCCCAGACATCGGCAAGCGGTCCGAGCCAGTGGGAGGCGGACATCCAGAGTTTCGAGGCTGCCGATCGGGCCGAGCCACCGCGCGCCGGCTCGGTCGTATTCGTCGGCAGCTCGTCGATCAGGATGTGGAAGACGCTCGAGGATGACTTCTCCGGGGTTCCGGTTATTAACCGGGGGTTCGGCGGATCGGAGCTCAGCGATGTAGTGCACTTCGCGGATCGCATCGTAGTGGCCTACAACCCGCGACTCGTGGTCCTCTATGCGGGCGACAACGATCTTGCTGCGGGAAAGTCTCCAGCGCAGGTGTTCAACGATTTTCAATCCTTCGTCGGAATCATTCGGCAGAAGTTGCCAGGCGCGCGCGTGGCGTTCGTGGCGATCAAGCCGAGCATCTCACGATTGAACATTATAGACAAAATCCGTGAAACGAATCGGCTGATTCGAGACCGCGTGCGTACGGACGACCGGCTGGTCTATGTTGACGTCTTCACTCCGATGCTCAACAAGTCCGGGCAGCCGAGAAAGGAGCTGTTTCTCGAGGACGGCTTGCACATGAACTCTCAGGGGTACGCCATTTGGCGTGACCTGATCGCACCGGTGGTAGCTGCGGCCCGGGCTAAGCCAAACGTCGAAACCGGTTTTCTCGACCGGTCGGTCACCGTCGACGGGCGCGCGTATCGATATCAGATCTTCGTGCCCGCATCGTACTCTCCGTCGCAGCGATGGCCGGTAATTCTGTTTCTGCATGGAGCTGGCGAGCGCGGAAGTGACGGCTATTTGCAGACCCAGGTTGGACTCCCGCCGGCGATTCGCCAGAACCCTGCGCGGTTTCCGGCGATCGCAGTATTTCCGCAGGCTACGGCTGACTCATCGTGGACGGGCATTCTCGCGCGAGTTGCGGTGATGGCGCTCGATCAGACTACGCGCGAGTACCAGACGGATCCGTCCAGAGTATACCTGACGGGTCTATCGATGGGCGGAAACGGAACGTGGTACGTCGCGTATCGGAATCCCAAACGATTCGCAGCGATCGCCCCGATATGCAGCTGGGTCTCGCCGCAATTCTGGAAAGTGGATCCAGTCGTGCCGGCTGACAGTGGTGAGGCGTTCACGGCCCTCGCGCGCCAGCTCCGCAAAGTACCGACGTGGATTTTTCACGGCGAGGTCGATCCCGTCGTGCCGGTCGATGAATCACGGAAGGCCTTTGCTGCGTTGCAGGCCGCCGGCGCGCCCGTTCAATACAGCGAGGTGCCGGGGACTGGACACGATTCATGGGACCCGGCGTACAACTCTCCAAAGTTCTGGGCGTGGCTGTTCGCGCAGCGCCGCAGTCGGTGAGCCAGCCGTGGCGGTGACACGCTCCGCCGGGTTCGTGACATTCGTCGCCGTGCTTTATCTGGCGGTCGGACTCGTCGCATTGTTTCTGCCCGAGACCATATCGACGCCCAGCGGGGGAAACACAACGGCATCCGTGAGTGCGCAACTGTATGGAGTCTATGCCGCGCTTGTCGTTGCTCTCATGTTAGCGATCGGCTTTGGATGGCTTCTCTTGCGATCCACGTGACACTGTCCTAGCATAGAAGCATCTAAGCCGGGAAGCACAGATGCCCAAAAGTGGTTTGTTTCACGCAGTTGGATGGGTGACAATGGTTGGCGCGTTCGTCGTCACCGAGGCGTGCGACACTCCGTCCGGTCTTCGGGAATTGAACGGAGTGTCGGCCAATGCTCGAAATCA
Source organism: Gemmatimonadaceae bacterium (assembly GCA_035936715.1). Classification (GTDB taxonomy): domain Bacteria; phylum Gemmatimonadota; class Gemmatimonadetes; order Gemmatimonadales; family Gemmatimonadaceae; genus UBA4720. The sequence goes on from DASYVU010000006.1 coordinate 8,417, forward strand.
GCAGGTCGTGGTGAGCAACAACTCTGCGAGCGCTGTTTTCACAATGGTCATTGGCCGAAACGCCCAGGCGCGGGTGGATTGGATCCCATGTGTAGATCTTGCCCGCTGTTCTCCGATCCAACCGGGGGAATCACGGGTACATCCGTACGGAACGCTGATCCTGGATCCTGGGGAGAAAGAGGTCGTGGTCACTTGGTGGCGCGCGGTCGCCGATGGGTCGGGGGTAACACACGCCGGGGATTTTGAGTCCCTCATAGTACCTCTCCGTTAGACCGGCCTCAGCCTCGGGCGCTAGCTTCGCGTATTTCTCGGGTCAGGCTTTACCGTGAACGGCTGAGTGTAGCTCCTGCCGTTCGCGGTGAGCTTCGCGGTGAAATCGCCGACGTAGTGCCGGTCCAGCGGACCGCCTTCCTCGGCGGGCGGCGCACCGCGAGGTCGTGGACGGAGTGCATTCCAAGTCACGCGATGCATGCCAGCGCTCGCAGATGGCAGCTCGGGACGGTTCTGCCAGAGCGGAGACACACGCGGAATGCCGGTCGGTTGCGTCGCCGCTCCGGCACCCGGCGCGCGCTGAGCGTTGGGATCGCTCGATAGGGTCTGCACCACTGCGCCACTCGCATCGAGAATTTCGATCACGATGGGCGCGCTTGACGCGGTCTTAAGGTAGTAGTCGATCATCACGCCGCTGGGCGGGTTGTCGGCGTGCGGCTCGTCTTTCTGCAGCGGCGTCCCGTTGTCGGTCCCCTCGATGAAGTTGATCGTGTCGGCCGGCTTGAACAGATGAGCATCCTCGCGGGCGACGGCGTCGCTCAACTGCCTGAGCGGGCTGATGTCGTCGATCACCCAGAACCCGCGGCCGTCCGTCGCAACTATCAGATCGTTGCCGTAGATCTCGAAGTCGCGCATCGACGTCACCGGCAGATTGAGCTGAAGCGACTGCCAGTTGTCTCCATCATCGAACGAGATGTGTACTCCGCGCTCGGTGCCGGCGATCAGCAGCCCGCGACGCCGTGGATCTTCCTTCACCGAATGCACGTACACCCCTGCAGGCAGACCCTTCCTGATCTTCTGCCATGTCTTGCCCATGTCGCGGGTGCGGTAGATGTACGGCTCGAAATCCTGGAGCTGGTGGCGGTCGACGCTCGCATAGGCGGTACTCGGATCGAAGTGCGAAGCCTCGATCATCGTCACCCTGCTCCACGGCGTGATCGCGCTCGGCGTGACATTCTGCCAGCTCTTCCCGTCGTCGGGCGTGAGCTGGATGTATCCGTCGTCGGTGCCAATCCATAGCAGGGGTGCTCGTGACGGCGAGGGGGCGATCGTGTAGATCACACCGCGCTTGCCGTTGCGATCGACAGCGGCCGCCGTGGTCGGATCCAACGTGGGCGGAACAAAAACCTCGGGGCGCGTTAGGTCGGGGCTGATCTGTGTCCATGTCTTCGCGCCGTCAGTGGTCTTGAACAGAAACTGAGTCGCATAATAGAGTGACCGCGCGTCTGCCTTGGAGAAGACCAACGGTTGCGTCCAGTCGCCGCGCGCTGGCTCGGGACCCCTCGGGCTCACTGTACTTTCGATCGCAATATTGGCGTCCAGATTCCAGCGCTGTCCGTTACCGCCATAGACGACGCCGGGATTGAGCGGATCGCCCGCGGTGTAGCCGCTCTCGCCTCCCGGCGCGATCGGTTCCCAATCGTGCATGGAAATCTGGGAAAACTTTCCGCGCGACCGGACTGCGATGGCTCCAGAATCCTGCTGCGCGCCAGTCACCCAGTACGGGAAACGATAGTCGACGGAGAGGTGATAGATCTGCGCCGTGGGCTGATTGAGCCAGGAGCTCCAGGTTACGTCGCGCGGATCATTCGCGCGCGCGTTACGGGTGATGACAGCTCCCTGATCGCTGGCAACGATCATCGTGTTCGGATCGTCGGGCGATATCCACGGCTGATGGTAGTCGTCACCGCCCGGCGATCCGCGAAGAACGACCCAGGTCTGGCCGCCATCCTTCGTTCGATTGACGGCGATGTTCGGCACGTAGACGATGTCGGGATTCTGCGGATCAACGGCCAGTTTCTGGAAGTACCAGCCTCGTCCCCACAAGAGAGGATCGTTGGACACGCGAGTCCACGTCGCACCGGCATCGTCGGATCGAAAGAATCCTCCCTCCCCTGACGGAGTGGACGGAGGCGCGGCCGCCTGGGCGGACGCTCCGAGTGGTGGCTCAAGCGGTGGAATCGGTTTGGGCACTCCCCAATCCACCACTGCGTAAATGCGATTCGGATTCGTCGGCGCGATTGCGATGCCGGTTCTTCCGATTCCCTCTTTCGGCAATCCGTTGGTGAGCCGCGTCCACGTGCTCCCCCCATCGGTGGACTTGAAGATTCCACCACCGGGACCATTGGTTGGCGCGTAGGTGAACCAGGGCGGACGCCGCGTGTTCCAGAGTCCGGCGTAGACGACGCTCGAGTTCGACGGGTCGATCACCACTTCGACCGCGCCCACGTTGTCGTCGCCGAGTACTTTCTGCCAGCTCTGTCCGCCATCTCTCGAGCGAAAGATTCCGCGCTCCTTGTTGGCCGCGTACAACTTCCCGATCGCCGCGACGAAGACGTTGTTCGGATTTTTCGGATCGACCGCGATCTTGCCGATGTGGTGCGTCTCGTCGAGGCCCAGATGTCTCCACGTCTGCCCGGCATCGACTGATTTGTAGACGCCGTTGCCGTAACCGACGGAGTCACGAAGCGTGGATTCGCCGCTTCCGACGTAAATCGTGTTGGGCTGCGACGGCGCGACGGCGATCGCGCCAATGGACGCGGTGGGTTGCGAATCGAATATCGGCGTCCATACCCGACCACCGTCGATCGTTTTCCAGACGCCGCCGTTCACCGCGCCGAAATAGAATTCATTGAGACGGCCGGGAACTCCAGTTGCGGCCGCGACTCGGCCGCCGCGGAATGGACCTAGCATGCGCCAGCGCAGTCCCGAGTACAGGTCTGGCCGAATGGGCGCCGTAAGGATCCCACGCTCGAGATCTTCCTGGGAGACGGAATGCGCCAGCTCGCCCCGAAAGAGATCCCGGAGTCGAGGATTGACGACAGAGAAGGCAAGCCCGTACTGACCGGCGCGGACGAGGAAGTCCCGCCGGGAAAAATCTGGCCGTTCCGTCACCGTCCGCCTTTCCCGACACCCTCCCAGTCCTGACGCGTGAGCAGAACGATCGGTTGAAGGTTCTTGGTGCCAAGCTCGGTGTTGAGCACAGCGAGATCCTTTGCCGACCACGCATCGAACGCAGCAACTACATCGGACAACTCATGACCGATTGCCGCGGTTCGATCGAGCTGCATCTGTGACGGCCGGCCGTCGTAGAATACGACGGCGCTGTACAAATCGGCGAGATTTTCACGAAGTCTCTCCTCGCCGGTGATCATGCCGCCTTCCTTCGTGGCAACGATCTTCTTGCGCATCACGTCGGCTGCGGCTGACGCGTCGCGGAGCCGCTGGGCCAGCACATCACCGGCCGGCAGCTTCGACGCCCGATCCGCGAGCGCGGCTCGAACCCCGTTCATTCGCTCGACCGCAAAGGACATATCTCCGAGCAGCGAGACGAGCTTGTTGGCGAGCGCGAACTGCGCCTGGCGATCGGCGAGCGTGTGCGTCGTGCGCGGATCGGGCACGAGCTGGAGAGGCAGCGTGTAGACCTTGTCGTCCTTGGTCATCTTCACCGTGTACGCTCCGGGAAGAACCCGCGGACCGAACGCGGCGCCGAAGGCGGCGCTGGCGGCGGGGGGAACCTTGGGCGGCTTCAGACGCATGGACCACCGGACTCTGCTCAGCCCGCGCCGCTTGGTGCTCGGCACCGTTCCCATGAGCTTACCTGCTGCGTCCAATACCTCGATCTTCATGTCGCCGAAGATGTGCCGTTTCTTCAGGTAGTAGGTGATGACCGCGGCGTCGGGTGGGTTGTCGCCCGTGTACGACGCATCGCCGTTTGCCCACCCGCCATTGGCGGGAATCTTCAGGACGGTCGGACGCGCGCGAATGAAAACGACATCGCTCGCCAACGCCGCCGGTGTGAGGGCGCGGAGAGGGGTGATGTCGTCGATTATCCAGATCCCGCGACCATGCGTGGCAATCACCAGGTCGTTGTCGCGCGGATGGATCGCCAGATCACGCACGGAGACCGCCGGGAAATCGCCACCCTTGTAGCGCGACCACTGCGCGCCGCCGTCGAGCGACACCCACAGCCCGAACTCGGTGCCCAGGAACAGCAGATTCGGGTTGACCAAGTCCTCCTTGATCACGTGGGCGTAGCCGCGCACCGGACTTCCCGGCGCGATGACGGACTTCCACGTCTTTCCGTAGTCGGTCGACTTGTATGCGTACGGCCGCATGTCGCCGAAAGTATGAAGATCGAAGGTCGCGTAGATGGTGCCGTTGTTGAAATGACTCGGGTCGACGTAAGACACCCACGCGGACTTCGGGAGATTCGGGACGTTGGCGACGACGTTCGTCCAGGTTTTTCCGCCATCGCGGGTGACCTGAAGATTCCCGTCATCCGTCCCCGCCCAAATCACGTTCGCGCTCCTCGGCGACTCGGCGATCGCGTAAATCGTCGTGTGCATTTCGGCCGCGGAGTTGTCGACGGTGACGCCGCCGGACTGCTCCTGGAGCTGCTTCGCAGCATCGTTCGTCGTGAGGTCGGGTGAAATGCGATCCCAGGTCTGACCAAAATCCTTCGTGCGATAGAGATACTGAGATCCGATGTACACCGTACCGTTGTTGGTTGGACTCACGTGGATCGGCGTATTCCAGTTGAAGCGCTCCTTTCCTTCCTTGTATCGGGGGAGCGGCTTGAGCGGACGCGTCTCGTGCGTCTTTCTGTTGACGCGGCCGATCTCTCCTCCCTGCGCCTCAGCGTAGAGATAATTCGGATCGGTTGGATCAACGAACATCCAGAATCCGTCGCCGCCGTACATGTTCTCCCAGCGACTGTTGGTGATGCCGCCCGGATATTCGGAGTCGCCAACCCACGAGCTGTTGTCCTGCAGTCCGCCGTACACGTGATACGGGCGATCGTTGTCGACGCTGACGTGATAGAACTGCGAGACCGGAAGGTTGTCGCCCTTCCACCACTTGTTGCCGGCGTCGTAGGAGTACCAGACGCCGCCGTCGTCACCAGTGATCAGTCGATCGGTGCTGGTCGGGTCGATCCACACATCGTGGAAATCGCCGTGGGCGCCGTTGCTGATGCCGCTGAAGCTCTGTCCACCATCGGAGCTGACCACGAGCGGACCGTCGGGCTTGTACACGCGGTTCTCGTCCTTGGGATCCACGATGAGATTCGCGAAGTAGAACGGCCGCCAGATCATCGCCTGGCTTCTATCGCGCATCTCCCAGGTCTTGCCGCCGTCCGCTGAACGGTAGAGTGCGTTCTTCGGCGGAGCCGCCTCGATAAAAGCATAGACGACATTCGGATTCGACGGCGCAATCGTCACCGCTGTCCGACCCCACGGCTTTGCGGGAAGTCCGCTCGCGCTCGACGCGTTCAAATCGCTCCATGTTGCGCCGCCGTCCGTGCTTTTGAACAAGCCACTACCGCTCGGCGCCGTCTCGCCGTCTCCGCCGGAGCGGAACGTCCAACCCTTGCGGCGGAAGTCCCACATTCCGGCGAAAAGCGTTTTCGGGTTCTTTGCATCCATCGATATCATCGAGCAGCCGGTGGATGCGTTGGGTCCTTTGAGGACCTTCGTCCAGCTCTGTCCGCCGTTGGTCGTCTTGTAGACCCCGCGATCTTCGCTATCGCTCCACAGCTTTCCAGGAACGCAAGCGTAAACCGTATTTCGATCTGAGGGGTCGATCAGGATCTTGGCGATGCGCTCTGATTCCCTGAGACCCATGTTGGTCCAGTTGTCCCCGCCATCGACCGATTTGTAGATGCCGTCTCCGATCGAGACGCTGTTGCGCGTCCATGCTTCGCCGCTGCCGACCCAGATCACTTTGGGGTTGGTGGGATCGATCGCGACAGCGCCGATTGACTGTACTGGCTCCTTGTCGAACACCGGTTTGTAGGTGGTCCCGCCATTCTCCGACTTCCAGACTCCGCCGCTGGCGGACCCGAGGTAGACGGTGAGGCGATTCCCCTCGTGCGCCGCCGCGATGGCCGCGATCCGTCCGCTCATCGCCGCCGAGCCAATGTTGCGCGCCCCAAGCCCGGAGATCGTTTCCGAGTCGACTTTTGCCACACGAGTTACCGGCGTCGCCTGCGCGAAGACGTTGCCGCTGATCACTGCGACCAGCGCGATTCCGCACTGGGCGGACTTTGAGAAGTTGATCATCAGAGTGACCCTCCGCCTGCCGGAGGCTTTGGCCGCGCGTAGCGGGTGGTGTCGATGGGCACGTTGAACTCGATTTTGTCGAGCGTGATTTTTCCGGATCCGGAGCTTCCTTTCTGGCGCGTCTCCATTGAGAACGGGAGATACCAGCCGCCCACCTGCTTGTAGTCGCCGAGTGTGGTTTCGGTCTCCTGGGGGGTGCCGCGAATGATTCGCTTGGTGTCGTACTTGATCGGTACGTACGAATCGGTGTCCATATAGTAGTAGCGCGTGTCGCCGCTCTTCAGCGTGACTCTGAGCTTGTAGACGTCGGTGCCTTCAATTTGGTCCATCCCGACGAGCTCGACCTTGTTGCCCTTCGCCCTGTAGTTGATCAGTGGCTCGTCGAAATCGGAGTCCTCGACGATCCCCCGCATCTCCTCTTCGCTGAGGGCTTCGGCATCCTTCTTTCCTCCGAACGGGTTGATCTTCCAGCCGTTGGATCCGTCGTACGCGTTGATGCCGGTCATCCCCTGAATGGAGAACTCTTCCCGCACCTTGTTCGGCCGGGTGCTCTCTTGCACGACGATGGCTTCGAATCCGCCGTCTCCGGTGAACTTCCCGACTCGTCGGAGAGTCTTGATCGACTGGATCTTGTCCGCCCCGCCAATTGTCTTGACGTAACGGGCGATTATGTCGTCTGCGGTGGGCGTCGTCTGTGCGCCGGAAGAAGCGGCGACGACGAACGTCCCCACGATGAACAGGAGTTTGCGCATGATGCCTCGATCGATGTCGAGTCGGTAGGAGGAAAGAGAACTAACCTGGAGATTCTGCGCACTGAGGGAATTGTTTGTCAATGAGGTGCGCACCAGATTTGAAGCCGTTGGAGGTCTCTCCCGGACGACGCGCTGACGATCTGAAGCGAGGCACGCGATGGCTGAAATGAAGGGCACACTGACCGAGCGCTCCCGCTATGACTTGCCGCCCTGCTTTTGCAGCGCCGCCCGCAACTCGTCGGACAGTTTCTTCGCGGCGTCCGGCCTGCCGTGAAGGGCCGCCGGGGTGTTCTGAAAGAGCGCGACCTTCCAGGCCCCAGCCTTTTTCACCGCGATCACAGTCTGCACAGCGTTGACATCGGGATTGATGTCGTCTTTGTCAGGCGGTACCATTCCAGCAACGGCGCTGAGAATCGTCGCGCCCTCGGCGAGAGAGCGTACTTCGCGAACGATCGAGACGTAGCGCGCGGTCTGATGGTGCGAAAAAATCTCGCTGAGGTGAGCGCCGACCTCCGCCTGACCGAATACCTGGGTTCCATCGAACCCGACGATGTTGCCGTCCGACGCGAACAGCAGCGCGAAGTCACGCGCGTTTCGCTTGTCCCATGCCGCCAGAAGCTGGCGATACAGCTCCCGGGTTTCCCGATCCACAGCGGGATCAATTGATTTGGCGCTCGTCACAGTCTTTCCTCTCTTTCAACGTCGGCGAATCGCTCCTCGATCCGCCGATCCGGTATCAGCCACATCAGCGCTACAGATACATATATCGCGTCCGACAACAATTGGTGCACGAAGGCCAGGGGAATCGCCACAAGGTAGAGCACGACCGAGATCTTGCCCTTGAAGTCGTTGCCAACCGCGGCTTTGAGTCGGGAGCTTGGTCCCTGGCTTCTGATTATCACCTGCTCGAGTATGAAATACGCGACCCCTGCGAACGTCAGCACCACGCCGTAGAGCGCGGTCGGGAGCGGCGCGAAGTGGTTTTCTCCCATCCAACCGGTCACGAAGGGCATCAGCGAGAGCCAGAACAACAAGTGCAGGTTTGCCCATAGTATCCCGCCGGTGATCCGGTCGGTGAGACTGAGCATGTGGTGGTGGTTGTTCCAGTAGATGCCGAGGACGATGAAGCTCAGAACGTAGGTGAGGAACACAGGCAGCAGCTCGAGGACCATGATCGTGATGAGGATCGCGATCACCCCATCGCTAAACGCGTTCAGTCGCTCCGTGCTCACGGTATTATCTCCGTCTGAAGAGCACAATTTACCGCATCCTCTTGAATGGTTGCCGTTTCTCGTCTAGATACTGTACAGTCGTGCGGCATCCCCGAGGTTGGATCCATGATCAGAACGCTCGGACTCACCCATCTGGCTCTCACTGTGAGCGACCTCGACCGATCGTTCCAGTTCTATCACGATGTTTTCGGAATGCTCGCCGTCTATCGAGAGCAGAGTTTCCTTCAGGCTCACACTCCCGGAGCGCATGACATCCTCGTCCTCGAGAAAGGAACGGAGAACATCGGGAGATCGGGCGGCATCAAGCACTTCGGGTTTCAGCTCGCTGATCCGCGGGACATCGACAGGGCGGCCGCAGCAATCGAGCGCGCCGGCGGAAAGATCCTCCATCGCGGAGAGTTCTGCCCAGGCGAGCCGTATGTGTTCTTTAGCGACCCCGATGGGTACGAGGTCGAAGTGTGGTACGAGCTGCCGACGGATTCCGTTCGATAGCTGATGCCAGTCCGAGCGGCTGTTCCCATCACAGATGCCTGAATGCGAATATAGATGTACTTTGCCTGCGGATGCACAGGTCACAGTTCTTGAGGACGTTCGATGCCCGAAAGCGACTCGCGTTGGATCTGAGATGAAGCGCGAACTTCTGTCGGCGGTTCTCGCCGCCGGGTTGTTGAATTCTGTTTCCAGCCTGGCGGCGCAAACTCCGGCGGTCGCCGCGCCACCCCCGACTCAAGCCCAGATCCGCGAATCTCCACTCTCGTCCCCGCGTGCGTCCCAATTCGCCGATTCCATTCTCAAGCTGATGACGCTCGACGAAAAGATCGGACAGCTCAACCAATCCCCCGGCGAGGGTTCGCAGACAGGTCCACGCGTGCCCGCGGGCGGTGAGGCGCACATTCGCACGGGACGGGTAGGGTCGTTCCTCGGAATCTGGGGCGCGGAGTACACACGCGGGCTCCAGCGTATCGCGACGCAGGAATCACGGCTCAAGATTCCGCTCCTGTTCGCGATGGATGTCATCCACGGTTTCCGTACCATCTATCCGGTTCCGATTGCCGAGGCAGCGAGCTTCGATCCGGCGCGCGTGGAGTTCTCCGCCCGGCAGTCCGCGGTCGAGGCCACCGCACATGGACTTCATTGGACGTTTGCTCCCATGGTGGACATCGCGCGCGATCCACGCTGGGGGCGCATCGTGGAAGGCGCGGGAGAAGATCCGTATCTGGGTAGCTCCATGTCCGCGGCCCGCGTACGCGGATTTCAGGGTGGCGACAGCGCGTTGAGCCTCGGAGCCCCCGACGCGCTGCTGGCGACGGTAAAGCACTTCGCAGCGTACGGAGGCGCCGAGGGCGGGCGCGACTATAACTCCGTGGAGTTAACCGAAAGGACTCTGTGGGAGACCTATCTCCCACCCTACGAAGCCGCTGTCAAAGCCGGCGTTGCGTTCGTGATGTCGTCGTTCAACGACATCGGCGGCACTCCGTCGCACGCGAGCGACTGGCTGCTCGACGACGTGTTGCGTCATCGCTGGGGCTTCAAGGGAGCCGTCGTCAGCGATTGGGGGGGAATCGGAGAGCTGATCCCGCACGGAGTTGCCGCGAACAAGGGCGAAGCTGGGATCCTCGGTATTCGCGCCGGCGTGGACATCGACATGTCTGACAATGTGTACCTCGATAGTCTCGGCGCAGCTGTCCGCTCTGGAAGAGTTCCCGAGGCGCTCGTCGACTCGGCGGTCCATCGGGTGCTCCGAATCAAGTACGCGCTCGGACTTTTCCAGGATCCGTACCGTTTCAACGACGTCGCGCGCGAGCGGCGGTTCACGCTGGCTCCCGAGCATCTCCTCGCCAGCCGTCTCGCCGCGCGCGAAGGGATGGTGCTCCTCAAGAATTCGTCGAAGACGCTTCCGCTGCGCAAGGATATTCACTCCATCGCCGTAATTGGTCCGCTCGCCGACGATGCGCATTCATCTCTGGGAGGTTGGGCTGCCGACGGACGTTCCGGAGAAACAGTGAGCGTGCTCGCGGGCGTGCGCGCCGCGGTTGGTCCATCGGTGAGAGTGATCTACGCGCGCGGGTCTCCGGTCGATAGCGCCGACACTACTGGTTTCGCCGCGGCTCGTGACGCCGCCGCTCAAGCGGAGGCCACAGTCCTCGTCCTCGGCGAGACAGAAAACATGTCGGGAGAGGCATCGAACCGCGCGTCGATCGAATTGCCGGGCTCGCAGCTGGCGCTCGCGCGCGCAGTGATGCGGGCAGCAACCCGGAGCACTGCCTTCGTGCAGACTGATACGACGCCAAAACCGGTTGCGGTGGTCCTGATGAATGGGCGTGCCCTCGCCATTCCGGAGCTGGCTCGCGAAGCGCCGGCAATCCTGGAGAGCTGGTTCCTTGGAAACCAGCATGGGGCAGCCGTCGCCGACGCGTTGTTCGGAGACTACAATCCGGGCGGGAAGCTGCCGGTGACTTTCCCGCGCGCGACCGGGCAAATCCCTATCTACTACAATCATCGCAACACCGGCCGTCCTTCGGACACCGCGAACCATTACACCTCGAAGTATCTGGACCTGCCTTCCAGTCCGCTCTTCCCGTTCGGGTACGGGCTCAGTTACACGACATTCGCGTACTCGAATCTCCGACTCTCATCCGCGACGATAGCCGCCGGCGACTCCCTGGAGGTTTCGGTGGATGTCAGAAACTCGGGCGATCGCGGTGGTGACGAGGTCGTACAGCTCTACGTGCGCGACGACGTAGCGAGCGTCGAGGAGCCAGTGAAGAGGCTGGTCGGATTTCAGCGGATCGCGTCGCGCGCGGGCGACACGCGAACGGTCACCTTCAGAATTCGTCCGGAGTCTCTCGCGCTGTACGATCGGCAAATGCGGCGTGTTGTCGAGCCGGGAATGTTCACGGTTTACGTGGGCACTAACTCGGATGACGTGCTTACAGCCCACTTCGCAGTGATTGGAGACGTGCTGGTGCTCGCGCCTGCAACACCCCGCTTCCGGTGATCGATCTCACTTCAGCAGTGAGGTGGAATTGCAAAGGCAGCTCGCGAAGATAGTCCAGTCGCTGGAGTCCGCACAGTCGGACCTGAGACGACTCACGGACAAACTCTCCGAATCAGACTGGAACAGGAAACCGGCGGCGAATCGGTGGTCAGCGGCGGAGTGCCACGACCCACTCGGCTGGTTCCTGACGAAAATGTTCGGGCCCCTTCGGCATCTGGGGAAGTTCAAGCTCGTACGGGTCAAGACGACACCAGCGTTCGTACCAAGGCCGGGCCGTTCCCGCACCGAGACCCTTTCAGATTTTGTTCGACTTCAGGCAGAGCTGATTTCGCTCATCCGGTCGGCTGATGGATTGCCAATCGACGACGTAAAGATCGTCTCGCCTTTCGGCGGCCGGATGAGATACAGTGCTTACTCAGCGCTGGTAATCGTCTCGCGCCACGAACACCGCCACCTCGAGCAGGCGGAAGAGGCAGCGCACTAACGCATCACGGCGTAACCGTGGCGTCGAAAAAGACTGCCGGAAGGGAGCTGACCTTGGCCTGTATCTTCACCGCCCCAGCCGTCGCGCCTGCCGTGTACCTCGTCCAGGCTGCTCCGTTTTGATTCGTCTGGGACGTGACAGGGTTGAGCGACCCCCCGCCCGGCGCAACGATAGTCCAGGTGACCGTTTCGTCCGGGATCGGTTCGAAGAATGACCCGACGACGACGACGGTGAGCGAATCCAGCAAAGCCGAATTGACCGGCGCAGTCTGAGAGTCGCCGCTCACTATTGCAATCGTAGATGGTTTGGAAAGGTCGGTGTTCAGCGTACAGGCGGAGAGCGCTGCCGTGGCGATGAGGAGCTGGATTACTCGATTGACAAGAAGCTGACGCTTCACTGCGCGCATGGTTTTCCCTCGTTTGTGATTTCGATGTTGGCGCCGCTGGAAAAAGAATAACGGCGCGGCGCGACGTCCGCACTTTTGGTTTCTCTTTTCTTGCGATCCGTCGGGTGGCAGCCCAGGATTAGCTAAATGCCTCAAAGCTCACTTTCACGGCTACGCAAGCTCTGCCTCGCTCTTCCGGAAGCGGCCGACACGCCGTTTGGTGCAAGGCGAAACCCGTGAATCAGCGCCTGATGATCGACGCGGCGCCTGATCGTTTCTTCTCCCCTCCATACGTGGGACCCGGCGGCTGGATCGGCGTCTGGCTGGAAGGCAACTGCGACTGGAACGAGTTGAAGGACCTGCTACGCGATGGCTACAGAATGACGGCGCCGAAAAAACTTCTGGCGCTGGTGAAGGACGATTAGCGCGGTTTTTTCGATTGCGCGTCTGTGGCGATTGTCCATTATTAGGCGCACGCAGCGAACCCTTGTTGGTGGAGTCCGGAGGACACCCACCATTGGAGATCACCATGAAATGGATAACCAGAGAGCGGCCGAAAATCGATCGCGTAGCTTGCCCTTGGCTGATCAAACGGTTCATCGACGCAAAAGCGGAATTCATCTTCGTGCCCGCGGCGGATGTGATGAGCGTTGCCAAGGAAACCGGCGCCACACCATACGACGTAGAGGGCGTGGAGCTGTCTCACGACGGGCCGCGCTGCAGCTTTGACGCATTTCTGGCGAAGTACGGGCTTACCGATTCCGCACTCCTGGAGATAGCGATCATCGTGCGCGGAGCCGACACGGCCAAGCTCGATCTCGCGCCGGAGGCGGCGGGGTTGCTCGCAATTTCACTGGGCCTGTCACGCTGTTTCACCAACGATCACGAGCAGATCCAGCAAGGATTCGTTGTGTACGACGCGCTCTACGCGTGGGCCCGTGAAGCGAGAGACGAGAAACACACGTGGAATCCGCAGCGGGTGGCATGAAGCGCGTATTTCTTTTTCTTGTAAGCACCATCGTAACCGGAGCATTCGCGGCGATTGGCTCAATGGTGGGACATTTTTTCGGGTCTCACCTCGGCGTCGTCCTGGGCGGGGTATTCGGCGGCCTCTTTGGAGCCATTTTTTCAGTGCGTATCGCGGTGCGCCTGAGATGGGTCGGCGCTGAGGACTTTTATCCGACGACAATCGGCGCGGCGATCGGTTTTCTCGCCGCGGCTACTATCGCGGTGAATACTCTCTCGAGTCCAATCGGCCCGATTCTAAGCTCATTCCTAGTCGGAATTGGCGCTCTTATCGGTTCGCTGATCGGGGCTCGCAGACGATCGGGAAGTCTCCAGGCCTAGGGCAGCCTGATCAGCCGAGCCTCTCCACCCCTCTCGCCGTAATCCGGTGCGATACGAGCGGCAGCGGCGGCGGGGCTGAATCGGAAATCACGATCGCCTGCTCGAGTACGGACCGCCCCGCCTCGAGATCTTTCTTGGTCCGCGCGAAAATCGTCGCCAGAGACTGACCCTTCAACACGTGGTCCTCAGGCTTCGCCGTGATCACGAAGCCCACCGAGGGATCCACTTTCTCCTCCATGTTCCGCCTACCACCGCCGAGGGCGATCACGCCATAGCCGACTGTGCGCGGATCTACGGATTGCACGACACCCTCGCGCCGGGCGGTAAACTCGGCTCGGTGACGCGCCTGCGGCAGACGTAGAGGATCCTTCACAACTCCGTCATCACCGCCCTGGGCGCTTACGATCTCCTCGAATTTCCTCAGCGCCTTGCCCGACCCGATTGCCGCGTCCATCATCGCGCGCGCTCCTTCTCTCGTTGAAGCCAATGTCGCCAGGACAAGCATCTCCGCGCCTAGCGCGAAGGTAACCTCGATCAAGTCCTCCGGGCCGCCCCCTTTCAGCACTTCAATTGCTTCCGCAACCTCGAGCGCGTTTCCACAGGCGTCCCCAAGCGGGCGATCCATTGCCGTCACCAGCGCGACGACGGGACAGGCGTGCTCCGCACCCAGATCGATCATCGCCTGGGCCAGCTGAATGCCCTGCTCCAGCTCCGGGAGGAACGATCCGGACCCCCGTTTGATGTCGAGCACCAGTCCGGTGAGACTCTCCGCGATCTTCTTGCTCATTATGCTCGCTGCTATCAGCGGTATTACCTCCACCGTCGCTGTCGCGTCGCGGAGCGCGTAGATCTTCCTGTCGGCGGGGACGATCTCGTCGGTCTGTCCAAGCATCGCGCAGCCGATTCTGGCGATCTGCTTTTCCGCTTCCGCAAGCGTCAGTGCGGTCCTGAAGCCAGGTATCGACTCGAGCTTATCCAGGGTTCCGCCCGTGTGTCCGAGCCCCCGGCCCGACATCATCGGCACCGCGACGCCAAGCGAGGCGATCAGTGGGGCCAGAATCAAAGAGACTTTGTCACCAACCCCGCCCGTCGAATGCTTGTCGATCCGAGGCAATGGCAGGCGCGATAGATCGAGTCGCTTTCCGCTCTCGAGCATCGCGTCCATTAGCGCATTCATCTCGGCGCGGTCGAGCCCACGGAAATAGATCGCCATGAGGAGCGCGGCCATCTGATAATCGGGCACCTGGCCGGCTGAGTACGCGAGCACGAGCTCCCTCAGTTCCTGGGGCTCCAGCCTCTCCCCATCGCGTTTGCGTTCGATCAGACGCGGTACGATCATTTAGGGCCAGCCGGGGTATTTGTTGGAGGCACACTCACAATTGCAATCGGAGTCCACATGCGCGCTTTTCGGTACCTCTCGGTCGGAATGATGCTCGTCGCTTCGGTGGCCAGCGCCCAGACTGCGGCAGATCACATCGCGCTCGGCGACAAAGAATACGTCGCAATGAACGCTTCCGCCGCCCTCGCCCACTATGAGGAAGCAATCAAGGTGGATACGAAGAGCTACGAAGCGCTCTGGAAGGCATCGAGATCTGCGGTCGACCTTGGCTCCTTCGACCGTAACGACAAGACCCGCGAGAACTACTTCAAGAGCGCAGAGCTATATTCGCGACGCGCGGTTGAAGTGAATCCGGGCGACGCCGAGGGCCACTTCAATCTCGCCCGCTCGCTTGGAAAGAACGCCCTTACCCAGGGACCCCGCGCGCGCATCAAGTACGCGACCGACGTCCGCACTCACGCTCTGGAATGTCTGAAGATCAACCCAAAGCACCCTGGCTGTCTGCACGTCATGGGGATGTGGAACGCCGAAGTCATGCGCCTCAATGGATTCACCCGCATGATGGCAAAGAATCTACTCGGGGGGAAAGTCTTCTCCTCTGCGAACTGGGCCGACGCGAAGAGGTACATGGAGGAGTCGGTCGCGAATGAGCCCGACCGGATCACGCACCACGTCGACCTCGCCGGCGTATACCGGGACACGGGAGACAAGGACAAGGCCCGCGCCGAGTACCAGGCCGCGATGAAGCTCCCGAACAGGGATTACAACGACCGCTATTTCAAAGGCGAGGCCGACGCGGGGTTGCGAGCCGGCAGGTAGTAGGTTTCTCCCTCGCCGCCCGACCTCGCGACGATCTTGAATTAGCTTTCTGCGGAAAGGCTCGCTTCCTCCTCTCTCTCAGCGGCGGCGAGCTCGAGCTCCTCGGCGAGGTCTTCCCAGACGTCATCGTCCTCTCCGCGGAACTTCCTCACCCGGCGCGCGATACTGTGGCGAGTCTGGTCTCCGCTCGCGGGCGCAAGGAGAAGAGCGACAGTTGCCCCCAATATTGCGCCGACGGCAATCCCTGCCGTAAACAGACCGATATTGTTCCAATCTGGAACCGTTTCGTGCGGTAATCCATCCGGTTTTGGCTGAGGAATGGAACCGGGAGGAGGGGCCTTTGGGATGGAGGACGCGGTCCTGGAGGGGCCGGGAGAATTGAACATGAAAGGCGTAGCTCAGGGGATGGTAAGAAATTTGCCCTAAACGTGTACCCAGCAATAGCCGTGCGAGGATGCTGAATGAGTAGGTCAGGTAAAATGGTACTGTTGGTGGAAGACAACGAGGACAATCGTATAGTCTACTCCACCATCCTGAAGCACTTCGGTTACGAGGTAACCGAAGCGCTGAATGGCGAGGAAGGCATAGCCAAGGCCCGGTCGGAGAAGCCAGATTTGATTCTGATGGATATTTCCATCCCGATCATTGATGGCTGGGAGGCGACGCAAGTGCTGAAACACGATCCGTCGACGAAGGGGATTCCCATCATCGCGCTGACCGCGCACGCTCTCGCATCCGATCGCGAGAAGGCGATGGAGGTCGGTTGCGACGGCTACCTCGCCAAGCCGTGCGAGCCGAGAGCGGTGGTTGCAGAGGTGCAGAGGTTCCTCGGCAAGAACAATGGAGCGTAAGCCCCAGTACAGAATTCTCATCGTAGACGACCACGAGGACAACATCGAGCTCCTCCGGGCGCGTCTCGAGGCGCGCGGCTACGAAGTACAGGGCGCCAACGATGGCCAGGCGGCGCTGGACACAGTCGACCGATGGTGTCCGGATCTGATTCTGCTCGACGTTATGATGCCGAAGATGGACGGCATGGAAGTCGTGCGTCGGCTGAAAGCGAAAACCGACAGAAAAGAGCTTCCATTCATCCCGGTGATCATGCAAACCGCGCTCGACTCCACCGAGAACAAGGTGGAGGGGCTCGATGCCGGCGCCGACGACTACATCACGAAGCCGATCAACTTTGCCGAGCTCGAGGCGAGGGTCAAAGCACTCCTCCGCATCAAGCAGCTGCAAACCGAGGTGGAGGCCGGCCGTACGGAGCTGGCGCAGTTGAACGACAAGCTGCGCGAGATATCCCTCACCGACGGTCTGACTGGGGTCGAGAATAGACGGTCGCTCGAGGAACGTCTGAAGGAGCAATGGAGCCATTCGGTTCGCCTGCACGAGCCGATGGCTGTGGTGATGTGCGATATCGACAAATTCAAGAGCGTGAACGACGAGTACGGCCACCAGGCGGGCGACGCGGTCCTGAAGGCGATCGCGCGGCTCCTCAAGGACGAGGCGCGTGAGATAGACCGGGTAGGGCGATACGGAGGAGAGGAGTTTCTGCTGATTCTGCCGGGTACCGTTCTGGACGCGGCGGTTACGTTCGCCGAGCGGCTGCGGGAAAAGGTGGAGAATCATACATTTGCATATGAGGGCGGCACGCTCCGCCGGACGATGAGCTGTGGTGTGGCAGCCGCCCCGCACCCGAAGGTGAGGGACCAGGAAGGACTGGTGAGGGCAGCGGACGACGCTCTCTACGTGGCGAAGGAGACCGGGCGCAACCGCGTCGTGCGCTTCGATGGAACAGATTTCAACGCACATACGCAGAGCAAAGGAAACGACCCCACGGATGGCGACAAGCCGGTCAAAGAAGCAACGGGAGGAACCAGCCCAGGGTCCCCGCCCCGATCAACAGCCTTCTCGGAAACCCAGCGAGCAACAGCGTAAGCGCGCGGAGGAGCTGCGCGTTCGCCTGACCCGCGCTTCGCACGAGTACTACGTCCTTGACCGTCCGACAATCCCGGACGCTGAATACGACAAGCTGTTTCGCGAGCTCCAGGAGATCGAAAGAAATTTCCCGGAGTGCCTCACCCCCGACTCGCCGACGCTCAGAATCGGCGCCGAGCCCCAGAGCCAGCTCTCCAAGCACGAACACCTTCGACCGATGCTCTCACTCGCCAACGCCTTCAACGACGACGAGCTGCGCGCCTGGGAAGAGAGGCTGGTGCGCATGGTGGGAGACGACGTCGCCAAGTCGGGATACACCGCCGAGCTGAAGATTGATGGCACCGCGGTAGCGCTGACGTACGAGAACCAGGTTTTCGTCATGGGCGCGACGCGCGGAAATGGAAGCATCGGTGAGGACGTCACGCTGAATCTGCGCACGGTACGGGATGTCCCGCTCCGGCTGCACGAGACCGCTCCTCGCGGGCGAATCGAGGTCCGTGGCGAGGTCTATTTCCCGTTCGCCCGGTTCGAGGAGATGAACGAGGCGCGCGCCCGGGCGGGCGATCCGGTTTTCGCCAATCCACGCAACGCCGCAGCGGGAAGTCTTCGTCAGCTCGATCCGGCGATCACCGCTTCCCGTCCCCTCCGGTTCTACGGCTACTCTGCGGCGGCTCCCGACGGAGAAGAGCTTCCCTTCGAGACGCAGACGGAACTGCTCGACACTCTGGTGAAGTGGGGCGTCCCGGTAGCGCCGCACCGCAAGCGCGCGAAGACTCTGGCCGAAGTAGAGAAGTGGGCGCACGACCTCGAGCACAAAATCAGGAGTGATCTCAACTTCGCGATCGACGGCGGCGTGGTAAAAGTCGATTCGCTGGCGCTCCAGGAAGAGCTCGGCGTGGTAGGCGGGCGCGAGCCGCGATGGGCAATCGCTCGCAAATTCGCCCCCGACATCGCCGAGACGCGATTGCTCGCGATAGAGGTCAACGTCGGCCGCACCGGGGCGATGAATCCCTTCGCCGTGCTCGAACCGGTGGAGATCGGAGGCGTGATCGTGAAGCTGGCAACGCTGCATAACGAGGATCTCATCATCTCCAAGGATCTCCGCGTCGGTGATTGGGTCCAGGTGAAGCGGGCAGGAGATGTCATCCCGCAGATCATCGCTCCAGTTCCCGAGAGACGAACCGGTGATGAAAAGGCGTGGCGCATGCCGAAGCGCTGTCCCTCGTGCGGCACTCTCGCCACGCGCGAGGAAGACGAAGCGGCGATCTATTGTCCCAACATCGCGTGCCCGGGAAGGCAGCTCGAGGGACTGGTTCACTTCACGTCGCGCGGCGCGATGGACATCCGAGGCCTCTCGTACGCGAGAATCCAGCAGCTCGTAGGCAAGGGTTTGGTGGGCGATCCGGGCGATCTCTACGCGCTCACCCGCGAAAAACTGCTCGAGCTGGAGGGCTACGCCGACAAGGGCGCGGACGGCTTGATTGCCGCGATCGAGGCATCGAAGTCCCAGCCGCTGTCACGGCTTCTTCATGCGCTCGGAATCAGGCACGTCGGCTCAATTGCGGCGCAGCTTCTGGCCCAGCACTTCGGAACGCTGGATGCTCTCGTCTCCGCCTCCGCGGATGACATACTGGGTGTGCGCGGCATAGGCACCACGATCGCGAATGGTGTCGTGGCTTATTTTTCCGATCCGGCGGGATGCGCTCTGGTCGAGAAGCTCAGATCTCGCGGCGTGAATTTCAAGGAGCCGCGCGCGGTTGTCGCGGGCGGGCCATTGAGCGGGCAGACGGCCGTGATCACGGGAACGCTTCCCACTCTGAGCCGAGCGAAGGCGACGGCGGTCATCGAAGCAGCTGGTGGCCGTGTTACCGGATCGGTGTCGAAATCAACCAGCTTTCTCGTCGCCGGCGAGGAAGCGGGAAGCAAGCTCGAGAAAGCGAAAACGCTCGGCGTCGAGATCATCGACGAGGCCGGGCTCTTGCGTCGAGTCAATTCTTCAGCAACATCTTCCGCGTGAAATCGTCCTACTTCGCATGACAACTTCAGAAGCTCCTGAGCTTATCGGCCTGGCGCAGCGTACTCTGCGCGACCTCCGCCTGCGCGTCGCCGGCGCCAGCGGCGGCGGGCCTGATGCGCTTCGCGAAGCGGGTTACGCCGGAGCCGCGTCGCTATTCGACGCCTTCGAGAGCTGGCTCGGCGATCGAGGCTCGAGGCGGGCGGAAGACCTTTCCATCGAGGAGTTCTCGTCTCGCGCGGCCGAATTCTTCCAGAACGCTGGCTGGGGCAGAGTGTCGTTCCGGTCCCTCCACGACGCGCTCGCTGTGATCGACATCGAGAATTGCTGGGAGGCGCAGCTACACGGTCAAGGCGAGACCGGCTGTCACCTCACCACCGGCACGCTGGCCGGATTTCTGGGCTGTCTCGCGGATTATCCCGTCGCCGTGATGGAGATCGAGTGTGGCACGAGCAGCAACTCGCGTTGCCGATTTCTCGCCGGAAACGCCGACATGCTCGAGCACGCCTACGAACAGCTGGCGCGCGGCGAGATGTGGGAAACGATCGGAGCGGGAGAGTTCTAGCTCCGTTCTAGCTCCGTTCTAGCCGATCAGTCCGAGCGCGTCCGCGTAAAGTGGATTCGGCCTCAGCTCGCCGTTCACGAGAACCTCGCGGTCCCATGGCAGGATGATCGTGCTCTCGGTCGCGATCGCGTGAAAGTCGGGCGTGTACTCGCCAGTCTGGAATGCGACGGCTGTTCTGAGCTCTGACGCACCCGCAGCGGAGATCGCCGCGATTGCGAGCCGCATCGTATCGCCGGAGTCGCAGGTCTCGTCCACGATCAACACGCGATGGCCACGCACCTCCTTCGGCGCACTTCCGAAAACCTCGGGAGTCTCGCGCGCGCTACTCGATCTGAACTTCCGGCTCACGACGAGCGAATGAAATTCCCGGCCGAGAATTGCGGCGATCACGGCGCCCGGAATCACCCCAGCCGTCGCGATCCCGATCACGATCTCGGGGTCGTATGCTCGTGCCACCTTAAGGGCGAGTCCGCGGGACAGTTCTCCGAAGAACGGCCATTCTATTTCGAGCACGCCTTTGGTGGCGTCGATCGTGCGTTTGCGGGGTGACATTTCGCTCTCAAAGCGTTCGGGGAAAAGCAGTTAGAGTTAAGCTAGCCCT
>DASYVU010000007.1:0-2211 GCA_035936715.1 Gemmatimonadaceae bacterium
CTGCAGATCGCGTCGCACTCCATACAGCATCTGGAACTCGAAGCGACTGGGCGCGATCCGATTCTCCTTCGCGAATCGCTTTGCCTCTTTGATGATCGCTTCGTCGTGGGTAGCGATGCCGGGATAGTTCCCATACTGCATCAGAGCGTGCATGCAGCGAATGTAACTCGTGTCCACATCCTTCTTGTCGGGATATGCCACGGTCTCCGGCTCCTTGTACGCGCCCTTGCAGATTCGAACGCGAGCCTTGGTCAGGTTCGCGTGCTCGACGTCGGCAAAAGTGCGGTAGAGATAACTCTGCAGCACGATCCCGACATTGTCGCGATACGCGGGATAGAGCCGCTGCGCGAAGAGATCCAGGGTCCGCTCGGTGTACTCGCTCGACTCCATATCGATGCGCACGAATGTGCGGTACTCGCGCGCCCGCTGGAGAATGTTGTGCATGGTCGCGACGCACAGATCCTCGGAGATGTCGAGACCCATCGCTGTCAGCTTGACCGAGACGTTCGCGTCCAGTTTTCGCTCGTAGATCCGGTCCAGCATGTTGACGTAGGCCTGCGCTGCCGCGCGCGCTTCAGCCTCGTTGTGCACGCTCTCGCCCAACAGATCGAGCGAGGCAGTGATTCCCGCCGCGTTCAGGCGACTGACCGCGGCAAGGGCGGTCTCCAGCGTTTCGCCTGCGACGAACCGGTTGGCAAAACTTTTTGCGAGCTTGTTGTTGCGGACGAACCTGAATATCTGCTGTTGCCCGGACAGGTAGAGCAGTGCGCTACGGAGCATTAGTTATCGAGTGGCTGTGGGGATGATACGGATGAGCGACGGAGAGCGGCGCCCCGGCGCCGCAAATCGAAGATGCGCCTCACCGGATATCTGCCGCCCTTCCGGATGTGACTATCGAAGAAATTCCAGGTCGTGAAGCCATCATCGCTTTCCGGCTCCAGTAGATAGACGATGAGAGCGCCACGCGGTTGAGCGGTGGACACTATTAAGGAACTGGACGGAAGAGACTGCAATCCTCGCTCCCAGTGACCTCTGAGCCGTATTTCATGATGGCCCTGAAAGGGTCGCGGGTTGGTGATGATCGAGTCGATGGCGAACGATTCGCCGCGCGCGGTCCACGCGGAGTCGGATCTGTCGACCCGGATGCCATGAAGGCGCAGCAAGGTCACGACAGCCGTGTCTTCGGGCGCGATGACATAGGCGGCCGGAGGGACGCGGTCGAGCGTCGAGGTGAATCTGTCGTAGACAGGCATGCGGATGGTTCTATATCGGCCGGTCCTCCGCTCGCCGCGCGGAACTCCGGGCTGCGTTAGAGACGAGTCGCCGGTCTTCTCCAGATCTTCCTTGATGACGTCGAGCTTCGGCGGACTGGCAGCCAGCTCGGATCGCACCGCGACCATCTGCAGAGAGTCAGGAGAACGCCCCCACGCGAGTGGTTGGCTGTCGGCACGCGCAGTGAGTGATTTGATCGCTGCTCCCTTCTCGGCGACGAGCGAAAGAGCTTCCTTGACGAACGCATAGGTCGAGGCGATCCGCCGCTCGAGTGTGTCGTGCGAGTACGCTTCGCTCAGAATTGCTATGCGTCCGCGTATTCCGTAATAATTGGTTCCGAAGCGCGGGCGAGAGTCGTATGTCTCCCATCCTTCGGGCACCGTCGTGTCCGCGACAAGTCCGCGCCCATCATTGACGAAGTTTCCGTAATCGAATACTTCGAAACCGTCTCTGGCGCGCATCCGGCTGCGGAGCACCGGCAGCAACGAGTCGCGCGCGTACACACCGCCGAAGACTGCCGCGGGGCTCAGCGACGGCGAATAAGTCAGCGCGTAACCGTGAAAGCTTCCATCAGTCGTGTGAAGATCCACGAAGACGTCGGGGTCCCACGTATTGAACATCGCGAGGGAGCCGCGCGTTTCGGGCGCTTCAGCTTTCACGTAGTCGCGATTGAGGTCGAGATTCTGGGCGTTGGCGCGGACCCCGACCATCACGGGGCCGTTCTGCTCTGTTCTGTTGACCGACTGCGGCGCGAACCGCTCGTTGCCGTCGGCGTTGTAGATCGGCACCGCGATCAAAACGATGGAGTCGAGCGCATTCGGCGTGCTTGAAAAGGTCAAGTCGCGCAGGAGCGCCAGCAGCGCATCTTTTCCCTCGACTTCGCCGGCGTGGATGTTCCCCTGCACATACACAATCGGGCGGCCGAGTCTTTTCGCCGCC
>DASYVU010000008.1:0-16942 GCA_035936715.1 Gemmatimonadaceae bacterium
GGAAGGACGTCTGGGCGGGCAAGCCGCTGTGCCCGGAGTCGGTGGTACCTGGAAGGATCTCACTGACAACGTGAACGCGATGGCGTCGAGCCTCACCGGCCAGATCAGAAACATCGCTGACGTCACTACCGCGGTCGCAAAGGGAGATCTCTCGAGAAAGATCACCGCGGAAGCGATGGGAGAGATCCTCGAGCTCAAGAGCACCATCAACATCATGGTGGATCAGTTGAGCGCGTTCGCCTCCGAAGTAACGCGTGTCGCCAAGGAAGTAGGCACGGAAGGAAAACTGGGTGGGCAGGCCGAAGTGCTGGGCGTCGCGGGAACGTGGAAGGATCTGACGGACAACGTGAACTTCATGGCCTCGAACCTGACTGGCCAAGTGAGAAACATCGCCGACGTGACTACAGCGGTGGCCAAGGGAGACCTCTCGCAGAAGATCACGGTCGAAGCGAAGGGAGAGACTGCGCAACTCAAGAATACCATCAACACGATGGTCGATCAGCTGAGCACATTTGCGTCTGAAGTGACGCGTGTCGCGCGCGAAGTGGGAACGGAAGGACGTCTGGGTGGTCAGGCCGCTGTGCCCGGAGTCGGCGGTACGTGGAAGGATCTCACTGACAACGTGAACGCGATGGCGTCGAGCCTCACCGGCCAGATCAGAAACATCGCTGACGTCACTACCGCGGTCGCGAAGGGAGATCTCTCGAGAAAGATCACCGCGGATGTGAAGGGAGAGATCCTCGAGCTGAAGCAAACGATCAACACGATGGTCGACAGCTTGAGTGTGTTCGCTGGAGAAGTGACACGCGTGGCGCGAGAGGTCGGCACCGAAGGACGTCTGGGCGGCCAGGCGAACGTGCCTGGAGTCGCAGGTACGTGGAAGGATCTGACCGACAACGTGAACTTCATGGCGTCGAACCTCACGGGCCAGGTGAGAAACATCGCAGATGTAACGACCGCGGTCGCGAAGGGCGATCTGTCGCGCAAGATGACCGTGGATGTGAAGGGCGAGATTCTCGAGCTGAAGAACACGATCAACACCATGGTCGATCAGCTGAGCGGGTTCTCGTCCGAAGTGACGCGAGTCGCCCGTGACGTAGGCACCGAAGGAAAACTTGGCGGCCAGGCGAACGTGCCCGGAGTGGCGGGCACGTGGAAGGATCTAACCGACAACGTGAATACGCTCGCCGGAAACCTGACGAGCCAGATCAGAAACATCGCGCTCGTCACGACTGCCGTCGCGAAGGGAGACCTCTCGCAGAAGATCACCGTCGAAGTGCGCGGCGAAATTCTCGAGCTCAAGAACACCGTCAACGCGATGGTGGATTCGCTCCGTGTGTTCGCGGACGAAGTGACGCGCGTCGCCAAGGAAGTAGGCACTGAAGGAAAGCTCGGTGGCCAGGCAGAAGTGCCCGGCGCTGCCGGGACATGGAGAGCGCTCACGGACAACGTGAACGCGATGGCGAACAGCCTGACGCTGCAGGTGCGGGCGATCGCAGACGTCGCAACCGCTGTGACGCGCGGCGATCTGAGCAGGCAGATCGCGGTCGAAGCTCAGGGCGAGCTGGACGAGCTCAAGAACAACCTGAACCAGATGATCGCGAACCTGAAGACTACGACGGAGAAGAACAACGAACAGGACTGGCTGAAGACAAACCTCGCCAAGTTCTCGAACATGATGCAGGGACAGAAGGATCTCGAGGCGGTATCGAAGCTCATTATGTCGGAGCTCACTCCACTCGTCTCTGCGCACCACGGCACGTTCTACATCATGGAGGACGATAACAACACGCCGGTCCTGAAGCTGATAGCGAGCTATGCCTACAAGGAGCGCAAGCATGTGGGCAACCGGTTCCACCTCGGCGAAGGACTCGTTGGCCAGGCCGCGCTCGAGAAGAAGCCGATCCTGCTAACGAATGTTCCTGACGATTACATCCGCATTACTTCGGGCCTCGGCGAAGCTCCACCGCGCAATATCCTGGTGCTGCCGGTTCTGTTCGAGGGAGAAGTAAAGGCGGTCATCGAGCTCGCGTCGTTCCTGCCGTTCAGTCAGATTCACCAGCTCTTCCTCGATCAGCTGGCGGAGAGTGTGGGCGTCGTGATCAACATGATCGCCGCCAATATGAGGACGGCGGAGCTGCTCGAGCAGTCGCAGAGCCTTACGCTCGAGCTGCAGACTCAGTCCGAAGAGTTGCGCACGCAGCAGGAGGAGCTCAAGAAATCCAACTCCGAGCTCGAAGCGCAGGCGACGACGCTCCGCACATCCGAAGAGCTGCTCAAGGACCAGCAGGAAGAGCTGCAGCAGGTCAACGAGGAGCTGGAAGAGAAGGCATCTCTGCTCGCCGAGCAGAATCGCAAAGTCGAATCGAAGAACGAGGAAGTGGAAGCGGCGCGTCTCTCTCTCGAGGAGAAGGCGGAGCAGCTCGCGCTGAGCTCCAAGTACAAGTCGGAGTTCGTGGCCAACATGTCACACGAGCTGAGGACCCCGCTCAACAGTCTCCTCATTCTCGCGCGCCTTCTCAGCGAGAACAAGGCCGGCAACCTCACGCCGAAGCAGGTGGAGTTCGCACAAACGATTCTCACCTCGGGCAGCGATCTGCTCAATCTCATCAACGACGTGCTCGACCTGTCGAAGGTCGAAGCCGGAAAGATGGATGTAAATCCGACGGACGTCCGCTTGACGGAAGTGAAGGAGTTTGTCGAGCGCAGCTTCACCGCGCTCGCCGAGCAGAAGGGACTCGAATTCCGCGTGGATATGAACACGGATCTTCCGCAGGCGATCTCTACCGATGGCGGACGCCTGCAGCAGGTCCTCAAGAACTTGTTGTCGAACGCGTTCAAGTTCACACAGGATGGAGACGTCACTCTCACCATCCGCCGCGCTGAGAAAGGGAGACGGTTCCAGAATCCCACACTCGAGGCCGCGTCAGAGGTGATCGCGTTTGCGGTGGCCGACACCGGTGTCGGAATTCCGAGAGACAAGCAGAAACTGATCTTCGAGGCGTTCCAGCAGGCAGACGGAACCACCACCCGCAAATACGGTGGAACGGGCCTTGGCCTCTCCATCAGCCGCGAGATCGCGCGCCTCCTCGGCGGCGAAATACGTGTCGAGAGTGCGGAAGGCCAGGGCAGCACGTTCACACTCTTTCTGCCGGCGCGCTACATCCCCCGGCAGGACGGGCCCGATCGCGATACGATCGACACGAGCAGCTATGTGTCGTCCGGCCGACAGCGGCCGATGAGCGCGCAGTCGGCACCGACACAAGCCCCGCCGCGACGGCCCGGTCCTCGCGACCAGCGGCGGAAACCGTCGGGCAATGCGCTGCAGGATCGCCCGGAGCGTCGAGCGATTCCGCAAACGGTGATCGCCGACGATCGCGAGCATATCGAGGAAGGTGACCGCACGGTGCTGGTGATCGAGAACGACCAGAACTTCGCGAAGGTCCTGCTCGATATGGCGCGCGACAAAGGCTACAAGGGCGTTGTGGAGCTGGATGGTGAAGCGGGTCTCAAAGCCGCTCGAGAGATCCGGCCCGATGCTATTACGCTCGACATCGAAATGCCCGGCATGGACGGGCTTGAGGTGCTCGATCGTTTGAAGCGCGATCCGGAGACCAGACATGTTCCGGTGCACATCATCTCGGGCATGGAGGAGAAGCGCGAGGGTCTGAAGGCCGGCGCAATCGCGTTCCTGGCCAAACCGGTGAGCAAGGAAGCGCTCGACGCCGCGTTCGCCAGAATTTCGTCCTTCATCGACACGGTTCCGAAAAACCTGCTAGTCGTCGAGGACAATGAGGCACAGCGGCAGAGCATCGTCGAGCTCATCGCGCATGACGACGTCGAGATCACGGCCGTCGCCTCGGCGGAAGAAGCGAGAAACAAGCTCCAGGAGAAGCACTTTGACTGCATGGTCCTGGATCTCGGCCTCACCAACGGCGGGATGAGCGGCTTCGACCTCCTCGAAAGGGTAAAGTCGGATCCGCAAAACCATGACCTGCCTATCATCATCTACACGGGCAGGGATCTAAGTCCTCAGGATGAGACGAAGATCAAGAAATACGCGGAGACGATCATCGTGAAGGACGTGAAGTCCCCGGAGCGGCTGCTCGACGAGACCGCGCTGTTCCTGCACCGCATTGAAGCGAGGCTGCCGGAGCAGAAGCGGAAGATGCTCGAGCATCTCCACGATGCAGATTCAGTGGTAGCCGGCAAAAACGTGCTCGTGGTCGACGATGACGTACGAAACATTTTCTCGCTGACGAGCATGCTGGAGGACCACGGAATGTTTGTTCGCTTCGCCGAGAACGGCAAACAGGCGATCGAGCAGCTCAGGAAGGACCCGAATGTGGATGTGGTGCTAATGGACGTCATGATGCCCGAGATGGATGGGTATGAGACGACCAAGGCGATCCGGGCAATGGATCAGTTCAAGGCACTACCCATCATCGCGCTCACTGCGAAGGCGATGAAGGGCGATCGTGAGAAGTGCATAGCGGCCGGAGCTTCGGACTATATCACCAAGCCTGTCGATACCGACCAGCTGCTGTCACTGTTGCGCGTGTGGCTGTACCGGTAGCGGTAGTTCCCACTCCTGACGCCGAGTCCGACCGGCAGTCGTTCAAGCCCGATCTCGAAAGGATCGAGATCGAGCTGCTGCTGGAAGGGATCTTCCGTCAGTACGGATTTGATTTCCGCGCCTACGCGTATGCATCGATCCGGCGCCGGCTGTGGAAGCGGATCGAGGAGGAGGGGCTCTCGAGTGTGAGTGCCTTGCAGGAGCGGGTGCTGCACCAGCCCGAGATGATGGAGAAGCTGCTGCTCGATCTCTCCATCAACGTGACGGCGATGTTCCGCGATCCGGGGTTTTACCAGACCTTCCGCGAGCACGTGGTGCCTCTTCTGAGAACCTATCCGTTCATCCGCATCTGGCACGCGGGATGTTCGACGGGAGAAGAGGTGTACTCGATGGCGATCCTCCTGCGCGAAGAGGGTCTATACGACCGGTCCCGCATCTATGCGACCGACATCAACGAGGTGGTGCTGCAGAGGGCCAAGGCGGGGATTTTTCCATTGGAGCGGATGCAGGAGTACACCGACAACTATATCCGCGCGGGCGGCAAGAGGTCGTTCTCGGAGTATTACACTGCGAAATACGGGGGAGCGCTGTTCGATCAGTCCCTGACGAAAAACGTCGTGTTCTCGCAGCACAATCTGGTGACGGACCGCTCATTCAGCGAATTCAACGTCATCCTCTGCCGGAACGTGCTGATCTACTTCGACAAGACATTGCAGTCCAAAGTGCACAGCCTCTTCTATGACAGTCTCGCCATGTTCGGCGTCCTGGTTCTGGGAAGCAAGGAGACGCTTCGCTTCATGGCGCACGAGGACAGCTACCAGCAGATCGCGCCGCCCGAGAAAATCTTCCGGAAAGTGAGGTAGATGACATACTCGGTCGTCGGAATCGGAACGTCGTGGGGCGGCCTCGCCGCGATGACGAGGCTGCTCGGCGGCTTGCCCGGAGATTTCGGCTTGCCGGTCGTAGTGGTGCAGCATCGCGGCAAGGATTCCGATCGGCTTCTGTCGGAGCTACTTCAGGACGCGACCGATATGAGAGTGTGCGAGGTGGAAGACAAGGAGCCGCTGGTACAGGGCACCGTGCACATCGCTCCGGCGAACTATCACGTATTGATCGACGCCGGCTATCTGTCTCTGACTGTCGAGGAGCCGGTGCGGTTCAGCCGACCGTCCATCGACGTGATGTTCAGCTCGGCGGCCGACACGTACGGAGCGGGGGCGATCGGAGTCGTACTCACTGGAGCGAACGAGGATGGCGCGCGTGGTCTTTCCCACATCGTGAAGCGGGGTGGCCGCGCTCTGGTGCAGGATCCTCGGAGCGCTGAGATTCCGATCATGCCGGCTGCCGCCCTGAAAGCTGTCCCGAGCGCTGAGGTACTTCCGCTGGACGCATTGGCGCCACGACTGATCGAGCTCAGTCGCGAGCAAGCGAAAGTTGGAGCGAGGAAGGCAGTATGAGTGGCGAGAGCGTCAAGCTCCTCCTCGTAGACGATCGGCCCGAGAACCTTCTCGCGCTCGAGGCGATCCTCGAACCGCTCGGTCAGATTCTGATTCGCGCCAACTCCGGCCCGGACGCGCTGAAGCAGGTTCTCGCAGATGATTTCGCGGCGATACTTCTCGACGTCCAGATGCCGGGGATGAACGGCTTCGAGGTAGCGGAGATCATCAAGTCGCGCGAGAAGTCACGAACCATCCCGATCATCTTCCTGAGCGCGATCAGCAAGGAAGACGCGTACGTGTTCAAGGGATATTCGATGGGCGCGGTGGACTACGTGTTCAAGCCATTCAATCCCGATGTCCTCAGATCGAAGGTGTCAGTGTTCGTGGATCTCTACCTCAAGCAGGGCGAGATCCAGAGGCAGGGCGACTTACTGCGCGAGAGTCAAAAGCGTGAGCTGGAGCTGGAGCATCGGACTTCGCTTCTGGAAGCCGAGGCTCGCTCAGCGGCCAAGCTGTCGCAGATGAATGAGGAGCTGCATCGGCGTCAGATAGCGCTCGAGCAGGCGATGGGCGCGCGCAACAGGTTCTACGCTTCGATGAGCCATGAGCTGCGGACGCCGATCAATGCCGTGATCGGCTACAGCACACTGATGCTGGACAACATTTACGGTCCGCTCAACGCCAAGCAGAAGGAAGGATTGCAGCGCACCCTCAAGGCGGCGCGGCACCTGCTCGAGCTGGTGAACGATGTGCTCGACCTGTCCAAGATCGAGGCAGGGAAGATCGAGCTCTCGCTGCAGCCGGTGATGCTCCCAGCGCTGATCGAAGACCTTTTCGTAACCGTTCGGCCACTCGCCGACGAATATGGCTCTACCCTCGCCCTCGACATGGAGAGCGAGCCTTTCAACATCGTGAGCGACCCACGACGAGTGAGGCAGATTCTGCTCAATCTGCTGTCGAACGCGATCAAGTTCGGCGAGGGCAAGCCGATCCACGTGGTTTGCAAACAGTGCGACGACAAGGGTGTAGAAATAGAGGTAGTCGACGAAGGGGTCGGGATCGCGAAGGAGGACATCACGCGCATTTTCGAGGAGTTCGTCCAGGTCTCGGAATCGAAGCAGCCGGGCACCGGCCTGGGCCTCCCCATTTCGAGACGCCTGGCTCAGCTGCTGGATGGCTCGTTGACCGTGTGCTCGACCCCCGGCCAAGGCAGCGCCTTTCGTCTCACGCTGCCGGCCTCTTTGGAGGACGACATGGCGCCGGCTGCCGCGTTATCCGCCGCTACGGCGGCTTAACTATACCGTACGTTTGGCACAGTGTCTGCCCTCTATGGTAGTGCCGTCGCCTTAAGCGGGGGTCAATATTGGAGGCTTTAAAAATGTTCAAAAAGCTACTAATTCTTCCGGCCGCGGCTCTCGCATTCGCCTGCTCGAAGGCCGATAAGCAAACCGCCGCGGATAGCGCGTTGAATTCCGACCTGTCCACGGCTGCAGCGAGCCGGCCGTACACGCCGCTCGATAGCATCACCGCCGCTGAGCGTGCGGGGACGGCGACGTCCACCGCGGCGCTGAGGAGCAACGCAACTGCGCCTCGCACCGTTTACCGCGCGCCAGTCCGTCGCACGACCACTCGTCGGAGCTCGTCGGGCGGAACGTATTCTTCGGCTCCGGCTCCGGCTCCCGCACCAGTGGAAGTCAAGCACACCAAGCGTGACGCCGCGATCGGCGCCGGTGCTGGTGCTGTGATCGGCGCGGTCACAAGCAGGAACAAGGTGAAGGGCGCGATTATCGGTGGCGCGGCCGGAGCGATCCTCGGCGGCATCATCGGCAACAACGTCGACAAGACGAAGAAGTAAGAGCTGCCCGCTCGAGCTTCTGGGGCGCTCCGCACGGATCATCGTGCGGGGCGCTCTTTTTTTTGGTCCGCAGCGGCAACTGCAACTGGACGGTCCTGGCATCTCGTTCAGTTGCAGTTCATCGGCTTGCTTACACGAAGATTTAATTCCGGTTCTGCTTGTGTTCCGTTCTATAGTGCCTTACGATCAACGGCCATGTCTCTAGAATCAGTTCAAGCGGCTCGGCAGGAAGAAGCCGCGCCTCTCCGCGCACTGTGCATTGCGCGCCATCGCTTTTTGAGTGAGCACATCGCGCGGTATTTCGCTCGCATGGGCGTCGTCACGGCCGAGGCCGTTGGACTCGATGCGGCGGTTGAGGCTGCGAGAGGAGCGTCGCCCGATGTGGTCATCTGCGACTACGACCTCCTGGCGACCATTCCGCTCGAAAAGTGGGAGCGCGACGAGCTTCTCTCCAATACCCCCGTGATCGCGGTGAGCCTGACGCGCCACTCTCAGGAGCTGCATCTGCTGGACGTTAACGGTATCGCCGGCTTTCTCTATCTGCCGACATTGGAGATCGGTCCCGCGCTCAAGATTCTGCATGCGGCCGCGGCCCGCTCGAAATACACCCTTCCCCTGCCCGTGAACACAGCGCCAAGGACAGTAGAGCGCGGTTAAATTTAGAGCATGAGCTCCGACCCGATCACGGGCGTCTTCAATGACGGATACATAAGCGAAGCATACGAGGCCTATCGGCGCGACCCGGCGTCGGTAGACGAATCGTGGCGACAATTCTTCCGGTTCGCCGAGAGTCTGAGCGGCGCCGTGCCCCCTACGGCAGGAGAGACTCCAGCGGCCACACGGGTCGATGCCGAGCTGCTCAGAAAAGTTGCCGCCGCGGCGAAGCTCGTCGATGCGATCCGCAATTTCGGCCACCTCGCCGTCCCACTGGATCCGCTGGGCACACCGCCCGGCGGCACTCCCGAGCTCACGCCGGAATTTCACGGCCTCAGCGAGGAAGATCTGCAAAACATTCCCGCGGAGGCTCTCGGTGGCGAGGGAGGAACCGCAGCAGACGTAGTCGGCAGCCTCCGGGAGTTTTATTCATCGCGGATCGGCTTCGAGATCGCGCATCTCGGCAAAGTCGACGAGCGCGAGTGGCTGCGAGAGGAGATCGAAAGCGGACGTCTCAATGCGCCGCTCAGCGAAGAAGACAAGCGCGACATTCTGCAGCGTCTCACCGAGGTCGATGGGCTCGAGCGCTTCCTCGGCCGCGCGTATCAGGGGTACAAGCGCTTCTCTATCGAAGGCGGGGACGTCCTCGTTCCGATGCTCGACGTCGCGATCGAAGCGGCCGCCGCGCATGGGACGCGCGAGATCGACCTGGCGATGGCCCATCGTGGCCGCATCAACGTTCTCGCCCACACACTCGGCAAGCCGTACGCGACGATCTTCGAGGAATTCGAAGGCAAGCATGCGGCGACCAACGCGGTGAGTGAAACCGGGGACGTGAAATACCACCTGGGCGCGCGCGGCACGAGACAAACGGCGAATGGCGCTGAAGTCGATATTGTGCTGATTCCCAATCCGAGCCATCTCGAAGTGGTGAATCCCGTTCTCGAAGGAGTTGCGCGCGCGCGGCAGGTTCTGGCGGGCGGCGGAAAGAGAGATGAATCGGCGGTTCTCCCTGTCTGCGTCCATGGCGACGCAGCGTTCCCCGGCGAAGGAGTGGTGGCTGAGACCTTCAACCTTTCCGGCCTCGAAGGGTTCCGCACGGGCGGAACGCTTCACATCATCGTCAACAATCAGGTTGGATTCACGACTGATCCGATCGACGGCCGCTCGACGCACTACGCGAGCGATCTCGCCAAGGGATTCGAGGTGCCAATCATTCACGTCAACGCCGATGACGCGGAGTCGTGCGTGCACGTGACGAGACTCGGAATCGAGTATCGCGCGAAGTTCGGCAAGGACTTTCTGATCGATGTTGTCGGCTACCGGCGTCACGGACACAACGAGACGGACGAGCCGTCCTTCACGCAGCCGGAGCTGTACAAAAAGATTCGCTCGCATCCTTCGCCACGCGAAGTCTGGGGTAATCGCCTCGTCGCCGAGGGAGTCGTCACCGACGCCGAAGTAAAGAAGCTCGATGCCGATGTGGCGGCGAACTTCGATCGGATTCAGACGGCGATGAAGAGCGGGGAGATCCATCCGCCCGAGCACCGGGCACCGAAAGAAGGACAGGCGGATCTGTCGGCGGCGAGCGCGGATACCGGAGTCGATGCTGATCGCCTGCGCGCGCTCAACGAGCGTTTGCTCAAGTGGCCGCCGACGCTGAAGGCGAATCCGCGGCTGGCGAAGACTCTGGCGCGGCGGGCGGAGGCGATGGGGGACGCCGGCGGAATCGACTGGGGACACGCGGAAGCGCTCGCATTCGCGTCGCTTCTAACGGATGGGACGTCGATCCGTCTCACGGGACAGGATGCCGAGCGCGCGACGTTCTCGCATCGACAGGCGGCGCTCCACGACGCGGAGTCGGGCGAGATCTACGTTCCTCTCGCGCACGTCGCCGACGGAGCGAAGCACGGCCGGTTCGAGATCTACAACAGCCCGCTCTCGGAAACAGCGGTGCTCGGATTCGAGTACGGGTACAGCACTGTCGCCGAGGACACGCTGGTGTTGTGGGAAGCGCAGTATGGGGACTTCGTGAACGTCGCGCAGCCGATCATCGACCAGTTCATCGCCGCCGATCGCGCCAAGTGGGGTCAGGATTCATCGGTCGTGCTCCTGCTTCCGCACGGTTACGAGGGGCAGGGCCCTGAGCATTCGAGCGCGCGACTGGAGAGGTTTCTGCAGCTCTGCGCCGAGGGGAATCAGCGCGTCGCCTATCCTTCGACGCCGGCGCAGTACTTTCACATTTTGAGACGCCAGGCGGCACTGTCCGAGCGCCGTCCGCTGATCCTGATGCAGCCCAAGAGTCTGTTGCGGATGCCTGAGGCGGCGTCGAACATCAGCGAGCTGACGAGCGGACAATTCCGGCCGGTGATCGACGATCCAGTCGCGTCGCACACGCGCGAGGCGGTAACGCGACTGGTGTTCTGCACCGGAAAGATCTACTACGATCTCGCGGCGAAGCGCGCGCCGCACGCTGCAATCGTGAGGATCGAGGAGCTGTATCCCTGGCCGGGGAGTCACGTGGCGCAGATCGTCGATCTTTATCCGGCGATAGAGGAAGTGATCTGGGCGCAGGAAGAGCCGAAGAATCAGGGTGCGTGGACGTACGTCGCGCCGCGGCTCCGGATGTCAACGGGCAACGCGCTGCCGACCCGATACATCGGTCGTCCCGATCGCGCCAGCCCCGCTGAGGGATACGCCGAGTCGCACAAGAAGGAGCAGGAGCGCATCGTCACCGAGGTGAATGCGCCGGTGCAGCTGGCATCGGGAGCGAAACGTCGCGGCATGGCGCTCAAATCCTGAGCATCGATCTTCCGACAACAATGAGGAAAGCGCGACTTCTGAGTCTCACGGCGCGCGCCCATATCGCGGTGGTAACACTCGCTGCGCTGGGGGCGGCCGTGCTGATGCCGCAGCCCGGAAGCGCGCAGGGAATAGTTCCGTCGGCCGCGAGCATTCGGGTGCAGAATGCGCCGGAGCGGATGCGCGTGCTCTGGATCGCCGCCCATCCGGATGATGAAGATACCAATCTGATCGCGTGGCTCGCCCGCGGACGTCGCGTCGAGACCGCCTACATGTCGTTGACGCGTGGTGACGGCGGGCAGAATCTCATCGGCAACGAGCTCGGCGAAGCGCTGGGCGTGATTCGGACCGAGGAGCTGCTGGCGGCGAGGCGGATCGATGGAGCCCACCAGTACTTCGCTCGCGGGTATGACTTCGGTTTCTCGAAAACGGCGGATGAGACGCGGAAGCACTGGCCCCAGGATTCACTGCTGAACGATGTCATGACGGTGATGCGCGCTTTCAGGCCGCACATCGTGATCACGACTTTCTCCGGCACTCCGCGCGATGGCCACGGTCAGCACCAGATCTCGGCAATCGTGGCGAGGCAGGCGTACGATCTGGCGGCGGATACCGTTCGCTTTCCGGTAAAGAAATTTGGCGCCGCATGGACGCCGAGCAAGTTCTATCGGCTAGCGCGATTCTCACCGCAGGATCGGACGATCTCGATCAATGTCGGAGAGTACGACCCGAATCTTGGCTTGTCGTATCAGGAGATTGCGGCGGACAGCCGGTCGCAACACAAGTCGCAGGGTGAAGGGACGCTGCGTCGCAAAGGAGTGCAGTGGGATTATCTGACGCGGGAAGATTCCAGGATTCCGGCGCCGCCGGCCAAGGAGGAGAAGTCCATCTTCGCGGGCTTCGACACGACAAGGCTGCTGGTTCGCGACGGACGTACGGCGCCGCCTGAAACCCGGCCCGCTCTTGCTCTCGAAGCCGTCGCAGACAGACAGGCACTCGCACTTGGTGACACGGCGAAGATCACCATGACACTCTATAATCGCGGACGAGTGCCGGTTCACATCGAGAGCGGAGCCATCCATTTCCCCCCGGCACTGCTTCCGGACTCCAGCTATCAATGGACTCAACTATTAGTCGGCGGCCAGATAACCCAGCCCTGGTGGCTCGCTGAGGCCCGCAAGAGTGATCTATTTGCTCTACGCATCACCGGCACATCGGAGGACGAGAGGGAACGCCAGAATTGGGCGCATGTAACGGTTCAAACCGGTCCACAAGGAACCCTTCTCGACGTAGCTGCTCCGATCGTATACCACTATGTGGATCGCGTCCGGGGTGATGTCCAGAGGCCCCTGATCGTAGCTCCGGGAATCTCCGTGACGCTCGATCAAGCGACTACCATGATTCGCGCCAATGTCCCATCTAATCAGTTGATCAAGACAACGCTGCGCTCGGCGTTGAGTGCCCCCGCATCGGTAACTGTTTCTCTGACGCTTCCCCGAGGACTCACTGCCGATTCATTGGAACGCACTGTCCTCATGGCGCCAGGATCTACCCGAACTCTTGCCTTCAGGGTACGGGGAACCTTGCCTCGCGGAACACATACGGTCAAAGCGATCGCCTCGGCGAAAGGCGTATCGTATCAGTCAGGCTACATCCCAATCGAGTATCCGCACATCAATCCGCAGCGGATCTACCGCCCGTCGACGATGAGCGTCAACGCAGTCGACGTTGCTCTTCCGACGCGGCTCAACGTTGCCTACGTTCCCGGGGTCGGAGACAATGTCGCGCCGGTCCTCCAACAGCTCGGAGTTCCGCTGACCATCTTAGATGCGGACGATCTTCCTCAGACCGACCTCAGTCGCTTCACCGCCATCGTCGTCGGTCCGCGCGCTTATCAGTCCAGCCAGAGCTTGCAGGACAACAACGAATACCTGCTCTCATACGTGAGGAACGGCGGCCGTCTCGTCGTGCAGTATGGACAGGCGGAGATGCAGCGGCCGGGGATCATGCCCTATCCGATTACGCTACAACAGCGTGCCGAGCGAGTCACGGATGAGAATGCGCCCGTGACTTTCACCGATCCGCAGTCGCCTCTGCTCAACGCGCCGAACAAGATCACCCAGGATGATTTCAGAGGCTGGGTGCAGGAAAGAGCGACGTACATGCCTTCGACGTTCGATTCACACTATCGCAGCATGCTTGCGATGAACGATCCGGGCGAGCCCCCCAACCGAGCCGCGATTCTCGCCGCGCCGTACGGACGCGGGGCTTACATCTACGTTCCGCTCGCGCTCTTTCGCCAGCTACCCGCCGGCGTTCCCGGCGGTGCGCGCATCTTCGCCAACCTCCTCGGCGGCAACACCATTCGATGAAGCTCCGCCGCACGGCAGCTTTGTTCGTGGCGCTTACAGTTCTCGCAGCGTGCAGCTCGGATCACCGCAAAGTTCTGATCGTCTACTCGCCGCACGGGAAAGAGCTGCTCGAGTACCTCGAGAAGGGGTTCGAGAAGGTTCACCCGGATATCGATGTACAATGGGTGGACATGGGCTCGCAGGAGGTCCTGGAGCGCGTACGCGCCGAGAAACCGAATCCACAGGCGGACGTGTGGTTCGGAGCGCCGGCGGAAGCGTTCGACAGGGCGACCAGGGAAAACCTGCTGCAGCCGTACAAGCCGACATGGGCAGCAGCGATTGATGCAGATGGGCGGGAGGCGCGCGACAACTGGTACGGGACGTATCTGACGCCCGAAGTCATCGGCTACAACAGCGCCGCTGTAAAGGAGGCCGACGCGCCGAAAGACTGGGACGATCTTCTAGATCCCAAATGGAAGGGGAAAATTCTCATTCGCGATCCGATCGCGTCGGGTACGATGCGCGCGATCTTCGGCGCAATCATGGCGCGGTCCATTGCGCAAACCGGCAAACCGGATGCAGGCTATGAGTGGCTGCGGAAGCTCGACGCCAACACCCGGGAGTACACTCTGAATCCCACGATTCTCTATCAGAAGCTGGGTCGGCAGGAAGGAGTCGTTACGATGTGGGACATGCCCGACATCGCGACGCTTGAGCAGCGCACTCGCATCCCGGTGAGATACTCGATTCCGTCGAGCGGCACCCCGCTGCTGGTGGACGGGATCGCGATCGTCCGCGGCACCAAGCATCCGAAAGAGGCCGAGGAGTACTACGAGTACGTCACGACGCCCGAGGCGATGATTGCAGCCGCCGACTCCTTCCTTCGCATTCCCGCGCGCAAGGATGTTCCGGTGTCGAAGCTCCCCGCATGGATCCGCGATGCGATGGCGAAGATCAAGCCGATGCCTGTCGATCGCGAAGTGATGGCCGCGCACCTCGACGAGTGGATGAAGTACTGGGACGCGAACATCAGGAACCGCGGACACGAGCAATGACGGCCGCGCCGCGGGCGCGAGGTGCGGAACCTGGTGCGGGAGTGCTGGCGCTCAATGGTGTGACGCGCCGATTCGGTGAATTCACGGCCGTCGACAATGTTTCGGTAGAGGTGGGCCCAGGAGAGCTGCTCGCTCTCGTGGGCGCGTCGGGCTCGGGCAAGACGACGACGCTGCGCATCGCGGCCGGATATGAACAGTCCGATGCCGGAACGGTGACGCTTGGCGGCGCGGACATCACGCGCGTCCCACCCGAGCGTCGCGGGTTTGGAATGGTCTTCCAGCACTATGCACTATTTCCTCACATGCCGGTTGAGGATAACGTGGGGTTCGGTCTTGAAGCGCGGGGCGTTCGCAGGGCCGAGCGATTGGAGAAAGCACGCGCGGCGCTAACCGCCGTCGGGTTGGCTGGCGCCGGCGACCGGGCGATCCAGTCGCTTTCAGGCGGCGAGCAGCAGCGGGTTGCGCTCGCCCGCGCCCTGGTGATCGAGCCCCGCGCGCTGCTGCTCGATGAGCCATTGTCGAATCTCGATCCCACTCTGCGGCAGGCGATGCGCGACGACCTGCGGGCGATGCTCCGGCGCGTCGGGGTGCCGGCGCTGTTCGTGACTCATGATCAGGAGGACGCGTTCGCGATCGCCGATCGGATTGCGCTTCTGAAAAAAGGGAAGCTGCTGCAGGTCGGCACCCCGGAAGAGTTGTACGAAGCGCCTGAGTCGAGGGAAGTCGCCGCGTTCATAGGGCGCGGGACGATTGTACCGGCCATCGATCGCGGCAATACTGCCTCAGTGATAATCGGCGGACAGACACGTGAGCTGACCGTGAATCGCCCGAAGGGAATGCCACTGCCTTACGGCAAGGCATTCGTGGTCCTGCGACCTGAGGCGCTGGAGCTCGTCGGCCAGGGCGGAAATTCAGCCTGGCCGGGACGTGTCGTGAATCGCCGATTCGCGGGCGGCGTCATCGTGTATCGCGTGGAGCTTTCCGGCGGGGTGACCGTCGATGTCGAGTCCGCATCGGGGAATGCGCACGAAGACGATAATGTGGCGGTGGCGCCGACTAAGGGACCATTTCCAATCGTGCCGGGATGAAATCGTCGTTCAGGGGACAGAGTTGGGTGATCGCGTTTCCCGTGATTCTGCTGCTGTTGTGGACGGTGGTGTATCCGAACGCAGCCGTGATTGCC
Organism: Gemmatimonadaceae bacterium; assembly: GCA_035936715.1. Taxonomy (GTDB): domain Bacteria; phylum Gemmatimonadota; class Gemmatimonadetes; order Gemmatimonadales; family Gemmatimonadaceae; genus UBA4720. The sequence goes on from DASYVU010000008.1 coordinate 15,916, forward strand.
GGCAGCTTCGAGAATGGACTCGGACATTGGCGCGAATTCGCAGCGAGCCCTGCCGATCGCGAAGCGCTGTGGACGAGCATCGTCATCTCGGTCGCGTCGGTGTTCGCTTCACTCGCCATCGGCGTTCCGCTCGCCTTTCTGCTGGGCCGATTCGACTTTCCCGGCCGCCGGCTGTTACGCGCGGTCGCGACGCTCCCCGCCGCGCTGCCGCCCCTTGTTGGAGTGATCGCGTTCCTCTTTCTCTATGGAGAAAGCGGACTCGTCACGCGTATCGTGCAGCGAATCCTCGGGATGCAGGAAGCGCCGTGGAGGCTCAAGGGAGTCGGTGCGATCGTCTTCGTTCACGCCTACACCATGTACGTCTACGTTTTCCTATTCGTCTCGGCTGGTCTCGAGCGGTTCGACGCGACGCTCGACGAAGCGGCGTCCGGACTCGGCGCGAATACCTGGCAGAGGCTGAGACGCGTGACGCTTCCGCTTCTCATGCCGGCCGTTGCCGGCTCCGCTCTTCTCGTCTTCATGAATGCGCTCGGCTCCTTCTCGGCGCCTTACGTGTTCGGAGGTGGACTGCGGGTTCTGTCGACGCAGATTCTCGCGTCGAAGACGAATGGCGCTTTGGGTCTCGCCTACGTGGAGACAACGGTGCTGGCATTGAGCGCTGTCGCGGGGCTCGTGCTCTTTCGCTGGCTGGATCGAAAGCGGAAGTACACGCTGGCGAGCAAGGGAGGTCGCAAGCGTCGGACGATTCGGTCGCGCCGAGTGCAGATTCTCACCAGCATCGCGGCGGCAATGATCGTGATCGCGCTGGTCCTCCCGCATCTCATGGTCGTGCTCGTTTCCTTCGCGAGGGACGGCGTGTGGACGACGCAGGTGCTCCCACCGGAGTACACATTCGAGAATTACCGGCGCCTTTTCTCCGAGAGCGAGCTGTGGCGTCCGATAACAAACAGCGTCTCGATGGCGGTCATCGCGACCGCGGGCAATCTCGTCGTGTGCTTTCTCGCCGCTTATCTGATCGTGTTCCGGA
>DASYVU010000009.1:0-3173 GCA_035936715.1 Gemmatimonadaceae bacterium
CCACAGTGAACGCGATCACGATCGCGGTGGTCCCGCGCCAAATGAGGAAAGGGAATACGGGAATCGCGGCTCCGAACGCAGTCGCGAGGCCGGTGATCCACCCCTCACGAAGCGGCGACATGTTGAACTCACCGATCTTGAGCTCCTCCTGCACCTGTTCCTTCAGCATAAGCTGAGGGTCCGCCATTACACGCGTTGCGAGCGAGTGCGCGGAGTCGCGATCCATTCCCTTTGTCTCGTAGATGATCGCCAGCTCGTCGCGCTCGATCTCGGGCATGAGCTCGACCTCGGTTTTTTCCATCGAGATCTCGTACTCGTAAACCTCGCGCTCGCTTTTGCTCGCGAGGTATCCGCTCGATCCCATCGACAGAGCATCGGCGATCAGGCCAGCCACTCCGGCAACCACGACGGCCTGGTGCTGATTCACCGTCGCCGCGCCGATCACGCCGGCCACGAGCCCGAAGTTGGCTGTGAGTCCGTCGTTGAAGCCGTACACGACGTTGCGCAGGAATCCGCCCGACGACGTCTTGTGCCAGGGCTCGCCGCCCTTTCCGGCGATCGCGCCGAGCGTGGTCGCGTGCTCCGCTGATTCGCGCGCGAGTATCAGCGCTTCCGGGCCGCCGGGTGCCCCGCGCGGCGTCTCGCGATGCATGTCGAGGTACGCCTTTACCTCTCGCCCCTCTTCCTCGAGGAGCATCGGCAGCAGAAAGCTTGGACCGAACCAGCGTCCGAGTGTGGCGAGGAGCTTCGCCCGTCCGCTGGGGCGAAACTTCGGCGGAGGGTGTCCATGCGCCGTGAGGAGGTTGCTCCAGACTACGACGTGCCGGTCTTCGACATCGGCCAGGCGAGAGTAGACGTCCTTCTTCTTCGGGTCGGGCTCGGCGGCGGATAACAGCCGATACAGGTAAGCCGCATCTGCTTCATCCTGCCAATGATGCTCAAACGCGTGGGCGTCGATCTCCGGGCTCTTGGGCGGCTCGAGCGTCGTAGACATGCCTCAATATCGCCGGAGCGGTCACGTTTTGCACCGGCAACCCTTGATTGCGGGTCGATGTCCTATGAGACAGAACCATCAAGGAGACACTATGAAAGCATTTCTGCTTGTACCCGCAATAGCTGCCATGTCGGCCGCGGCGACACTCGATGCACAGGCGGTGAAGGGACAACCGGACTCAACCTGCACGAAGTACTCTGACGGGCGCATGGAATGTCGTGTGTTCCGCCGCAGCTTTTCGGGGGACTCGGCATTCGGCAACAGGATTTTTCTGCGAATGGATTCTGCAATGGCAAAGCGCGCGGCCCTTGGCATCGAGCTTCGCGCGACCGGCACGCGTCGCGATACGCTCGGCGTATTCGTCGAGGGGGTGACGCCGAAAGGTCCCGCGGAGAGCGCCGGCATAATCGAGGGTGATCGCATCGCCGCGATCAATGGCGTGGACCTTCGCACGCCAGTCGCGGACATCGATGATTCGTATTCCAACGAGGTTGCATCGCACCGGTTGACTCGCGAAGTGCGGAAGCTTTCGCCGGGAAGCCGAGTGAATTTGCGCGTTTATTCAGGTGGAAGGTTCCGCGATGTACAGGTCGTCGCCGGAAAAGCCAGCGACCTCATGCGTTTCGACAATCAATTCAGGATGGGGTTTCCGGGTGGCGACGGCATGATGCAAAAGTCGAGGGCTCCGCTGGGCTGGAGCCTCAGCCTGTGGCAGAGGAGGAGATCAGGGCTCTCGCCGCAAACGCAGCTCGCGATGCAGCGTCTGCTCTAAGGCAGCTTGCTGCGGACGGAGCTGTTTAGCGAGATCGCTGGTGCTTTCTTTCCAGCGGCTTCCGAGAGACTGAGCCGCGTAATGAACGCGCTGTTCCAGCACGGTAGTGTCTGGCAGCGCGTTCGTCGTCGTGATCGTTGGGTATTGGTTAGTCATGGTAGTCGCTGGCCGAGGGCTCGCCGTTTCAGGGCACCACAGCTGGGGAGGGTGTTTCGGGTCAGTCGCCGCATACCCGATCCTCGGCAACACCTCGGCGGCGATCAGTACCAATCCGGCCAGGACAATCAGTAGCGAAAACGCGTGCATCTTCGGTAGACGTCCGCGCCAGGTAGTGAAGGCGACCCACAATCCGCCGGCAACGATTACGCCTTCGACGCCTACGTAGCCGAACCATCCCCAGCCGCACTCGCGGGAATACGGCCATATGACGATCGCGGCGCCAAGCGCGAATACGAGAATCAATCGCGCGCCCGCGCCGAACATCGCGGCGCGCTGTTGCGCCTTCTCTTTGGCGCGACGCTCCGCTTCGCTCTGCATTTTCTGAACTGCAGGCGATGGCTCGGGCGGAAGTCCGTCGAACTCCCGCTCGATTTTCTTAAGCTGGCTTGCCCAGTTGTCTTCGACCACGGACGCACCCCAGGGAGGGATCTCGCTTATCTTGATGACTCCGAACCCTTGGCAGGGGCAACGAAGGGATGAGCTCAGGCGACGTAATCAGGGTCCGCCTCGACAAGTGGTTGTGGGCGGCCCGGTTTTACAAGACGCGCGCGCTCGCCGCCAATGCCGTCGAAAAGGGACAAGTCGAAGTGAATGGCGAGCGGGCGAAACGCGCGAAACAGCTCCAGGCAGGGGACTCGCTCAGGATACGACTGGGTCCTTATCATCACATAGTCACCGTCCGGGCGCTTTCGGAACGACGTGGACCGGCTTCGGTGGCGGCGACGCTCTACGAAGAGAGCGCCGAGGGACGTCGGGCGCGAGAAGCCATGCAGCTCCAGGTGAAAGTGGCGCAGTCGGTTCCGGGCTACGAGCGCGGACGTCCGAGCAAGAAAGATCGCCGAGAGATCGAGAGACTGCGTCGACGCGACTAGAACTCCATCTGCGCGCCGAGCTCCACCACGCGGTTCGGCGGAATCCCGAAAAACTCTGTCGCCGGCCGTGCGTTACGCTGCATGAAAATAAAAAGATGCTTTCTCCAACTCGCGATCGGCTTGGTTCCCGACGGAATGAGATTCTCCCGTCCAAGGTAGTACGTCGTCTCCGCGGGCTTGGCGATGATGCCCCGCTCGGTGGCCAGCGCGAGCACTTCCGGCACGTTCGGGGTTTGCATGAAGCCGTACTTGGCTTTGACTCGCGCGAAGTTGTGCGGGAAGCAGGTCACTTCTACCCGCTCGGTCATCGGAACTT
>DASYVU010000010.1:0-4736 GCA_035936715.1 Gemmatimonadaceae bacterium
GGGGCGCTCAATACCGCCAGCCAGGCTTTGGAATTGGGGAGAGTTGTCGCGGCGGTCCCGGGGCCGATTGACTCCGAGCAGAGCCGAGGGTCGAATCAGCTTCTTCGGGACGGTGCCGTCATGATTGCCTCGGTCGAGGACGCGCTGGCGTTGCTCGGGGTGTCGGCGCCCAAGGATCGGCCGCTTCCCAACCTTCCGGAGGCGGAGCGGCGGATATGGGATGTGCTCGACGCGGGCTACGTCGATGTTGACGCCCTAACGACAAAGTCCGGCCTTAGCACGCAGGAGTGTCTGGCGGCGATAACGTCCCTGGAGATTATGGGACTGATTGATTGCTCGCCCGGGGGAGAGATCAGGCGGCGTTAGACAACTGCAACAGAACGGGTGCGAGTTGTGAGTGGCGTAGCTGGTAGTTCTCAGTTCACTACGCCCAGACGTCAATACTTGCATTATGGCACAGGCAGTTACTCGAACGCCGCTGGGGTAAGTCAGGGCGTAGTGAACTCGCAACTGGCAGCTACGCCACTCACAACTCGCACCCGTTCAGTTGCTTTTGATCTCTACCAACCGAGATGTCAGTACTCGCACCCGTTCAGTTTCTTTTGATTTCGACCAACCGAGATGTCAGTACTCGCACCCGTTCAGTTGCAGTTGATCTTCCCGTACGAGCCTATATTTCAAGATGCCCCCGGCCCATCTGTACGTGCACGTCCCCTTCTGCGCGCGCCGCTGCTCGTACTGCGATTTCTCGATCGCCGTCCGCTCCCGGACGCCGACAGAAGAGTATCAGACCGCGCTCCGGGCCGAGCTCAAACAAGGAGCGGTGGACGGCGCGACCCTCGACACGGTCTACCTCGGCGGAGGGACCCCGTCGCGTCTGGGCGGGCCCGGCGTCGCCAGCGTGCTCGCAGCTATCCGGGAGCGCGCAACGATCACCCCTGGGGCGGAGGTGACAATCGAGGCGAACCCGGATGACGTCAACGACATCGCCGTCGCGCAGTGGCTCGCCGCCGGCGTCAACCGAATCTCCCTGGGCGCGCAGAGCTTCGACGACGCCGTTCTCAAGTGGATGCATCGAACCCACGACTCATCCCAGATCGCCCGGGCGATCAAGGAGATTCGGCGCGGCGGAATAGACAACATCTCTCTCGACCTGATCTTCGCCCTGCCCGCGCACCTGAACCGCAATTGGAAAAACGATGTCGAGCGCGCTCTCGCGCTGTCACCGGTGCACGTCTCGCTCTACGGCCTCACCGTCGAAGCGCACACGCCAATCGCCCGCTGGGCCGACCGGGGCGCGGTCGTCGAAGGATCCGAGGCTCAGTACGAGGAAGAGTTTCTCTACGCAAACGAGGCGATGTCGGCCGCCGGGTTCGAGCACTACGAGGTCTCCAACTTCTCGCTTCCCGGCAAATCCTCCCGACACAACTCGGCGTACTGGACCGGAGCTTCGTACGCCGGAGTCGGGCCATCCGCGCATTCGTTCGATGGCGCGGCGCGACGCTGGAATGTTGCGGCCTATGCGGAATGGGTGCGCCGACTCTCCAACGCAGAACCGACGCTGGGCGGCGAAGAAATCCTTACCGATGAGAACCGCGACGCCGAGGAAGTGTATCTCGGGTTGCGCACGCGAAACGGTCTCGAGATCGGTGAGGCAGAGCTTTCCGTCGCCGAATTGTGGCGATCGGCGGGTTGGGCGCAAGTCGAACCAGGCACAGCCTCGGCGCCATTTGCGGCCAGTGATGAGGGCCGGAGCTCGACCCGCTTACGTCTCCGTCTCACTCCGACCGGGTGGCTCCGCCTCGACAGTCTCGCTGCCGACTTAGCCGCGCGAAGGTCCAATCGGCCCATCGCGGCGTAAGCGCAACTCATAGTCACTGCTATATTTGAGAGTATGTCACTCCCCGGTCTGAGCGAGCGCGAACGGCGGGTTCTCGAAGCCGTAATTCAGACTTACGTCGAAACGGCTGAGCCAGCCGGTTCCCGCAGTCTCGCCCATAAATTCGGGCTTGGCGTGTCGCCGGCGACGATCCGCAACACCATGAGCGACCTGGAAGAGAAGGGGTACCTCTTCCATCCGCACGCATCAGCCGGACGAGTTCCGACCGACATCGCTTACCGTGTTTACGTGGATTCGCTGATTCCGCTTCGCGCACCTGACGCGATGCAGCGGGAGCGGTTGACCGCGCAGATCAGCACCGGCGGTTCCGCGGTCGAAGCAATTCTGCGTCGCGCCGCGCAGAGCCTCGGTGTCATCACACAGGAGCTGGGCATCGCGCTCGGTCCGCGATTCGACAACGCGATTCTCGAGCACGTCGAGCTGATCCGCCTTTCGTCCGAGCGGCTCCTGGTGGCGCTCACCCTGTCCGCGGGCGCCATGCGGACGATCTTCGTCGATGTTCAGGGCGAGATCGCCGATGCGGCAATTGCTGAAGTCACTCAGGTCCTGAACGAGCGGCTGGCCGGGCTCAGCCTGCGGCAGATTCGCTCCTCGCTGGGCGACCGCTTACGCGACATCGGTCCGACTCGCGAAGCATCGCATCTCCTCAATGTCTTCATCGAGGAAGGCGATCAGCTTTTCGATAGCGCACTGGAGCCGAGCGACGACACCGTTATGTTGGGACAGGCATCGGTTCTCGCCGAACAGCCCGAGTTCGCCAGCATCGACAACATGAGGAAGCTGGTCGCTCTGACTGAGACGCGCGAGAAACTTGGCGAGCTGTTGCGTCGTCGTAGCGAGACAGGGGGTGTCTCGATCACGATCGGCAACGAGCACAGCGACCCGAGGCTCGCGAGCTTCACGGTCGTCACTGCTTCGTATCACGCTGGTCCGCTGACCGGCGTCATCGGTGTCATCGGACCGACGCGCATGCCGTACGACAAGGTCATCTCGCTCGTGACACACACGTCCGAGCTGGTGACGGATCTACTGAAGGAGAATTCCAGGAACCATGGCTGATTTTTATCAAACGCTCGGCGTCCAGCGCGGCGCGGGCGACGAAGAAATAAAGAAGGCGTATCGCAAGCTCGCGATGGCGTGCCATCCCGATCGCAATAATGGATCGAAGGTGTCGGAAGAAAGGTTCAAGGCGATCACCGAGGCGTACGACGTGCTGCGCGATCCGAACAAGCGCGCGCTCTACGATCGCTACGGTGAGGCTGGGCTGCGCGGGGGCGCTGGCGGATTCCATCACGTCGACCTGTCCGAAGCGCTCAGCATCTTCATGCGCGATCTCGGAGGGCTGGGCGGATTCGGCGATCTGTTTGGGGGCGGCGGTACAACTGGGCGCGCGGGACCTCGCACGGGATCCGACATCAAGCTTCCGATGCCGATGACGCTCGCTGACGTCGCGACCGGCGTCGAGAAGACCGTAACCGTGAAGCTGCTCGAGCCGTGCGACCGCTGCGATGGAAGGGGAGCCGAACCAGGAACGTCGCCGACTGTGTGCGCGACGTGCGGAGGCAGTGGAGAAGTCCGTCGCGCGCAGCGCTCGTTCTTCGGCCAGGTGATAAGCGTCGCGCCCTGTTCCACGTGCTCCGGCGAAGGGACGATCATTGCCTCGCCGTGCAAGAAGTGCAGAGGGGAAGGGCGCATCCGAGGAGAGAAACAGATCGTCGTGCGGATTCCCGCAGGCGTGGCGACGGGTCAGTACATGACGATGCGCGGGGTGGGAAATGTGGGACCTCGTGGTGGGCCGATGGGCGACATCCTCGTGGTGTTCGAGGTGGATGAAGATCCACGCTTCGAGCGCGACGGCGAAGACCTCTACACCGAGGTGTTGGTCACGTATCCACAGCTCGCGCTCGGTGCGAATGTCGAAGTCCCGATGGTCAGCGGCACAGTGACCTTGCAGGTACCCGGTGGAACCCAGAGTGGGCAGGTGTTCAATCTGCGCGGACGAGGATTGCCGAGGATCAACGCCAGCTCGACGGGGGATCTGCATGTAAGGCTGCAGATGTGGACGCCGGATGCCTACTCGGATGAAGAGTCGGCGCTGATTCGGCGACTGTTGGAAATTCAGAAGGTTCCCGAGAGCCGGCCCAAGGGTCTGTGGTCCAAGCTGAAGGAATCGCTGGGCGCGTGATCCAAAAACCGCTGCTGGTTACAACCCGCCACAGAGCGTGAGCTGGATCTCGCTGCGAATTACTCCGGATTCCAACCGTGACGGAGTAATCGCGGCGCTCTTTGAATCGGGATCACACGGAGTGCAGGAGGACGGCACCTCGGTCGTCACCCATTTCCCGGCTGGCGCGCGACTCCATGAAATTCGCATTGCTATACTGAAGGCGGATCCGCGCGCCGACATAGCGGTCTCGGAAGCGCCGGAGACGGATTATTCAGAATGGCGCGCCTCCGTGTCCGCTCAACGCGTCGGAAATCTGGTGATCGCCCCGCCCTGGCTCGCCGGCGAGTTCGATCCAGGAACGACGATTGTCATCGATCCGGCGATGGCGTTCGGGACAGGCGAGCATCCGACGACTCGCGGCGTGATGCGACTCATGCAGGGAGTCGTTGGATCCGGAGATGTGGTCGCCGATCTCGGAGCCGGTAGCGCGGTTCTCTCCATTGCCGCGGCCAAGCTCGGCGCCAGGCGAGTGACGGCAATCGAGATCGATCCCGATTCGATCGGCAACGCGGAAGAGAATGTGCGCGTCAACGGGGTTGGAGAGCTTGTCGAAGTGATGGAAGGCGACGCTGCCACGCTGCTTCCGCTTCTCGCGCCGGTGCGAGTGGT
>DASYVU010000011.1:0-8723 GCA_035936715.1 Gemmatimonadaceae bacterium
CAAGGCATCTCGGGGCGTACAGCTGGAGCGCCTTGTTCCACATCTAACTACCTGGGCGACTGCATAGTGCTGAATTATCTGCTCGTTCCGTTCGTAGGATTGCCGCACTTCGGGTTTCTGCGACTGTTCCAGTGGATAACCTTTCGCGCCGCCGGCGCCGCCGTTACCGCGCTCCTTCTGACATTCGTAGTCGGCCCGGGAATCATGCGCCGCCTGCGCAGAATGCGCCTTCATCAGGTGATCCGCGAGGGAACGCCCGACGCGCACCAGCAGAAGGGCAGGACGCCGACGATGGGTGGATTGATCATCCTTGGCGCGACGCTCACCAGTACGCTGCTCTGGGCCAAGCTCGACAATCGCTATGTGCTGTTGGCGATGGTTTCGATGGCCTGGATGGGAGCGATAGGCTTCTGGGACGATTACCTGAAGCTGAAACAGAAACTGGCGGGAAAGAAAAACACCGGCCTCGTCGAGAAATACAAGCTGGTGGGGCAAGTGACGCTCGGCTTCGCCCTTGGCTATTACCTCTGGAAGCACCCGCTATCCTCGCTGCCTGGCGCGTCCACTACGCTGCCTTTCTACAAATACATCCTGATCGTCCCACTCAGCGCCGGCCTCGGCTGGGTGTACGTGCTGTTCGTGACATTCGTGATGACCGGGACCAGTAATGCGGTGAACGTGACCGACGGGCTCGACGGGCTGGCGGCCGGTCTCACCGCGATCGCAGCGCTCACATTTGCGTTCTACGCCTATGTGGTGGGGCGCGTCGATGCCAGCCAGTACCTCTACGTCTACTACTTGCGCGGAGCCGGCGAGCTCACCGTTTTCTGCACTGCCGTGCTGGGCGCCTGCATCGGATTTCTCTGGTACAACACTCACCCCGCGGAAGTCTTCATGGGGGACACCGGCTCACTGGCGCTGGGTGGGGCGCTCGCCTCGGTTGCGATTCTGTTGAAGTCGGAATTCCTGCTGGTGCTGGTGGGCGCCGTATTCGTGGCGGAGATGATGTCGGTCATTCTCCAGCGCTTTGTGTTCAAGTACCGCAAGCGACGATATGGAATCGAGTACGCGCGGGAGCATCGAGTGTTCCGACGAGCTCCGCTCCACCATCATTTTGAAGTGAAAGGATGGGATGAAGCGCAGGTGGTCGTGCGCTTCTGGATCATCGGAGTCCTGTTCGCGTTCATCGCTCTAAGCACGCTGAAATTGCGATGACCCCGCGCGAGCTCGTGCCGCGCGAGAGCGAGATCGCCATCATCGGTCTCGCCCGGAGCGGCCGCGCCGTGGCTACGCTGTTGCGAAAACACGGCTACAACGTATACGCGTCCGACCTCGCGTCATCGCCCGATACCGGACGATGCGCGGAGGAGCTGCGCAGCCAGGGAATCGCCGTCGATGTGGGTCGGCACGATCTCGAGCGTCTCGCGCGCGCAAGTCTCGTCGTCACAAGCCCTGGCGTCCCTCCGTCCGCGCGACCACTTGCTTTCGCGCGTGAAAACGGCATCCGAATCGCCAGCGAAGTGGAGGTGGCTCTGCACTTCCTCGATGGTCCGCGCGTCATCGCGGTGACCGGCACCAACGGGAAGACGACGACCACAGCGCTCATCGCTCACCTGTTGCGCGGCCTCGACCTCGAAGCAGTCGAAGCGGGGAACATCGGCACGCCGCTTTCGGAGATTGCGATTCGGGAGCTGCAGCCTAGATGGATCTCACTCGAGATGTCCTCATTTCAGCTGCACGACACGCCGAGCCTGAAGCGTGAGGTCGGCGTTCTCACCAACCTCAGCCGCGATCATCTCGATCGCTACGCGACTGTCGAAGAGTATTACGCCGACAAAGCGCTCCTCTTCGTCAACGCGAACGGAGATTCCCTCTGGGTGGTCAACGACGACGACGAGGCAGTGAGGCTAATGGTGCGCGACGTCGCCGGCCATAAATATCCTTTCTCACTGACAGGTGAGGCGCCCGGCTATTTCGACGCGGCGCGCAACGAGCTCGTTGTGTTGGGAGCGCCGCTTCTCCAGCGAAATGATCTTCCGCTGCTTGGGCCACACAACGTGGCGAACGCTCTTGCCGCCTCCCTCGCGGTGATGGTGGCCGACAGATCCCACCAGACACAGAAAGCGCGCAAGGGAATCGCTGCGGCGCTTCGCACTTTTCGCTCGCTGCCACACCGCCTGGAGCTGGTGGGCGAGTTCGACGGGGTGCAGTGGATCAACGATTCCAAGGCAACCAACGTCAGCTCAGCGGCGGTAGCAATTGACGGTATGGAGCGTCCAACCGTCCTTCTGCTTGGAGGCAGGCACAAGGGAGAGTCATACACGCCTCTCGTTGATGCCGTTCGGAAAAAGGTGACGAGGGTAATCGCGTACGGGGAAGCGGCGGCAATCATCGCGACTGACCTGCGTCCTGTGGTGGACGTGGTAAGGCTCGGCTCGGATTTCGACGAGGTGATCCGGACCGCCCGCGCCACTGCGCGTGCCGGAGAAGCAATCCTCCTTTCACCGGCGTGCTCGAGCTACGACATGTTTTCGAACTACGAGGAAAGAGGCGAGCGCTTTCGCGCGCTCGCGGCGAAGGAAGCGTAAATGGAAGCGTCGGTCGGTCTGAGACATCGCTGGAGCATGGAAGTCGAAGCTCGCGTGCTGGTCATCCTGACCGGAGTCCTGCTCGCGTTCGGTGTCGCGACCGTGTACAGTGCCAGCGCCATCGTCGAGATGCAGGCAGGGCAGGGCCACGCCTACCTTCTGCTACGGCAACTGACGGGAATGGGTGTCGGCGCCGTGTTGTTCGCGATCGCCGCCAAGATGGACGCCGAGCTGTGGGAGAAATGGGCGTGGCCCTTGATGGCATTGTCGCTCGTCCTGTTGATCGTCGTGATTCTCCCGTTCACGGCTACGATCGCGCCGCGCATCCACGGCTCGCGCAGATACCTTTTCGGAGCGTCGCTCCAGCCGTCGGAGCTCGCCAAGCTTGCGGTCGTTCTCTGGACATCCATGCTGGTGGTGAAAAAGGGCCCGGTGATGCGACGGCTCACGAAGGGCCTGCTGCCTTTTCTCGTCGTGATCGGAGCACTGGACATCCTGGTGATGCTCGAGCCCGATCTCTCGACAGCGATGATGTTCACGCTGGTGATGGGTATCATCCTCTTCACGGGCGGAGTTCGCATCGGACACTTCGTGGCGCTCGGCGTGATGCTCATTCCGCTGCTCTATGTCAAGATCGAGCGGCTGAACTACGTGCTGCTTCGCATGACCGCTTTTTTCGATCCGGGCGGCGCGCCACCAGAGGTGAGCTATCAGTTATGGCAGTCATTGATTGCCGTCGGCTCTGGTCAGGTCTTCGGAGTGGGGTTCGGGCGCGGGCGCCAGCAATATGGCTTTCTCCCGTTTGGGTACGACGACTTCATAGCCGGGCACATCGGCGAAGAGTGGGGATTCGTGGGGCTGGCGCTTGTGGTCGTCGCGTTCGCGGTCTACGCCGCCGTCGGCTTCCGGATTGCCCGCAAGGCGCGCACACCCTTTCTCCAACTGGTTGCAGTGGGTCTTACGGTCACCACTGTACTAACGGCGTATCTTCATATTGGCGTGGCAACCGGGTTGCTCCCGACCACGGGGCTCACGTTACCCTTCATCTCTTACGGGCGCTCGAATCTTGTCCTCTCGCTTCTCATGACAGGCATCCTCGTCAACATCGGCAGCAGGCGTGAAAGAGTATTAGGCGAAGCGGCGACGGATCCACTCGCACTTCGCGCGCTACCCGCCGGATGAGGGTGATCTTCGCTGGCGGTGGCACCGGGGGGCACCTGTATCCCGGACTGGCCATCGCGCGCGCTCTCGTGAAGGCGGATCCGAGGGTCGAGCCGTTTTTCATCGGCGCCCAGCGAGGCATCGAGAAGGACGTGTTGCCGCAGGTTGGATTCCCGTTCGAGCTGCTCGATCTGCATCCACTTTATCGTTCGCGCCCGTGGGAGAACTGGAAGACCATACGTGGCGCGATGACGGCATGGCGACGCATCGCCGGAGAAGTTCGTAGCGAGCCCCCCGCGTGCGTCGTCGGAACTGGAGGGTACGCGGCTGGGCTGGCGCTCGCGTATGCCGCGAGGCACGGGATCCCGTTCGTTCTCCAGGAGCAGAACACCTATCCCGGGATTACTGCGCGCTTCTTCAGCCGGTTTGCCGCCCAGGTTCACCTCGGCTTCCCCGAAGGGCGCCGGCATCTATCGCCTTCGAAAAAGACCGAAGTCTACGATTCCGGCAACCCGATTGAGCCACCGCCTGCCGATGCTTTCGAGAAAACGCCCGCGCGAGTGAAATGGGGATTTCCTCCCATTGGTGGCACAGTATTGCTCGTGTACGGCGGCAGTCAGGGATCCCAGGCGATGAACGACGTGGTCTCGTCGTGGATCGACCAGGGCCTGCCGAGCGATCTCTTCGTCATCTGGGCCACGGGGAAGGCGAACTACGAGAAGCTGGTGCGTTATGAGAGCGATCGCGTGAAGGTCCGGGCCTACATCGCGCCAATTTCCGAGGCATATCGGGCGGCCGACATCGCTCTGTCTCGCGCCGGAGCGATGGCCACCGCGGAGCTCTGCGCGTGGGGCATACCGACGATCGTGGTGCCGCTGCCTACCGCAGCTGCCGACCACCAGACGGCCAACGCCAAAGCACTTGCCGCGGCCGGTGCCGCGGAGATGATCCGGCAGAGCGACCTCAATACTGACTCCCTCGCCCGAGCCGTCGAGTCGCTGCTGGCGGATCCGGCCAAGCTTGCGGCCATGCGCGCGAAGGCGCTCGAGCGTGCCCGTCCAACCGCCGCGGCCGACATCGCACGCCATATCCTGACACTCGTCAGCGCTGGCCAGACTCCCGCTTGAAAGGCGTGCGAGCCGCGTGCGCGCAGATAACGAAGAATGATCCCGCTCGATAACTCCGATTCGCGCCCGGTCCACTTCGTGGGAATCGCGGGCGCCGGCATGCGCGCTCTCGCCGAGCTGCTGGCGAGGCGCGGCGTGCGTGTGACAGGCTGCGATGCGAATCCTGGCTCGACCGACGATCTCGCGAAGCTTGGCATCGAGGTGATCACGGGCCACGACCCGCACCACGTGGAGGGTGCGCTAGAAGTGATCGTCACCTCGGCGATGCCCAAGGACCACCCGGAGATCATTCGCGCGCGAGAGCTGGGAATCCCGATCACAAGACGAGCGGAGGCGCTTGGCCAGGCTGTCGCGGGGGGAAAGCTGGTTGGAATCGCCGGCACCCACGGAAAGACAACTACGACGGTGATGACCACAGCGGCGCTGGCCGCCGCCGGATTGCGTCCGACGGGGCTGGCCGGTGGTCGGGTGGCGGAATGGAAGGGAAATCTCCGCTACGAGTCGGACGAGCTTTTCGTGGTGGAAGCCGATGAGTACGACCGCTCCTTCCTTACGCTGTCACCGACGATCGCCGTCGTTACGAACGTCGAGGCTGACCACCTCGACATTTATCGGGATCTCGACGACATCACCTCGACATTTTCGCGCTTCGTTCGCGATGCCGCAGTCGTAGTTCTTTGCGCCGACGACCGCGGAGCCAGCAGTCTGGATCTACCGGCGAGCGCGGAGGTCATTCGATATGGGCTCACCTTGCCCGACTCACGGCTCGTCGCCGGCGACATCCGCTCGACGGGGCACGCGACAACTTTCGCAGTGTCGTATGATGGTCGACCGCTGGGCGAGGTAGCACTGCGGGTTCCCGGACATCACAACGTGCAGAACGCCCTCGCCGCGATCGGTGCCGGCTTCGCTCTCGGAGTAAGTCTCGAGGCGATGCGCGACGGCTTGCTGCAATTCGGCGGCGTAGAGCGGCGCTTTCAACGCCTCTGCGACGTGGCGGGCGTGACGATCGTGGACGACTACGCGCACCATCCCACCGAGATTGCCGCTACGCTCCAGGCAGCGCGCGCGTCGTATCCGGATCGACGAGTTGTCGCCGCATTCCAGCCACACCTTTTCTCACGCACCCGCGACTTCGCGGACGCGTTCGGGCAGGCCCTCGCAAAGGCGGACAGCGTGTTTCTCGCTGAGATCTATCCAGCCCGTGAGAAACCGATTGCCGGAATTACGTCGGACCTGGTGGCGGAAGCGCTAGTGCGCGCCGGCGGCAAGGTGGCCTGGCAAGGCCCGCGTGCCGAGCTGGCCTCAGCGCTCTGCGCGTTCGCGCGCGACGGCGACGTCGTCATCACCATTGGCGCGGGCGACATTACGCGCACGGGTCCCGAGCTGCGGCAACAGCTCGAGGCGCGCGGCAAATGACGTTTCCTGGGCGACTCCAAAGGCCGGGCTGGAAAGTGCTCGGCGGCATTTTTCTCGTTGCCGTCATCATGGCGGCGGCGTGGGGGGTCCGCACGGCGGCTCGGCAAATGGCGTTCTTCCGCGTTCGCTCCGTCGAGGTTCGTGGCGTCCGATATCTGCAGCCGAACGAGGTCCTCTCGCGCCTCAAAGTCGACACACTGATGTCGCTATGGGACGATCTCGAGCCGCTCCGCGAGCGAGTGCGCCACCATCCGCAGGTTAGCGGCGTCACGATCACTCGACGATTGCCGGGAACGCTGGTGGTGACGGTCCAGGAGAATCAACCGGTCGCGCTGATTCAAAGTGCCGCCGGACTTCTTCCTTACGACTCCCTCGGCCACGTGCTTCCGATCGATCCCGCTCGCACCAATCTCGATCTGCCGATTGTTGCGACAAGCGACCCCGTTCTTCTTAAGCTCGTTGGCGCCATCCGTTACGCGGTGCCGCGCGTGTTCTTGCGCATCGAAGAGGTGAGACGCACTGGGAGAGATGAGATCCTGCTTACACTCTCTCGCAGCGATGCGCAGCGCCCTCGCGCCACGGGCGACACGGCAGCCTCGCACCGCGGCACCGTGAGAGTGCGCATTCCGTTAGGGCTGTCAGTAGAGCGGTTGGCCGATATCTTTCCCGTTGAGAATGACCTTGCTCGCCGGCAAGCACACGTTGGCGAGCTCGATTTACGTTATCGCGATCAAGTGATCGCAAGGCTGCAATGAATCCGGAACGCATCATCACTGGTCTGGACATCGGTTCCGCCAAGACAACCGTCGTGATCGCCGAAGCTGTCGGCGAGAAAAAGAACGCGCCCAGGCTCAAGATTCTGGGAGTGGGTCAGGCGCGCACGACCGGGCTGCGTCGCGGGGTCGTATCGGACATCGAAGAGACCACACGCTCGATCAAGAAAGCGATCGAGGATGCCGAACGGATGGCTGGAACTAAAGTCGACACGCTCTACGCGGGCATCGCCGGCGAGCACGTCAGGGCGATGATCAGCAAGGGAATCGTTGCCGTGAATGGCGAAGAGATCTCCAAGGCGGACGTTGACCGCGCCAACGAAGTCGCCCGCGCGCAGCCGGTTCCGCAGGATCGCGAGCTTCTTCACGCGATTCCCCAGGAATATTCCGTCGACAAGAATCAGGGTATTCGCGATCCGATCGGGATGATCGGCACCCGGCTGGAGACGGAGATGTATCTCGTCACCATCGGCGCTTCTCCGGCGATGAACCTGCGCAAGTCGGTGGAGCGGGCAGGGTATCGCGTGCGCGAGCTGGTGCTCGAGCCCCTCGCGAGCGCGCTCGCGGTTCTGACTGAGGACGAGAAGGAGCTCGGAGTCGCTCTCGTCGAGATGGGGGCCGGAACGACCGACATCGCGGTTTTCCATGAAGGGAAAATCCGGCACTTGGGCACGGTGAACTTCGGCGGCAACAACGTGACCAGCGACATCGTGCAGGGGATGGGGGTCACGCAGGCCGACGCCGAGCGGCTGAAGGAGAGATACGGCTGCGCGTACGAGCCGCTGGTGGATCCGAGCGACGTCATTCAGCTTCCGAGCACGGTCGCGCAAGGCGAGCGACACATACCGCGGGAAGTGCTGGCGCACATCATCCACCAACGCATGGACGAGATTTTCAATCTCGTGCTGACCGAGATCGAGCGAGCGGGCTTTGCCAGCCGGCTGAATGGTGGCGTGGTGATCACGGGCGGCGCTGCAGCAATGCAGGGAGTCGCCGAGCTCGCCGCCGACGTGTTCGGCACCGGCGTGAGAATAGGCTCCCCTGAGGAGAACGTCGGCGGGCTGAGCGATTCGGTGGACGCGCCGCGCTTTGCCACGGTGGTCGGACTCGCGATCTACGGCGCTCACCGCGCCGCCGCGGGTTTCTCGCCCACAAGCAAGCACAGAGCGCTCTCCGGAGCTGGCGTCGACAAATTCACCAAGCGGCTTAAGATCTGGCTCGAAGATTTCTTCTAGCCGTTCTTCGTTTTCGCGCGTTAATCCGACGCGCGATGTTGGCGCATCGCCGGTCAGTCGGGCGGGGATGTCCTCTTCGGCCGCTAGCTCGCTTACACGCTGCGAGCCTCGGTCAGCCCACCTGACGGTGGGCACCCAGCCCGAGTCTCTTGCTACGCGAGACGCGGCCTGCGAGGACACCCCCACCCTCCTTCTAACGAGGTTGAGAAACGGCGCCCCGCTGCGCGGCGGTCGACACGAGATAACGTCGAAGCATCTCCACTCGGTGAATGGACCAACAGCACGCGCGCTTGCGCGCGCGGCGCTCCGCACCGATCGTCGATGTGCAACGCGTTATACGCGCGCGATGCATTATCGCACGTTGGGAGAATCTTCGCGTAACGCGCGGCAAAGGCCACACGTGCGGTTAAGGATCTGTGA
>DASYVU010000012.1:0-7957 GCA_035936715.1 Gemmatimonadaceae bacterium
CGCCTTCGGCAAGAAGAGCGGGGGAGAGAAGTAATGGCACATAAGAAAGGCGTAGGCTCATCGCGCAACGGGCGCGACAGCAATCCGCAGTACCGCGGCGTGAAGAAATTCGGCGGCGAGAAAGTGGTTGCCGGCAACATCCTCGTCCGCCAGTGCGGGACCAAGTGGCACCCAGGCCGCAACGTCGGCCTCGGCACCGATTTCACGATCTACTCGCTGATCGACGGCGTGGTGAAGTTCGAGCACAAGAGCAAGACACGCTACAAGGTGAGCGTGTACCCAGCCGCCGAGACCGCCGCGTAGAGCCGGAAGTAAGCGCAGAAAAAGTCCCGGGAGGGTTTTTTTTGTTGCGAAACAACCGGCCATGGATTTGCGTAAGATTACTACAGCTACCTCTCACGCGAGACAACGATGCCACTACTCGATAGACTGAAACAGGAGCTCGACCGCGCCGGAAAAGCGGCACAGGATGCCTTTGACGACGGTAAGACCCGACTCGAAGCGTTCCGGACTCGACAGCTTGCCGATAAGGCCGCGCAGTCGCTCGGTTACGCGGTCTATCGCGCTAAAAAGAGCGGAAGAGATCTGGATGCCGCGACCTTCGACCGCTTGAGCGCGACCCTCGAGACGCACGACGCCGAAGCAGGGCGACTCGAAGCAGAGATCGAGCTGAGACGCCAGCAGTCGGCGGCTTCGCGCCCATCGTCCGGGACGGGCGGGACCACTTCTTCCAGCGAGGATTACCCGACCTCGGCCAGCTAGAGAGCAAATCAACTCTCGCGCGAATCAACGTCGCAAAAAAAAGGCTCCCGGAAATCCGGGAGCCTTTTTTCGTTGATTGATTGTCTCTACTACTGCGGCGGAGAGTTGTGTCTGCCTGGCAGAGTCTTGTATCGCTCCATCAGCATGTCCTGCCTCGTCTTGTCAGTGTACTCGTGGCCGCGGACGAACACGTGCTCTACCCTGGTCGTGAATTCAAACGGGTCTCCGCTCCACACCACGACATTGCCTTCGCGACCGGTCTGAAGCGAGCCGACGCGATCCGCAACGCCGAAGATTTCGGCGGGAGCGAGCGTCACCGCGCGCAACGCGTCATCCCAGGTCATTCCGTAGGCGACGGCGTTTCCCGCTTCCTGCTTCAGGTTGCGAACGTTGAATGCCTCCTCATCGCCTCCGCCCGCGTTGCCGATGAGCGCAACCTGTACGCCAGCCTTTCTCAGCAGCGCTGCGTTTTCCTGGCGCTGGCCGAGCGCGGCGAACCCGCCAGGAATGTTGTTCATGGCTCCAGTCAGAACCGGGATACGAGCTGCCGCCAGCTTGTCCGCCATCATCCACCCTTCCGCTCCGCCCCCGATCATCAGCTTCACGTTGAACTCGCGCGCGATCCTCATTGCCGCATCGATGTCGGAAGCGCGATCGACGACGACCACCAGCGGAAGCCTGCCCTGGATCACAGGAATCATCGCCTGCAGATCGAGGCGGCTCGCCGCGAACGGCCTCGTTTGCGCTCGATCGAATGCATCCCTGTGCGTTTGGAAGAACCTCGTGTCGTCGAGGAGCTCCCGGAGCTTGACGATCAGCTCGCCGCGCGAATTCACACCGGCTTGCTGCGGATCACCGACCTCGGCGATCATCGCGACGGGCGCTCTGATGATCATGTCGGTCGTCGTTCCGGGAACGACATCGAGCAGCGCCGCTTGCCCCGCAACCAACCCGCCGGTGGGCATCACGATGAAGCTCGTGATGCCTTCCCTGCGCGCGGGCGCCATCATGACGGAGTTCGGATTGAGTCCGTCCCATACCGTGAATGCGGCGGCGATGTTGTCCTTTCCGCGGGCGGACATGTCTCGCGTGTCACTCACCTGGGAAACTTCCTGCACGCCGAGCTGCGTCGACGAGTTTACGAAGCCGGGAGTGACGATCTTGCCTGTCGCGTCGATGCGCTGCGCGCCGGCAGGAATCGCCACGGTACGGCCGACCGCCGCGATCTTGCCGTTCACAATTACGACGGTGCCGCCCTCGATGGGCGGCCCGCTCACTGGGTAAACCTTGCCGCCCGTAATCGCGATCGTCTGCGCTCCGGCGGGAGTAGCCATCGCGATTGCAATCGCGAACGAAATGACGATACGAAGAATGAGGGATCTCATCGGTTAGTTTCTGTTGAACGGCACGAAGCCGAGCTCGAAGTCGGTGCGCCAGTATTCGGACGGATCGGAGCGGTCGTATAGCATCGCGCCGTCGACCCAGACTTTTTCGGCGCGCGTATACACGCTGAACGGATCGCCCGACCAGAGCACGACGTCAGCGTTCTTTCCGGGCTCAAGGGAACCAATCTTGTCAGCGAGGCCGAGCGCCCAGGCGGGATTGATGGTGAGCCATTTGATGGCTTGCTCCTCACTGACGGGCAGGCCGATCTCCGCGCCGGCGGCCATCGCTTTCGCTGCTTCCTGATTCAGCCGCTGCGAGCCCGAAGGATCGTCGGAGTGCACTATCACTCGTGCCCCCGCATGATCGACGAGCGCCATGTTTCCTTTGACGGCATCGAGCGCTTCCATCTTGAAGCTTCCCCAATCTGCCCAGATTGAGGCACCAATCCCTTCCTTCGCCAACAGGTCGCCAATCTTGTAGGCTTCCACGCCGTGGTGGAACGAGCGGATCTTGTAGCCGAACTCGTGCGCGATGTCGATCATCTGCGCCATTTCATCCGCGCGATAGCAGTGGTTGTGAACGAGAATGTTTCCGCGCAGGACCTCCGCCAACGTTTCGTTGCCGAGATCCCGCTGCGGTGGATCACCCTTGTGATCCGCGTTCTACTTGTCCCACTTGCGGCGGTATCCCTCTGCCGCGATCCACGCCGTTCGATAGCCGGCGACGTTTCCCATCCGCGTGGAAGGTCCACGACTCTGATAGACTCTCTTGGGGTTTTCACCGCACGCCATCTTGAGGCCGTACTTTGCGCCGGGGAATTTCATCGCCTGTACCGTGCGGCCGGGGACGACCTTGAGCACCACGCTCCGTCCGCCGATCAAATTGGCGGAGCCCGGCAGCACCTGAAGCGTGGTTACTCCGCCGGCAAGATTGCGCGGGAATTGCGGGTCCTGCGGCCAAACGGAATGCTCTGCCCACACATAGGGCGTGCTCGGGTTCGTCGCCTCGTTGCCATCGCTGAGCGCGTTCCCTCCAGGGGCGGCGTAGACGCCGAGATGGGAGTGATCGTCGACGATTCCTGGTGTCACGTACTTGCCGGCTCCATCGATCACGAGCGCGTCGGCTGGCGCATTAACCGTCGCTCCAACCGCGGCGATCTTTCCGTTCTGGAGCAGGATTGCTCCATTCCGGATCATCGGCCCTGCTGCCGTGAGGATGTTGACGTTACGGATTACCGTCGGACGCGAGGGAAACGGTGCGTACGTGCTTGGGAAGGGATCGGCATTTGGTGTCGACGTGCCTCCAAGTCCCGTTCCTGTTTGGGCGGTATCCCGGGCTGGTGTCGACGAAGTGCTGGCCTGCGGCGCGGCACTCGCGCACGCAGTGGCTCCCGCAAGCAGGAAGCAGTATGAAGCACGCATGTGAAGGACGTTCCTCCGAAGATGGATTCTGGGTCGGAATAAGGTAGCGCGGTTACCAGCTGAATGTGGCGAGCTCCGCGATGCGGTCCGTGCAAATACCATCAACGCCGATCGCGTACAGCCTTTCCCACTGGGAGGGCTCGTTCGCCGTCCACGCGATCACTCTCGCTCTAACAGAGTGCGCGCGCTCGATGGTCTCTTCGTCGATCGAGTCGACTTCCTGCCACAAATCTTCCGCGGACGCGGCAACGAGCGAAGCAGCAGGGTCGATGTGCCGGGAAACCTCGAGAACGCCCGTCCTGATCGCCGGGAAAATGGCCTTCGCATTCTTGACGATCCGGTGGTCGAACGAGTGCACGGCGCAGGTCGCTTGGGATTCGCGGATGGAACGGATGACCAGAGGCTCGATGTTCCGCGCCTTGATCTCGACGTAGACAGTGGCCCTGTCGCCGACGACATCGAGCGTTTCAGAGAGAGACGGTATGCGCGTACCGTCAGCAAGAGGGAACTGCTCGAGCTCCGCTGCGGACAGCTCGGCGATCGCTTTCCGCGAAGGCTGTTGCGGGTGCCTCGCGTGGACGACTCGATCGTGGTGAACGACCACAATCCCGTCGCGCGTCGCGTGCACGTCCAGCTCTATTCCATCGGCTCCGAGCTCGATGGCGCGCTCGAACGCGGCCAGCGAGTTCTCGGGATGAGTCTGGTGCGCGCCCCGGTGAGCGATCCGCTCGGGCGGGTTGTGGCGTCGACGTCCGGTCAGGCGTTCCTCCGGGTGGTAGCTTTGTGCTCGATGAGCGCGAAGCTATGAACGCGACAGGACGCGGTCAATCAGCCTTAACGGCAGGGGGCCCGGAGCGTCTACCGGACGAGGCTCCATGACGCCAAGCCCCGAAGCCAGGCCCGACGAGACCGATATGGAGCTGATCAAACGCTGGAAGGCGGGCGACAGTCGTGCCGCGACGCGGCTGGTCGGGAGACATTCACAGGCGCTGGCGCGGTTTGCGGCGAGTGCGGGTGAAAGGGAAGAGATCGACGAGTTAGTGCAGGACACGTTCGTGCGGGCGTTCGCTTCCCTCGATTCGTTCAGAGGAGAAAGCTCGCTGAGGACCTGGCTTTTCACGATTGAGCGGAGACTGATGCTCGATCGGAGGCGAGCCGAACGACGGAGCAGGGAAACGGTTCCGGTGGAGGAATCTGATCACGTCAGTGAATACGGCGCGCTGGATTCGATGATCGCCGAAGAAGCGCAGGAGAAGGTGAGGAAATCGCTTGAGGCGCTCTCGCCGACGCAGCGAGAAGTATTCACTTTGAGGGTGCAGCAGGGTTTGTCATACAAGGAGATCGCAGTGGTTGTAGGCAGCACGGAGGGGGCTGCCCGGGTTCACTACCACAACGCGATCCAGACGGTAAAGGAGTTTTTGAGACATGAATAGGTGCACGGAGCTCGACATCAAGGAAATGCTTCCCGATCTGTTGCACGGCAAACTCGACGCCGATGCAAGAGCGCGGGTGGAAGCGCACGTCGTGAGCTGTGAGGAGTGCACGGAGGAGGTGGAAGTTCTCCGGACGGTCAAGTCGGTTGCGGTGTTCATCCCTGCGATCGACGTGGATCGTGTGGTGCGGCAGATTCCGCCCTATCGGACGATCGTCCCCGCTGCCCAGGCGCCAGCGCGTTCGCGGGTGGTTTCGTGGCTGGTTGCGGCGAGCCTTGTCGTGGTCGTTCTCGGTGGCGGGTCACTGCTCATGATTCAGATGCAGCCGACTCTCACGCCCGTCGCGACAGTCGATCATTCAGGGTTGCCGGACCGTGCATCGACGCAGGCCGAGAAGCCGGTCGGAATCGCGCCGATCATCGCGCCGAATGGCACAGGCATCTCCGCCAAACCGACTACGCATGCCCTGGCGCTGGCAACCGGCGTCGATGGACTCAGCGACAATAATCTCCGCCAACTCATGAACGACATGAACAACTTTGACGCACTTCCAGCGACAGAGCCGGGGCCGGTGATCTCGGTGGACAACGGCGATGGTCTCGACCAAGGATCAAGATGATGAGACGACGACTCGGACTCACCGCTCTGTCTCTGCTTCTTGCCGCGACCGCGGTCAACGCACAGCCAGTGGCTGGGCCGGCTAACCCGAATCGCGCGGCGCTGGAGCAAAGCTTCCGCGAGCAGTCGGCCAAGGTGGCGCAGCGGAGGCTCGGGCTCACCGATGCGGAGCTCACGCAGCTCGCGCAATCCAATGCGCGGTTCGCCCCGCAGCAGAATCAGCTGGTGATGCAGGAGCGCGAAACGAGGCGCCAGCTCCGAGTGGAGATGACCGCCGGAAATCAGGCGAACCAGCAACGCGTGAGTGATCTTCTCGACAATGCGATGCGTCTTCAGAAGCAGCGTATCGCGCTCGTCGAGGCGGAGCAGAAGGATCTGGCGCGATTCCTCACTCCCGTTCAGCGCGCAGGCTACCTGTCGCTTCAGGCGCAGGTGAGAAGGCGCGCGCAGGAGCTCGCCCGCGACAATGCCAACCAGGGCCAGGGATTCGGTCAGCGGCAAGGAATGGGTTCGCGTCGGCGTCCGGTGGGTAAGCGTCTGCCGTAGACATCCGGCGGACAGTTCCGCCAAATCACGTGATGTCGGCTCTCTATCGCTCCGGTCGAGAGCTTTTTTCGTTTCTGATAGCTAAATTGACCATGCGCCCGGGTGGCGGAATCGGTAGACGCAAGGGACTCAAAATCCCTCGGCCTATGGCCTTACGAGTTCGAGTCTCGTCCCGGGTACTCGGTTCAGCAGAAAGACGGAACACTTCGGCAATGGAAGTGTCTTGCTGGTACTTGCTCCATAGCAAAACTCAACTTCTTCGTAGAGTGGAAGAATGAAGGTACGGTCATTCGCGGGTCTGATACCGGCTGTCCTGACGCCTTTGATCCTTACATCGTGTCATAGCGGCGATCCAATCGGTGCTACTCCGCCTCTCCCGACCTGGACAACCGTCACCGGCGGATCTCTTGACTACCTCAACGGGGTATGGGGCTCATCCGCGTCGGACGTGTGGTCTGTCGGCGGAGTGAGCAATTTAGGAGTGATCATCCACTACAACGGAACGAGCTGGTCAACGAGTTGGTCGAGCGCCTCGAGTGGCACCACATGGTTCCTCGGTGGCGTCTGGGGCACGTCGCTGTCGGACGTGTGGGCTGTCGGCGCGACCGCTGGAGTCGGGGGGACTCTGCACTACGACGGCACAGCTTGGACGAGCGTAGCGAGCGGAACAACGCAAGCCCTCTACAGCGTCTGGGGCACATCCACGTCTAACGTGTGGGCAGTCGGTGGGACTTCCGCTGCGACAGTTCTGCATTTCGACGGCACGGCGTGGTCGACCGCTTTCACTGGGCCAACAGGGATCCGCTTCTTCGGAGTCTGGGGCGCGTCCGCGTCCGACGTGTGGGCTGTGGGAACCGGTGGGACGATCTTCCACTACAACGGCACCACCTGGGCGAGCGTTCTGAGCGGCACGACAGACGCCATCTCCGGTGTTTGGGGTACCTCGGCATCGGACGTGTGGGCTGTAGGCGGGAGCGCTGCCGTTGACGGGACCGGCGGTGTAATCCTGCATTACAACGGCACGAATTGGTCGCTGGCGACCAGCGGAACGGTGCGAGACCTCTACAGCGTCTGGGGCGCCTCCGCGTCTGACGTTTGGGCGATGGGCAGTTACGGGACGATCATCCATTTCGACGGGACCAGCTGGACGAGTGGCACTTCGAGCGGGTCGCCGCTCTTCCTTGGCGGCGTATGGGGAAGTTCCGCCTCCGACATATGGGCTGTTGGCGGCTCAGGCACCATCCTCCACGGTCCGCCAACCGGCTGACCGTGAAGTGGCCGTTACTGCTCGCTCGGCGCTAGCGACGGACTTCGCCGACCGCGAATCCTAGACATCGCGCGCTTGGTGAATCCGCGCACGCGATCAGGCAACTCGTCGAAGTACGTGTAGAAGACGGGCGTCACGTATAGCGTCACGAGCTGCGAGAACGCCAACCCGCCTACGACGGCAACGCCCAGAGGACGACGTGATTCCGCGCCCGCTCCTCTGCCAAGAGCGATAGGCAGCGTCGCCATCAACGCGGCGAATGTCGTCATCATGATCGGACGGAATCTCACGCTGGCCGCGTGCACGATCGCCTTCTCCGGCGTGATATGCTGCGTTCGCTCCGCCTCGAGAGCGAAGTCGATCATCATGATCGCGTTTTTCTTCACGATCCCGACGAGCAGTATCAATCCGACGAATCCGTAAACGTCGAGCGGCATGCGGAAGATGAGCAGCGCGAGCAGCGCGCCAAACGCGGCGAATGGCAACCCGGTAAGAATGGTCGCCGGATGGATGAAGCTCTCGTA
>DASYVU010000013.1:0-6075 GCA_035936715.1 Gemmatimonadaceae bacterium
CGAGCGTCGGACCCTGTGTGAATTTCACGTCGGCGAGCTTCGAGTTCGCGGGCAAAGTCCCGTGCAGCGCGCCCGTCACCGGATCGAGAGCGGCCCATGTCTGGCTCGGCTCGTTGTCTACCGCGCGCGACGGGCTGTTGCCAAGTGCCAGAGTGGATCCGTCGGCGGTCCAGCGGACACGCCATCCGCGCGCGACGGGAAAGAGCTTCGGCGCTGCACTGTCCGCGGCGGCAGTCGCGCGCGGATTCTCCGGGATATGAATGATTCCAACTTGCGCGACAGCGCGTGACATCGACATCCCACTCGACGCAAATGAGCCGGCGCGCAGAGTCGCGGTATCGATCGAGGTCCGGCGCGACACATCCGTGAGGAGGTCGGTTCCCGTTCCGTCGCCGCCAACGACGGAGTAGGCGCGGCCAAATCCAATCCATTTCCAATCGGGCGACGGAACGACATCCCATACGCTGTCCATCTGCGCCTGGAACCCGCGCTCCTCGTCGGCGAAAATGAAGCCGTTGGGCACCGGCTCGTTCTCGACGCCGCCCGGGTCGGCAATCACCAGCACGGATTTCCTGTCGGGTGAAAACGCCCACATCACGCGCTCCGCCATCCCCTGCGTGCCGCGATTGACGGGTGTGACGGTCACCACTGGGGCGAGGTGCGTTGTGTCGGCGGTCGTCTCTTTCTTGGAAGAGTCGACGAGACACCCACCAAGGGCGATCAGTGTTACAACGGCGAAGCTTACTGGAGTTTTAGGAACACACCAGATTACGTCCGCCAGCCTTCGCGCGGTAGAGCGCGCGGTCAGCGCAATCGAGCAGATCTTCCGCGGTCTCGACTCTCGGGACAGGGAAATCGGCGACTCCGATGCTCACCGTGAGGCGCAGCGGCTCGCCCTTGCCGATGTCGAACGGGTGCGCCTGGATCTTGTCGCGCAGTCTCTCGGCGAACGCAATCGCGCCAGCCTCGCTCGTCTCGGGAACCGCGATCACAAACTCATCGCCGCCATAACGCGCGACCGCGTCGACACTGCGCGCCGTACGCGCGAGCAGAAGCGCGACTTCGACCAGGACCTGGTCACCGGCGAGGTGGCCATAGGTGTCGTTTACTTCCTTGAAGGAGTCGACGTCGATCATCAGAATGCTCAGCGGCGCATTGTACCGGCGCACGCGCTCGACTTCGGTCGCGAGCTGCGTGAGGAGCGCGCGTCGGTTGAGCAGCTGCGTGAGCGGATCAGTCCGCGCGAGCGCTTCGAGGCGAATGTTGTCGGCCTGCGTCACTTCCACCATGTGTGCCCGGCGCATCGCGTTCATCGCGCTCTTGACCACAGTTGCCGCGAATTCGACGTCGGCGTCGTTGAGCGCTGCCTTCTCCGCCGTCCGGCGCAGCAGGAACACGCCGGTACGCTCGAGATCGAGCCGGAACGGCAGCGCGATAATGGAGCGGACCGAGATGACGCTGCCATCTGCCTCCCACGCTTCGCGCAGAGCTTTGTAGGCGTCGGAGTGCCAGATGTCAGGAATCAGAACCGGCTTTTCGCTGGCCAGCGCCGCTTCGATCTCAGGGTATTTATCCAGCTCGACCTGGAGATTCTCCAGCTGCGGATCTTCGTGAGCCGAGGCCACTGTGCCGTGGGTGTCGCCGCACTTGGCGAAGATCACGGAGGAGTGACTCAGATTGAGTGCGCGGGCAAGACGTCGCGCGAGCATGTGAAACAGCTCACCCATCGACAGTGAGCCCATGACATCGTGCAGAATGTCCACGAGCGCTCCGCGTGCGGCAGCCTCCTCGAGCAGACGCTGCACTTCGGCCTCTGCGTTACGCAGCGCCGAGCGCAGTTTCTCGATTTCCTCGAGCTGTGGCACTACGTCAGGACGCTCTTTGATCATTCGTCGGTTAGGGCCTCGACCTGTTCAGTCTCGCTCTCCGGCGCGCCATTCTCCGTCTCATCGCCTTCATCTTCGGGGACTACCCGGGCGACGGCTGTAACGACATCTCCTTCGTCCAGATTGACGAGCTTGACGCCCTGCGCGATACGCCCCGTGACACGCACCTGAGACACGGAAGACCGGATGATCACACCATGTTTTGTGATGATCATGATCTCGTCGGCAGGCAGAACTTCCATCAGGGCAACAACATCGCCTGTTTTTTCGGTTCTATTGACAGTGATGATTCCCTTTCCGCCTCTCTTCTGAACGCGGTAATCGGCGATGTTGGAGCACTTCCCGAGGCCGCGCTCGGTGACAACGAGCAGCGTCGCGTCACGCTTGACGACGACCATTCCGATCACTGAATCGCCTTCGCGCAGCTCGACGCCTTTGACGCCCGTCGTGTCGCGGCCCATCTCACGCACATCCATCTCGTGGAAGCGAACAGACAAGCCATGTCGTGTGGCAAGAACTATATCGTTGGAGCCACTCGTCACCTGTACATCGATCAGCTGGTCGTCCTTGTCGATCTTTATGGCTTTGATGCCTGTCTGGCGAACATTGGAATATTGTGACAGGGCGCTCTTCTTGACGGTTCCGTTCTTGGTGCAGAAGAGGAGGAACTGCGTCTCCGAGAACTCGCGCACGGGAACCATCGCCTTGACCTGTGTCTCCGGCGAGACGTTGATCAGATTGACGATCGGCTTTCCCTTGGCCGCGCGGCCCGCCTGCGGGATTTCATGAACCTTCAGCCAGAAGCACCTGCCGTCATCCGTGAAGCAGAGGATGTAGTCGTGCGTGGAGCCGATGAAGAGACGCTCGATGAAATCCTCGTCCTTCAACCCCTGCCCGCTCAGGCCGCGACCGCCGCGGCGCTGCTTGCGATAGGTCGAGACCGAAGTGCGCTTGATGTAGCCCGAGTGGGAGATGGTGATGACCATGTCCTCTTCGGCGATCAGGTCTTCGATCGTGAACTCGCCTTCGTCACTGGTGATCTCGGACCGGCGCTCGTCACCATACTTGTCGGAGACCTGCTGCAGCTCGTCGCGGATGATCTTCATCCTGCGCGGCTTGGACGCGAGGATCTCCCTCATTTCCTTGATGAACGCGAGGACTTCCTTCAGCTCGGCTTCGAGCTTCTCTATCTCGAGGCCGGTGAGCTTGGCGAGGCGCATGTTGAGGATCGCCTCGGCCTGTCTCTCACTGAGCTTGAACCGCTTCTGAAGCTGTGCGCTCGCCGTCGGCGTATCCTGGGCCGCGCGAATGAGCTTGATCACGGCATCGATGTTGTCGACCGCGATCTTGAGCCCTTCGAGGATGTGCTCGCGCTCGAGCGCCTTGTCGAGCTCGAACTGCGTGCGACGTACGACGACCTGGTGCCGGTGCTCGATGTAGTGCTGAAGCACTTCCTTGAGCGGCATGACCTTCGGCACGAGCTGGGTCGTGTGTGAATCGGGAACGAGCGCCAGCATGATGACGCCAAAGGTCGACTGCATCACGGTGTGCTTGTACAGCTGGTTGAGCACCACGCGAGGAATCGAATCGCGCTTGAGCTCGATTACGACCCGCATGCCGTCCTTGTCGGATTCGTCGCGAAGCGCGGAGATTCCTTCGAGCTTCCCTGCCTTAACCAGCTCGGCCATGTCTCCGATCAGCTTGGCCTTGTTGACCTGGTACGGGAGCTCAGTGACCACGATCTGGGATTTGCTCGACGACTCCTTCTCCTCGATGACGGCGCGGGCGCGCATCACGATGCGGCCCCGTCCCGTCTCCTGGTAATCCTTGATGCCGGCGCGGCCGTAGATGTAGCCGCCGGTCGGGAAGTCGGGTCCTTTGATCAGCTTTCTGATCTCGGTCGGCGTCAACTCCGGATTGTCGATCAGTGCGGTGATCGCGGCGACGACTTCTCGGAGATTATGCGGCGGGATGTTGGTCGCCATGCCGACGGCGATGCCCGAAGAGCCGTTGACGACGAGATTCGGAATGGCCGAGGGCAGAACCTTCGGCTCGAGCAGTCTGTCGTCGAAGTTGGGCGCGAAATCGACGGTGTTCTTGTCGATGTCGGCCAGCATCTCCACAGCTATGCGGGTGAGACGCGATTCGGTGTAGCGGTACGCCGCGGCAGGATCGCCGTCGACGCTGCCGAAGTTTCCCTGACCGTCTACCAGCGGATAGCGCAGCGAGAAATCCTGCACCATGCGCACGAGCGCGTCGTATACCGACTGGTCGCCGTGCGGATGGTACTTACCGAGCACGTCGCCGACGACGGTCGCGGACTTCTTGTAGGGGCGCCCCGGAACGAGACCGAGCTCGTTCATCGCATAGAGCACGCGCCGGTGCACCGGCTTGAGTCCATCGCGCACGTCGGGCAGCGCACGAGAGACGATGACGCTCATCGAGTAGTTGATGAACGATTCTTTGATTTCTTCGTGGATGAGGCGCGGAAGGATGCGCTCTCTGTTGTTCGGAGCCGTCATTAAGAGGAGTCGGTGCTGCTGTTTCGGAGGCGAGGACGGGAAGACAAGAATGTCTTCCGTTCGAGTAGCCCTCAATGTACTGCCTGGGCTGCTGAAAATCAACCGCCAACTGATGAGCTAACTCTTTGTAAAATAAAGACTTAGAACCTACCCACTGTTGAGCTTCGTGGGCGTTCCGCAGCCACAACATAATTGTGACCGCGCTGGCGTCAGGTGTTTCCAGCAGAGGTGAGCATCTCGCGCCCGATTTGTTTCCCTTATCTCCCAATAATCCCTGGTAGCTGTACGGGAGATAAATCGTCTTTTACGTGATGCCCACGCCCCTTACCGGTGTCACGCCAATCAGGCCCGCGTCAGCCGTGAACGCGGCCACTCCGCGCGCGCGCGCAAAATATCTCCCGTTCCCTCGATTCGAGAGCATCAGGAGCAGAATTCTCGCGTTCGCTGTCGTCGCCGCGCTCCTCCCATCGGGCGTCATGCTGGGGATCTCCTACAACCAGAATCGGCGGGCGCTGGAAAAAAAAATCACCGAGGATCTCCTCTCGGAGAGCGCCCAGAGCGCGCGCGCAACCGGCGTCTGGCTCAAGGAGCGTTTGTACGATCTGCGCGTGTTCGCCGGCTCGGATGAAGTCGCCAACACCCTCGACCGCCCGACCACGGGTGCTCGGGCCTCCGCGATTGCTACCTCCCAGGCCGAGGGAAGACTCCGCGACTATCTCCTGTCTCTGCACGAGCGATTCAGCGATTTCGAGCAGCTCATGGTATTCGATCTGGACGGAAAAGTTGTGGCGAGCAGCGGAGAGGTCACCCAGATCCGACTTCCCAGCGATTGGCAGGGAACTCTGCGTTCGGAAACGCAGATCGTCGGCGATGTGTACTGGGATCAGAAAGCGGGAAGAGCAAAGCTGGTGGTCGCTGTCCCCGCGCAACGCGCGGACGGACGGATCATCGGAGCGTTCGCGGCAGAGCTGAATCTCGCTCCCGTCAGGCTCCTCCTTCGCGCGTTCGCACGCGACACCACCGGAGCGATCTTCCTGGTCAACAACAAGGGCTATCCCATCGCCAGCTCTGAGGGGATGACGCAGATCCTCTTCAATACGCGGATGGCGCCTCCCACGATGAAGAGGCTGCTCAAGAGTGCGCGCGCACCCTTCACCTACACCAGCTTCCGCGGTCGTGAGGTAATCGGAACCCTCGAGTACGTCCCGCAGGTCAACTGGGCGATCATATCAGAGCTTTCAGCCAAGTCTGCCTTTCAGCAGGTCCGCCGTTTCCGTGATGTTTCGCTTCTCGTTATTGCTCTTTTGCTCGTACTCGTGGCAACCGCGGGATATCGTCTGGGCCGCCTCATCGCTCGCCCCCTCGACCTTCTCACGAAAGGCGCTGGAGAGGTGGCGGCCGGGGACCTCGCGGTCGACTTGCCCGAGGCGCCTGGTGGCGGAGAAGTCGGGTACCTCACGGATGTCTTCAATCACATGGTGTCCCGTCTCCGCGAAGGACGGCGTGAGCTCGATCTGATCCACGAGACGCTGCGCAAGAAGAACGAGGAGCTCGAGCAGCTTTCCACCACGGACAGCTTGACTGGTCTCGACAACCACCGCGAGCTCATGCAGCGCCTCGACCACGAAGAGGCTCGGTGCAAGCGCGAGCGCAGAAGCTTCTCCGTT
>DASYVU010000014.1:0-21629 GCA_035936715.1 Gemmatimonadaceae bacterium
ATCACCTCGTACCCGCGAAAGAGCGTGGCTACCGACCGGGCCTCGAGAACCTTCCGTTTCTCAAAATCTGCGACCGAGTGAAACGCCAGCGCTCCGGCGACTCGCGTAACGGGATCGAAGTCGAGCGCCTTAACGTGTCCGTTGCGGCGAAGGAGATCTTCGATTTTATCCGGCGTGAGCTGTCGCGGCCCACCGGTTGGCGTCGCGGTACCCGTGCCGTAAGGGTCACGGATCCCTTCGCGCAAAAAGGGCTTGCCCTGACTGTCGAACTCAACCGGAAGATTCTTGAAGCACATTGGGTCGTTACCGGAGCTAGGTGAGCTTGAAGACGGTCGCCGCGCGGCCAAGGTGGCCGTCGGCGGCTCTCAATCCGCCGAGCAGTGAGACGAGGGCGCCGTTGATCGTTGTAAGCTTCTGGGGAAGAAGGCTGGTGTTTCCCGAAACCGCCTCCAACCCGTCGGCAATCGCAATCACGTTTTTCCTCGCGCCGAGGAGCGCGACCGCGATGGCGATGAGATATCCCGCCAAGGCAAGGACGACCAGCCCTATCGCGACGAGCGTCAGCGTCAGCAGCATGGCTCCTCCGTCATCGGGCCCTCTCTTCGAGCACGTTCGCAATCGTGTTGAGCTTCCCCGCAACGGAACCTGCCGTGCCGAGAATCTGTGTAGCGACGCCAATCGTGTCGTCGAGCGCGGAGATGGGCTTCGTGTTCGCGACGATACCCGCGGCTGCCGTCAATGCCTCGGCGGAGTAACGCCTGATGGAACGGGCCGCTACGAAAGTGCGGTTGAGCAGATAGACAGAGAGCGGAGCGAACACTACGAGAGCGAGAATCAGCCCTATCCACCAGATTGTGAAAACGGCCGGCGGGAAGAGCGGAGAGGACGTCATTTCTCCCCCTGTGCTGACACGGCGGTGATGACGCCACCAAGGTTATTGTCGATCGCGCCGAGTCCGTCGCGAATGGCGGAGAGACCGCCGTTGAGTTTGGTGACCAGCGGAGCGATTGCCGCCGTCTGGACCTCGATGGCGCGCACTCCAAGCCGGATTTTCGAGAGGAAGCTGGCGCGCGTCCCGTACAACCTGATCTCGGCGCCCCCGATGTTCTCGAGCTGCTGTGCGATGAGAACCAGGAAGATCGCGAGAGCGATGAACAGCGCGGCAACACCGATGAGAGAAATCAGGGCAAGCAGAGTCATCGTGCTCATCGACTCCACTCCGGTCCGATGACACACGTGGGGCAGCCCGGACAATCCTTCGCGTGGGCGTGCACGGCTGCGGTCGCGCCGACTACGCCCACGGCCGACTGGAGAATCTTTCCGGCAACGAAGTTGGTCTTGTTCAAGAGCGCGATGTGGATGGTGTTGTTGGCGATGCGCTGCCCGGTATTCCAGATCGCGGCAACGCCGGCCCTGATCTGGTGCGCGGTGCGGAGAATGAGCGTCAGGAGTATCGCTACGACGACAACCACCACTCCGTAGATGGCGAGCGACGTGATCCAGACTTTCTCCACCGCCTCCGGAGACACGCTAGACATGGCTCATTCCTCCGCCGGCTCCGGCATGGCTTTCAAGAGCTTCGGCCAGCGCTCCCCCTTTCGCTTCGATGCTCTGCACGGCGTCGAGCAGACCACTCGCCACTTCGTTCGTCGTATCGAGCGCCCAGATCGGGTCAGTGTTTCCACGGATCTTTTCGGCGGCGGTAAGGGCGCGCACCGCGTGCGCGAGGATGCTACGCGCGGTGAGCCAGATCGTGATGAGAAGTGAGGCGGCGATGAGGATCACCACAACGGCCACAATCATCCATAAGCGCCAGGCTGCCCAGAGATTAGCGTCCGTCACGCACATCCTCCCGCGCCGAGCTGTCGTCGATGTAGTCGGCGCTAGTGCCGGGACGATCGACACCCCAGTAACGATCTTCCTGCCCGCGCGGACGACCGGGCCGCTTCGCGCCCCAGAATTGCCACTTCTTGTAGAAGTACTCCATCGCCTTGAGTCCGACGGACGAACCCGTGACGTTCCCCCACCCGCTCGGCACCTTGTTGAGGACGTCCCACCTTACTTCACGGTTCGCGTGATGGTTGCTGAGGCGCCGCATGCGCCGGACGAAGGCGCCGGTCGAGCGTGATGTCATGCTGGAGATAATTCCGCCGGGCGGCGCCTTGTAGAACGGCGAAAACTTATCGGGGAAGCCCGGCATCGTGCAGGCGATGCAGACGCCGCCGGCTTCCATGCATCCGCCCATGTGGTTGATCGCCCCACGCTTGACGATGTTGCAGTTGACCACCGGCCCCCAACATCCAATGTCGACCAGGCATTCCGGGTCTCCATAATTCTTGGCGAACACGCCTTCTTCGTAGTATCCGGCCCGGTTGCATCCGCGGTGCACCGTCTCGGTGAACAGCCACGAGGGGCGGCCCAGCTCGTCAAACGGTGGGAGCGGACCGAGACCCTGGAGGAACAGCAGAACTGCGAAGACGGTCTCGGTAAAGTTGTCGCCCTGCGGTGCGCAGCCCGGAATGTTGATCACAGGCAGGCCGAAAGCGCTTCTATAGTCCTTGCCAAGAAAATCCATGAGGCTCATCGCGCCTGTGGGATTTCCTTCCGCCGCAGGAACTCCACCCCAGGTCGCGCACGTCCCGATCGCGATCGTCGCCGCGGCGCCTGGTGCCAGCCGCGTGATCCACGTAGCGGAAGGAACGGGGCAGGCGTCGCCTCCGGAAGACAACACCTCCGTCCCCATTGCAGAGAAGTATCCGCCGGTGCGCGCCGCGATTCGCTCGTCGGCGATGGAGCCTTCCGCGACGATGACGTAAGGATCCTCGAGCTTTCCTTCCCACGCATCCTTGAACGGCTGGATGAACGCTTCGCCCGCTTCTACGGAGAGAACGGTGTGATGTAGAATCACCTTAGGCATCGTCGGGACGGTGCCGGTGAGCAGTCCCTCGATCCCCGGATTCGTCGCGCCGGCGACTGAGACGGTGCAGCCATCACAGCTCATTCCCGCGAGCCAGAATACATGAACCGTCTTGAGGGGACCGAGTGGCAGACGTTGCGGGCGTGGTGCCGGCTCTGTCTGCGGGACAGAGGGTTGCCCCCCTTGAACGGTTTCCGTTTCTATTGCTGTACCCATGATTCCCTCGGCACTCAACAGATTCTGGGAAGCGGATCGCCAACCAACATATCCAGCACTCTCGACCCGCCGATAGGAGTCCTGAGTACGACCATTCCCTCAGGGCCAGCATGAACCGTTCCGACGATCGCCGCGGCCAACCCTAAAGTGTGCGCGCGCATCGACGCGAGCGCTGACGCCGCCTGCTCCCCGGGAATGACGGCCACCAGCTTCCCCTCGTTCGCAATGTGAAACGGATCGAGTCCGAGAATCTCGCAAGCACCACGGACTTCGGGCTTTATCGGTACGGCGCTCTCCTCGACGACGATTCCAACGTTAGCGCGACGCGCAATCTCGTTGAGCGTCGTCGCGAGTCCACCTCGGGTCGGATCCTTTAGAAGGCGCGTTGCGGGCGCGGCGTCGAGGATGGCATCGACCAGCGTGTGAAGAGCAGCAGAATCCGTGCGAATGTCGGTCTCCAGCTCGAGAGCCTCTCGCGCCAGCATCACCGCCATACCGTGATCAGCCATGTCTCCGCTCACGAGAATCGCATCGCCCGGACGTATGGACTCGGCGCTAAGCTCAACGTCTTCGCGGAGCAAACCCACCCCGCTTG
This sequence comes from Gemmatimonadaceae bacterium, assembly GCA_035936715.1. GTDB lineage: Bacteria > Gemmatimonadota > Gemmatimonadetes > Gemmatimonadales > Gemmatimonadaceae > UBA4720. The sequence continues at coordinate 3,729 of DASYVU010000014.1, forward strand.
TATTGATGAAGAGCCGGTCTGCCTTGCCGCGTGGCACTACCTTGGTGTCCCCGGTCACGATTCGAACGCCGGCCACCGATGCGGCACTCGACAACGAAGCGACGATGCGTCGCAGCACGTCCATCTCCAGCCCTTCTTCCAGTATCAGCCCCAGCGACAGGCAGAGCGGTCGCGCACCCGACATCGCGAGGTCGTTGATGGTGCCGTTCACAGCGAGTGCGCCGATGTCGCCACCCGGAAAAAACAGCGGGCTCACTACGTATGAGTCGGTGGTGAAGGCGAGTCGCGGCGACCCAACGCCATTGGTGCTGAACGTGGCGGCGTCGGCAAACCCGTCGGTTGCCGGATCTCCAAATGCCGGAACGAACAGCGCGTCGATGAGCGTGTGCGTCGCTTTGCCACCGCTGCCATGACTCAGTGTGATGTGCTGGTCGCGGAGGATGGCCCTCGCCTCACGCGCCACGCGAACCCGATCGATCCGGTCGAGCTGCGAGGTGAGAGAGCTCTCGACGCGTGAGGTCATGCGGGAACCGTGTCCAGCGCGGCGCCCTGCTTCATCAGAGAGTAGCGGCCATAGTTATAGTATGCGGCGCACGCACCCTCCGGCGATACCATGCACGAGCCAATCGGTGTCTCGGGAGTGCAGGCGGTTCCGAACACTCGACATTGCCACGGCTTGATGACGCCCTTCAACACTTCGCCACACTGGCAAGCCTTTGGGTCGGCGACGCGCAGCCCCGGTACGGGGTAGCGCACCTCCGCATCCCAGTCCGCGAACTCGGCCCGCACCTTGAGCGCGCTCTGGGTGATGAATCCCAGCCCGCGCCACTCGAAGTGCGGGCGGAGCTCCATGGTAGTGGAGAGAATCTCGAGCGCGCGACGATTGCCTTCGGGCCGGACCACGCGCGCGTATTGGTTCTCGACAGCGGGCGCGCGCTTCTCCAGCTGATCGAGGATCATTACGATCGATTGGAGTATGTCCGCCGGCTCGAACCCGCTGACGACGAGAGGCTTTCTATAGAGCGCTGGTATGAACTCGAACGGCGAGAGCCCGATGATGGTGCTCACGTGCCCGGGCCCGATGAAGCCATCGAGCTGCATTCCGGGTGAGTCGAGTATCGCCTTGATCGCCGGAATGATGGTGACGTGGTTGCAGAACACGGAGAAATTCCGCAGCCCCTCGCTCCGTGCGCGCAGCAGCGTTGCGGCCGTCGAGGGCGCCGTCGTCTCGAAGCCGACGGCGAAAAACACCACCTGCCGATCCGGATTGTCGCGCGCGAGCTTGAGCGCGTCGAGTGGAGAATACACGAAGCGGACATCAGCGCCGTCAGCCTTGGCGTCGAGCAGACTGCCGCTCGAGCTGGGCACGCGCATCATGTCGCCGAAGGTGGCGAAGATGACGCCCGGATTTCTGGCGATAGCCATTGCGTCATCAATCCGGCCCATTGGAATGACGCACACTGGGCAGCCGGGCCCGTGAACCAGCTCCACGTTTTGCGGAAGGAGGTCCTGCAGACCGTGCTTGTATATGGAGTGTGTATGACCACCGCACACTTCCATGAACTTGAACGTCTTTCCCGCTGAACGGCGCGCGATCTCGTCGGCCAGATGCCTTATTGACGTCGGGTCGCGAAACTCATCGACGAACTGCATCGTCATGCGGCCCTCCTGCTCAGCGATGTCTGCGCGACGTCCAGCAGCGAGTGCCAGACGGTGGCGTGGCCTTCCTGGATGCGCGGCACGTAGTCGAGGCGCGCCACAAAACAATAGTCCGCCAGTCCCGATTTTCCGAGCTGGCCTCCGTCGTAGCCGACGAGCGCTATGCAGAGCATTCCCCGCTTCCGCGCTTCGGAAAGCGCTGCGATCACGTTGGGAGAGCTGCCGCTCGTCGTAAAGCCAATCGCGATGTCCTGAGGGTCGCCGAGGGCGATGACCTGGCGCGAGAAGGCGTGCTCGAAGCCGACATCATTGCCCACACCGGTGACGACGCCGACGTCGCTGCTGAGAGCGATGGCGGGAAGCGAGCGCCAGTCGCTCGTCGGCGGCCGCAGACAATCGACCGCGGCATCGGCGGCGTCGGTAGCGCTTCCGCCGTTTCCGAAAGCGAGGAGCTTCCCTCCCGCGAGAAATCGGTCTGCCATAGCCGCGCCAGCTCCCGCGATCCGGTCGCAGTATTCATCGCGCAGCTGACGGCGAAGCGCCACGACGTCTGCGCATTTATTGAGAGTCGAGGCTCTGGCCTGGGAAAAGACTTCGTCGAGCGTGGCTCGAGTCTGAGCGTCCGAAGCGTACAGAAAGGGATACAGCTCCCGGTTGAAATCGCGATCGGGGCCGTTCATCGGATCTCCGAATCATGATCGCGGGCACCAACCATCGTCCCGGCGCTTCCTTGTGCGATGCGCTCGATCGCGAAGCCGAGGTGAACCATTATCGTGTCGCCCACGCTCGCGCCGTCCAGTAAATCGAGCGCGACGGTGCTGCTCGCTCCGGCGCTGCCGAGCACCTGGGCGGTGCCTGCCGCTTTGTCGATGCTCTCGATCACAGCGGGGCTCGCCTCATCGCCACAGATCGAGCACGATCCGTCCGAATTGGGGACGCAGATGTCGAGGCGGGCCGGATCAACGCTCAAGGCGCGGAGCTCGCTGAGCCCGCTGGGCGGTGCTCGAGAAAAAGGTGTACGAGCTCCCACAGCACGTGGTAGAAGGTCTCGCTCACTTCCTGCGCCACCAGCGGGTCATTTGAGGGCACTCGATACTGGTGCTGTTCAGGATTTTCGCCTGGTGCTCCCTTCTCCGGTCCGATGGAGATCGTGAGCAGCTTTTTATTTCTAGCCAGGGACAGCGCTTCGGTCACCGTTTGGTCATCGACGTCGCCGAGAATCCCGAGGGCGATGTCTTCCTCGCGAGCAAGGGCTGAGATCATCGCGCGAAAGCCGCCGCCTACGCTGCTCGCCGTAACACTCGCCACGTCGCTGGTGAGCGCGATTGCCGGCAGCGCGCGCTTCCCCACGATCACCGGATGTATGAACTCCACCGAGACGTGCTGCGCATCAGTCGCGGCAGCGCCGCTTCCGAACACGATCAGCCTGCCGCCCTGCTCGAATCTCCGCGCCATCTCCAGTGACGTCGCGGAGATCCAGTCGACATTCTGCTCGAAAAACCGGGTCGTGGCTTCGATGCTCGCGTCGAACCGGCGGGCAACGGTTTCTGCCGCGGACACCTCGCTCACCATTGTTCCGGTCATTCGATCCTGCTCTCGACGATCTGCTGCACTTCGTCGACGTAAAGGTCTCCGAGCTGCGTCAGGTAATCGATCGTGCGCTTTGCTTCATCCTCGTCGATCTTGCTGAGCGCGAAGCCGACGTGGATCAGAACCCAGTCACCAATATCGAGACCGTCGGGCAGAACGAGCCCGACATTGATGTTGCGCCGGACGCCTGAGACTTCCGCCTTCGCGATCTGATGACCCGGATCGACGAACTCCACGATCCGTCCCGGTATTCCTAGACACATTGTTCCACCATCGTTGCCCGTTTCGAAATGCTGCGGTTGCCCAGGGCGACAACGTACGCCTGCCCGAGTGAGAGCCCGCCGTCGTTGCACGGCACCAGCTGCTGAGTGTAAACCTCGAAGCCCGTGCGCGCGAGAGCCTCCGTGGTCGTTGTCGTCAGAAAAACGTTCTGGAACACCCCACCACTGAGCGCGATTTTCCTGATTCCGGTAGCGTTCCTCAGAAGCTCCGCGACTCTGACGATCATATTCGCGACGGACTTGTGGAACGCTCCCGAGATCGAGCGCCGATCTACACCCGCCAGAATGTCCTCCACGATGCACCTGACCAATGGCGCGGGATCGATCTGCAAAGGCATCGCACCGCTCAATCCGAACTCGTACAGCCTGCTCGCGCCGGGATCCGCCATTGCCTCCAGCTCCATCGCTGCCTGCCCCTCGAACTGCGCATCATCGCGGACGCCGAGCAGCGCCGAGACGGCGTCGAACAGGCGGCCCATGCTCGACGTCGGCGGCGATGCGAGACCTTTGGCGACGATCTGCTCGATCAGGGCAACCTCATTCCTGCCTGCTCGGTCGAACAGCTCGAGAGGCAGCGAGGGCGCGTCGTCGCCGTACGCAGATACGAGGTGGGACAGCGCCATGCGAAGTGGCCTCCGGATCGCCCCCTCTCCGCCGGGCATTGGCACATAACTCAAATGCGCCGCTCGATTGAATCCTCCCTGATCGACCACCAGAAATTCACCGCCCCAGATTGCGCCGTCGGTTCCGTAACCAGTTCCGTCGAAAGCGACACCGATCACCGGCTCGGTGACCCCGTGCTCGGCCATGCACGAGGCGATATGCGCGTGATGGTGCTGCACTCCTATTCTCTCCACGCCGTCGACAGCCAGTGCGAATTCCGTAGAGGCGTACTGCGGGTGGAGGTCGTGCGCCACGACTTCCGGGTTTACGCCCACCAGGCTCGAGAATCGAGCGATGCTAGTCGCGAGTGATAGCCTCGCCGCGGGGTGGTCGAGGTCGCCGATGTGCTGCGAGAGGAAGGCTGAATCGTCCCGCGCGCAGCAGAACGTGTTCTTGAGCTGTCCGCCCACTGCCAGCACCTGCGCTGGAAACGCCGTAGCGACGTGGATCGGAGAAGGCACGAATCCGCGCGATCGCCGAAGCATCGTCGGTTTGTCCGCCACGATACGCATCACGGAGTCGTCGCAGCGCTCGGCGATGGGCCGGTCGTGGGTGAGAAAGAGATCCGCGATACCACCGAGTCGGTCGAAGGCGTCGGCGTCTTCGAAGGCGATCGGCTCGTCGCTGATATTCCCGCTCGTCATCACCAGCGGGCCGTCGCACTCGGCGAGCAGCAGATGGTGGAGAGGCGTGTAAGGAAGCATTACGCCAAGACACGGATTGCCGGGTGCCAGCGCCTGCATCACCGAACGCGGCTGGTCGTGGATATCCGCTCGCTTTTCCAGCAGAACGATGGGTCTCCGGCGAGACAGCAGCAGCGCTTCCTCCTGCGCGGTCACAGTGCACCACGCGCGCGCGGCCTCGGGGTCGCGCGCCATGACCGCAAACGGTTTCGCCTCGCGCGCCTTTCGCGAGCGCAGCCTGTCTACGGTCTCGCGATGAGATGTCGTGCAGGATAGATGGTACCCACCGAGTCCCTTGATCGCGACGATCGCCCCCTCGCTGATCGCACGGGCCGCCGCGGTTATCGGGTGCCCGTGGGAATCGCGCACACTGCCGGTCGCCTCGACCAATCTCACCGTCGGGCCGCACGCGGAACACGCAATTGGCTGCGCGTGGAACCTGCGGTCTGCCTTGTCCTCGTACTCGTGCCTGCAGGCGGCACACATCTCGAACGTCCGCATCGTGGTGCGCGCGCGATCGTAAGGAGCTCCATCGATGATGGTGACCCTTGGGCCGCAGTTGGTGCAGTTGATGAACGGGTATCGATAGCGTCTGTTGCCCGGATCCGACATCTCTGTCAGGCATTCGTCGCAGACGGCGACATCGGGAGAGATGTTCGTCGGCGTTGAAACCGGAGGGTCAGCGCTTCTCGCTATCTCAAAGCCACGATAGGATCGCAGCGGCTCCCTCGACGTCTTCACCCTCTGAATCACCGCTGTCGGCGGTGGGTTTCTTATCAGCGCAGAGAGGAAATCTTCGAGGACGTGCGGCTCGCCCTGTACATCTATGGTAAGACCTGCCGTATCGTTTCGGACGAACCCGGAAAGGTTGCGGGCCGTAGCAAGCCGGTGGACGTAGGGCCTGAACCCCACTCCCTGAACCGTCCCGCCTACCGCGATCACCCGCCGCTCGATCAACTCGATACCGCCTGTGGAAACACTGTCCTCGGACCGGTATGGCTCTGTTTAGAGTCTATCCGGGCGCCAGACGTACGGCAATGAGGGAGATGAAGGGGAGTAGCCGTGGAACACCGACCATACCTCGGTGTAATTGTATACAGCGTCGGAGACCGGGCAGGACGCCGCCCCTCTCGACGATGTCGTTACGCCCTACAACAATTTCCGCCGACTAAAGCTCTCCGTCGCACAGCAAGGGGATCTCGTCCAGCACCTGAAATCGTTGGTACCACGCTTGGTAGCAAAGATTTCCTGGATCAAAGTCACCTCTGCGGAGAACCGGTCGCGTAATGAAATCCAAGAAGCGGCCACCCGCCGCGCGTGCGATCAGGTTTTCAGTCCAAGAAGCGATGCGGCGCTCTCCGTTGCCGTTCGCCATTACACGTGGGGCGGAGCGCACGCTCGTTTACACCAATTCCGCCTTCTGCCGCCTGGCCGGCATCGCCAACGCTGAGGTGCCCGGAGTACCAATCGCCACCGTGTTCACCGCGACTGAAGGCGCAGCGCTGAGCGCATTTCTCGATCGAGCATTTCGCGATGGCGTCGAGCTATTGGATGAGCTCATCGACGCGTCAACCGAGAGAGCGAGCGGTTGGCAATGGAGTGTGTGGCCCGTGATCACCGACGACGGGCGGGCCGAGGCGCTCGGTATCCAGATTCGCGAGTCAAACCCGTCGGACGATGTGCTAGATCTTCAGCGGCAGGTCGCCGAGCAGATGCTCCTCAGTGCGCTGCGCGAGCGGGGTTTGGCCGACGATGCAGAGACTGCGAACATGGCGAAGACAGCGTTCCTCCGCGCGATGAGCCACGAGCTGCGCACCCCACTCAATGCGATAGGCGGCTACATCGACCTCCTCGACATGGGGCTGCGGGGGCCGGTGACCGAGACCCAGCGCGCTGACCTCGCGCGCGTGAGAACCAATCAGCAGCACCTAGCCGCCATCATCACCGAAATCCTCAACTTCGCTCGAGCGGGAAGCGGCAGTGTGTCTTACGCTGTGAGCGACATCAACGGCTGTGACGCGCTCAGGCACGCCGTCGAGCTGATCGAGCCACTCATTGCGCAGCAGGGGCTGGTTTTCGACGGGATGTCGGGCGACTCGACCGTCGTTGCACGCGCGGATCCGGAAAAGGTGACTCAGATTCTGGTTAACCTGCTTTCAAACGCTATCAAGTTTACGCCGACGGGCGGGCACATCAGCGCCGAGTCTGCCGCGGTGGATGACACCGTGACCTTAAGCATAAGTGACACCGGGTTAGGCATTGCCCCGGAAAAACTGGAAACCATCTTCGAGCCATTCGTCCAGTTGAAGGAAGGTCTCTCCGATCGGGAAGGCGGCATTGGGCTGGGATTGTCGATTAGCCGCGACCTTGCCCGGGCAATGCACGGCGATCTCACCGTCGAGAGCACCGAAGGGAAAGGGACTCGCTTTACCCTTTCTCTTCCGCGCGCAAGCAAACCCCAAGAGGCTTAATTGGACAACGTGAAAAAATCGCCGGCGCCGGCGCTTCAATCCACAGCTTGACACCAAACGAGCCTCGGGGATAAAACAGCAGGGCCGAGTCCCACCTTCTGCCCGCGTAAAGAGGTGCCAATGCGTCCGCGCCGCATCCTCGCTCAAACAGTCGTCGCCATATCTATAGTAATGGGCTCGAGCTCAGCGACACGCCTCGCCGCTCAGGGCGTCGCCCCGCCCACCGCCAGAATCATCCCCAGGATCGACACGATCCACGGCGAAGTCCGCACCGACAACTACTTCTGGATCCGCAACAAGTCCGACCCCCAGGTCAAATCCTACCTCGAGGCGGAGAATGCATACACCGCCGAGCGGATGAAGCACACCGAGGCGCTCCAGCGAAAGCTCTACGACGAGATGCTCGGCCGCATCAAAGAGACCGACCTCTCTGTTCCCTACCTCGACCACGGCTACTGGTACTACAACCGCACCGAGAAGGGGAAGAGCTACCCGATCCATCTTCGCAAAAAAGGCTCGCTCACCGCTCCCGAGGAAACCATTCTCGATGAGAACGTCATCGGCGCTGGAAAGAAGTTCAATGGGGTAAGCTCCCTTCAGGTGAGCCCCGGTGGATCGCGACTCGCCTACCTCCACGACACTACCGCTCTCCGCGTCTACACTCTTTACGTCAAAGAGCTTCGCAGTGGTACCGTCCTCGGCGATTCAATCTCCTCCGTAGTTCCCTCAGTCGCCTGGGCCAACGACTCCATCCTCTTCTACCAGACCGCCGACTCGGCGCGACGTGCGAATGCGGTGTGGCGGCATGTGCTGGGGACGCCGAGATCGAGCGACATGAAGGTGTTCCAGGAAGACAACGTCCTCAACGAGCCGGGTGTCGCCCGCTCGCGGAGCGGGAAGTACATCTACATCTCCGACGACGGATACACGTCTTCCGAGTGGCGCCTGATTCCGACGGCGAACCCAACCGTCATGCCACAGATCATCGTCGCGCGGAGCCCGAACGTCGAATACCAGATCGACGACATCGACGGCGCGTTCCTGATGACCACCAACTATCAGGCTCGGAATTTCAGAGTGCAGCGAATTCCCACCGACCAGGTGTGGGGCGGGAATTGGCTCGACATGATCCCGGCTGCGGACTCGGTTTTCGTCGAGTACCTCGTGCCGTTCAAAAACGATCTCGTCGTCGTTGAGAGATCGGGCGGGCTGCAGCGGCTCCGCGTCATCGATCTCAAGACCAACGCCGTCCACTACATCACGTTCCCCGAAGCGGCGTACGCCGTGACGCCGAGGCAGAACGCCGAGTTCGATACCCGGAATCTTAGGTTCGTGTACGCATCACTCGTCACGCCGTCGTCGACGTTCGACTACGACATGGCGACGAGAGAGCGCGTGCTCAAGAAGCGGGTTGAAGTGCCCACGTATGATCCATCGCGCTACGAGGTGAAGCGCTTCATGGTGACGGCGCGCGATGGGGCGCACGTACCAGTCTCCATGATAGTGCGCAAAGGATGGCGCCAAAATGGAGCTGCGCCGCTCCTACTCTACGCCTACGGATCGTACGGGTACACGACCGAGCCGAGCTTCGACTCGAACGTACTGAGTCTCGTCGACCGCGGCTTCGGCTACGCGATCGCGCACATCCGCGGCGGGCAGGAGATGGGCCGAGCGTGGTACGACGAAGGAAAGATGATGAAGAAAAAGAATACGTTCAACGATTATATCGATGTTGCCCAGTATCTGGTGGACCAGAAGTTCACTAGCAAGGGCAAGCTTGTCGCGAACGGGTTGAGCGCCGGTGGCCTGCTCATGGGCGCGGTCACCAACATGCGGCCCGATCTGTTCCGCGCGGTCGTCGCCGACGTGCCGTTCGTCGACGTCATCAACACTATGATGGATGCGTCGATTCCGCTCACCGCGCAGGAGTGGCAGCAGTGGGGCGATCCACACATCGCCGATCAGTACACGTACATGAGATCGTACTCGCCCTACGACAACGTTGAGCGGAAGGCTTATCCATGGCTCCTTGTCACTACATCGTTGAATGATTCGCAGGTTGGATACTGGGAGCCGGCCAAGTGGGTGGCCAAGCTTCGCGCGATGAAGACTGATTCGAATCCGCTGTTGCTCAAGGTCAACATGGCTGGTGGGCATGGGGGTTCTTCGGGGCGATACGACTCGCTTCGTGAGGAAGCGTTCCGGTACGCGTTCATTCTCGACTCCGTGGGAATGGCTTTTCGGTAAGGAAAGATCCGAAAAGGCAACTGAAGACCACCTCCCGGGGGCTATTAGACCACACGGGCTGGGCGGTCCTCAAGCTACGCGGGTTCGGCCCTTGGCGGGGCGAAAAGGAGACCCTCCTGGGTGTGACGAAGCTCTTCCGCAGGAGTCTATTCTTGAACCCCAAGAGCGCTTCAGTTTTCCCTCCACGTCCCCAAGCCCATATGTCAGGAATCGCCCCCGGCTTCATCCGCCGGATGCTGCCGGTCATCTCGATCGCCCTCTGGTCCCCCGCGCTTTATGCGCAGGACAGTCATCGGGCGCACGCGTCCAATCCGTCCGCTGAACAGGAAGGTTGGCACCTAACTCCTGGACTCAGGATCGTCGAGACATTCGACGACAATCCCTATTTGCTTTCCGATGCGCGGAAGGCGGGAGTGTCGGCTCCTTCGGCGTCGAACATTGCCAGCGGACGTTACACCAACATGGCCGACGCGAGCGACTACATCACGAGCATGCGCGGCACGCTGAGCGCAGAAGGCCCCGGGATACTCGGCCGAAAGCTGAACTTTGGCGCCGATGCGCGTTACGACTACTACCAGCGAAACGCCGGGCGTAGAAACATGGTATACGCAATGAGAGTCGGTCAGGCGCTTGGTCACGGCAGTCACCTTGGCGCGCGCGCCGAGCTACAGCCCACGTATTTCTTTCGGAATTACTTGGCCGACGCCGTTGATCTAAATGGCGACGGAACGATTCAGACCTCCGAGCGCGTCTACAAGGCCGGCACATACTCCGACCAGGAGTTCGCGGGAGAGTTCCGCCAGCGCCTGGTAAAGGCGACGGACGAACACCCGTTCGGGTTCCAACTGACAATAGATGCTGGACACAAGACACGCACCTACCAGCAGCCATTCCTGACCAGAGGATATCGCGGCCCGTTTGCCGGCGTCATTGGCGCACTTGATTTCACTCGGAGCGTCGGACTGGAAGGAGCGTATCACCGCTCATCGCTGCGCTCCACGCCCGGTAGTTCGGTGCTGCTACTGAACGAGCCCGATTTCAATCAGGACTTCAATGGCAACGGCACCACGACCGACCTGCGCGTTCGCTCCGTACAAACGGTCGATTTCTCCCGCATTGAACAGGATATGGCTGCGAGATTCCGTGCCCGTCCGAGCGATGTGGTAGAGACTACACTTTCGTACGGCCTCCGTTTGCGGAACTTCGAATCAAAGCAACCTTACGACGTGTACAACAACACACGGCACGACAGGCGCGATCGATTCGGTCTTGATGTGGCGTATCGACTCTCGCCACGAATGTCCGTCCACGTGGGCGGGAACGGCGAAATCCAGAAGCTCACGAATACCCTGCGTTCGACCGCGACAATCGACGACATCACAGACTATACGCAGAGGGGGTTCTACCTTTCCTGGTCAAAGCAGCTTTAAGACTCAGTCGCCGTCCGCGCATCCCCGGCTTCCGGGTTGCGCGGCCGGCACATCCCACACCGGTACGGCTGAATGACGATCGTGCTTTCTGACGAAACCAAGTCGCGCATGAAGGTCTCCTACGTTGCGCGTCTGGTGCCGCGCGCGGCGCTGCACATCCAGCTGGGGATTCCCGCCGACCCTGCGTCAGGTGACGTGGTGCTGGCGCGCGTCGAGAAGATCGGCAAGAACACGACCCTCGAGCTCGTTGAAGGTCGGCGCTGCACGCTACACGAGGGAGATCTCGTCGTCGTCGCTTTCGGAAACCGTTACGCGACGCTGCAGTTCGAGGCGTACGCGCGCTCCGACGGGGACCGGTGCGACCTGCTGTCGATGGGAGGACTGTGCGGACTGGTCGAGACCAGGCACGATAGCGTCTCTGAGCCGAGCAAGCTGCGGATCCTCGGAGCGATCGGTGACGCTGAAGGCAGGCCGGTGAGGGTCTCCGACCATGCCTTGTCCCCCGCTCTCTCGCCGCGTCAGGTGGCGCCGAGAGTGATTGGGGTCTGCGGAACGTCGATGGACGCAGGCAAGACATATACGGTTCGCAGCGCCATCCTGGGCTTGCGCCGGCAAGGACAGCGCGTAGCAGCGATCAAGCTCACCGGAACCGCCTCGGGCAGAGACACGTACAGCATGCTGGACGCGGGCGCGACTCCGGCGCTGGATTTCATCGATGCCGGCCATCCGTCGACCTATCTGTGCTCCATCGACCAGCTGATGCGCATCTATGGCGTGCTGGTGTCGCAGGCGACTGCTCAAAGCGCCGATTGCATCGTGATCGAGATCGCCGACGGACTCGTGCAGCAGGAAACCACGGCCCTGTTGACGAATCCCCGCTTCACCGGAAGCGTTAACGGCTGGCTTCTCGCCGCCAACGACGCCCCCGGCGCGGCTGGAGCGGTCTCGATCCTCAGGTCATGGGGTATCACTCCTGTTGCCATTACGGGCAATGCGTCGCGCAGCCCTCTGGTGAGGCAGGAGGTAGAAGCCGCGACGGGCATCGCCTGCGTGCCTGCCACCGATATCGAGACAGGAGCGTTGAATCCGCAGCTGCTGACAGCGAGGCGACGGCTCACGGGCGAGGTGAAGCTCGTAGTCGGATGACGAGGAGAGTCAGGTGCTAAGGGTGCACACCGGCGGCTCGGACTCCACCAGGGTCAGCGACGGACGCATCTACCTCTGGATCCCCGATGCTCGTGCGACATTGGGCGGAAAACTCGGTCTCGATGTCGTTTCGCTGCCACGACTGTTTTCCGCGGGCACGCCTGAGGCGAGGCTCTGCGGGACATTTGTCGAAGTGCACAACGCTGGCGCCCTCAACTCGCGGCAGGTGGATGGCTCGATAGCGGCGCTCACGCTCGGCGACGCTCAGGCGAGCCCCGAGGGCGCGTTCCTGTTCGGGCCGAGCCGCGGAGGCGGGCGGGTCGACAAATGCGCTGTTCCGCCGACCAAGAGGCGCGCGCGGTACATCGAGGCCGCGCGCTTTGGCGAAGTGAACACATATTATCACGTCGATCGCATCGCCAGCCATCTGGACGCTCTCATTCGCGAGCTCGGGCGGTCTTCGCTTCCGCGCGTCATCGCCAAAGTGAACGCGCACCATGCGGCGACGGAAGCCGATGGCGTGCGCGACGGTCGGTGGCTACAGGACCGGTGGCACCCGTTTCAGGGCGGTCACTATCGCCTCCCGAGCCGCAAGTACGATATCGCCGAACGCGGTTCGATTTCCGTTGATGGTGAGATTCACCTGGGGCCGGGCCGCAAGCTCCTCCACCACGGCGCACTGGTGGAGGCTTCCGGCACGCGATACCGGGCCAACGCTTCGCACAATCCGGGCATCATCTACCACGAGTACGCTCACCACCTGACACGACACACGGCGGACTTCCGGGCCAATGCGGTTCGGGATCCGCTGAAGCAGGACAATCGGAAGACGGCGATGGATGAAGGCACCTGCGACTACTGGACCGCGGTGATGCTCGACACGCCACACATCTGGGCGTGCCATCGCCGTCACGACGACAACGAGCGTCATTCGCGGAGCCTCTCTTCGCGAATGACGATGGACGACTTCGACGATGGGCCAGGGGCAGATCCGCATTTCAACGGCACCATCTGGGGTGCCGCGCTCTGGGATTTCCGATCTCACCTTCGCGACACTGTACCGGATGGGGCGCGTCGCGCTGATCTGATCGTCGTGCACGCACTGATCCTGATCGGCGGCCTGGGTGCGACAGGGAGAAGCTCGCGTGCCCGCGAGGTTCGTCAGGCACGCAAATCATTCGGAGCCGGTCTTGCTGCGCTTCGTCGCGCCGCGGACGATCTCTTCTCTGGCGCGCACACGGACACACTGCTCGGTGTCTTCGCTGCCCGGGGGATCAATCCCGAGACCATCGATTGGTCCGCCCCTTCCCGCACGCTCGCGGCGCATCCAACGAGTGATGACGATGCTATCGCTCGGTCGGCGCTCGACGGTGGATTCGAGCGTCTGGTGCGCCGCGTCTCTGCCGACGACATTCCCGGCAGCGACGACATCCTTTCCACTGACGCGCTCCGCCAGCTCCTGGCTGGTGATGACGATCCCAGACTCTCCTTCCTCGGCGGCGGAGATGTCATGCTGGGCGGCAGAGGCAGGAAGGCGGTCGAAGAATTGGGGATCGACTATCCACTGGCCGCGGTTCAGCCGCTGCTGGCGCTGTCACCGATCGTGATGGCAAATCTGGAGGGACCGTTTGCCGCCGGGGCCCGACGCGTCGAAAGACAGTTCTCCTATCGCGTCAACCCGGGGTTGGCTTCCGCGCTCCCGCGTGCGGGAGTCAATGTCGTCACACTTGCCAATAATCACCTGGTCGACTGCGATCGCGATGGCGTGACCGAGACTCTGGAGACCCTTCGGCGGGTTGGTGTTTCGGCGGTGGGCGCCGGCGCGGATCAGAGCGCCGCCCACGCGCCGGCGATCATCGATGCGTACGGGCGACGTGTCGGCATCCTCGCCTATTACTGGAACCGTCGATGCGCGGCGACGAGCTCGCTGCCCGGCAGCGCGATGGATCCGCCGGAAGCTCTCGAAGAGGACATCCGAACGCTGCGGGCCCGCGCGGACCGAATCGTCGTGACGTTCCACTGGGGCATCCCGTACGATCGCAATCCGTCCGCGGAAGACCGCGCCAAGGCGCGCTTTGCGATCGATTGCGGCGCTGACGTGGTAATCGGGCATCATCCGCACGTGCTGCAGCCGTTCGAGATCCATCGAGGGCGACCGATCTTCTACAGCGTCGGTAACCTCGCTTTCGGCTCGGGGAACAGCCACGCTGAAGGTTGCCTGATCGGCATTCGCTTCGACAATCACGCGACGACGGCGACGATCTACCCGCTCTACGTCAAGAATCGCGATCCCCGCGTGAACTATCAGCCCAAGCTTCTGCGCGGAATGTCCGCTCGACGCATACTGTTGCGTCTGGCCCAGTCATCGGGGTCGGCTGGGGAGCTTTTGCGGATCAGCGATTACCATGGCTCGTTGGTGCTGCCGCGGTCGAGCACGAGCGAAGCGCCAGTCCGGACGGGAACGAATGGCTGACAACGCGCGCACCAACCCGGCGACGCGAACGAGCGGAGTCACGCGGCAGTTGATGCGGCTCGTGCTGCCTCTTCTCAAGCCGTTCAGGCTTTCGCTGGTCGCTGCGACGATGGCGATGATGCTCGACTCGGCGCTCACGGTGCTTCGGCCGTGGCCGCTCAAGATCGTCATCGACCGCGTTCTGTCCCATCACCCCACCCGAGTGCCGTTCATCGGCCAATGGGTGAATGCAATGCATGCGTCGCCCATGGCCATTCTGTACGCGGCGTGCGCGGCGACGCTGCTCATCGCCATCGGAACCGGCGCGCTCACCTATACCTACACACGGCTCCTTGGTGATGTCGGCCAGCGATTCGTGTTCGCTCTGCGCCGCGATCTTTTCGCCCACATGCAGCGCCTCTCGCTGCGCTTCCACGACCGGCAGCGGACGGGCGATCTCATCACCCGCCTGACGTCCGACGTGCAGGCGATTCGCGACGTCGTGAGCGGCGGCTCGATTCTTTTCTTCACCAACGCGTCGCTGCTCGCCGGCATGCTGGCGATGATGTTCTGGCTGAACTGGCAGTTCGCCCTGGCCGCCCTTTCTGTCGCGCCGTTTCTCTTCTGGTCGGTATTCCGCTACACGAGCCGGGTCAAGGCGGCTGCGCGCACGGCACGCACGAGCGAGGGTCTCCTTGCATCAGTGGCGCAGGAGACACTCTCCTCGATCCGCATCGTTCAGGGTCTCGCCCAGGAGGAGCAGCAGTCGGAGCGTTTCCACACGCAGAACATGGGCAGTCTGAACGCATATCTGGAGAGCGTCCGCTACCAGGCGGCCGTGGCACCGCTCGTCGATGTGTTCGCGGCCGCTGGCCTGGCAATCGTGATGTGGTTCGGCGCGACGCGCGTGCTCGCGGGTGAGCTGACGACGGGTGACGTGGTGGTGTTCTTCGCGTACGTGACCAATCTGTACGCGCCAATCAAGGCGCTGTCGCGGCTCTGGTATTCCCTCAATCGCGCCACCATCGGGATCGAACGCATCGGCGAGGTGATGGAGCTCGCGTACGACGTCACCGACCGTGCGGGCGCCAGACCGGTACGGAGGCTCAGCGGCCAGATCGAATTCCGGGACGTCTCCTTCGCCTACGATCCGTCGCGCGAGGTGCTGTCGCGGATCCGGCTGAGCATCGCGCCCGGCGAGCGCTTGGCGATCGTTGGCGCGACGGGCGCGGGGAAGAGCACGCTGGCAAGCCTTATTCCACGTCTCTACGACCCGACCGCCGGAGCCGTGCTGATGGACGGAAAAGATCTCCGGACGTTCACGGTGCAGTCACTGCGCGACCAGGTCAGCATGGTGCTCCAGGACGCGCTCCTCTTCAGCGGCACCATTCGCGACAACATCGCCTTCGGCAAGCCCGAGGCGACGATGTACGAGATAATCGCCGCCGCGCGGACCGCCAACGCCGACGAATTCATCGATCGCCTTCCCCTCGGCTACGAAATGCCCGTATCGGAGCGAGGGACGACTTTGTCCGGAGGTCAGAAGCAGCGCATTGCCATCGCGCGCGCCATCCTGCGCGATGCCCCGATCCTCATACTCGACGAGCCGACGAGCGGTCTCGACGCGGCATCGGAGCGACTGGTGGTCGATGCGCTGGAGCACGCGGCGGAGGGTCGCACCACCATCACCATAGCGCACCGCCTTACAACGCTCCGCTTTGCCGACCGCATCATCGTACTCGATGGGGGGAGGATTCTTGAGGAAGGAACACACCTCGAGCTCATGCGGCGGCGCGGACGCTATGCATCGTTCTTCGATCTGCATTCGGGAGCAGCCTAAGGGTCGCTTCCGCCACGGATTTCATCGAAGCGTCGGAAGTGTGGATGCCAGCGATGCGATAAGACTCTAAGTGTCGCTCTCACGCCGTAAGCGTCACTCGTACCGCAGTTGCTCTGTCTTCAGCGCGCAAGTCGGGAGCTTTCATACTCGCGGTCCTGGGAGAGCAGCTCGTGGATGTCCCGCTCATCGAGCTGTTTCTTCCTATCGGCAAGGTCCTTGAACCGCGCGAACACCAGGCTCAGCTCGTCCTCCGTAAGCTCGTAGCCGAGCGCTTCTGTCTTTGCGCGCAAGGCGTGGCGCCCGGAATGCTTGCCGAGTACCAGCCCGATCCCATCCCACCCCACCGTCTCGGCGCTCATTATCTCGTAGGTAAGAGGATTTTTGAGCACGCCGTCCTGGTGGATCCCCGCCTCGTGCGCGAACGCGTTGGCGCCGACGATCGCCTTGTTGGGGGGCACGCCGATGCCGGTGCACTTCGAGACGAGACGCGACGTATGAGCGATCTCGCGCGTTTCGATGTTCGTATGAAGTCCGAAGAACTGGCGGCGGGTGTGGAGCGCCATCACGAACTCCTCCAGCGCCGCGTTACCGGCGCGCTCCCCGATGCCGTTGATGGTGCACTCAGCCTGCCGCGCTCCGGCGCGCACGCCCGCGAGTGAATTCGCCACCGCCAGGCCGAGATCGTCGTGGCAATGCACTGATACCGTCGCGCGCTCGATGCCGGGGACGTTCGCGCGAACCCCCGCCACCAGCGCGCCGTACTCGTCCGGGGTCGAGTAGCCGACGGTATCCGGCACGTTGAGCGTCGTCGCTCCGCACTCGAGCGCCGTGCCAAGAACCTCGTATAGAAAAAGAGGATCCGACCTGGCGGAGTCCTCCGCGGAGAACTCGACGTCTGCTCCAAGCGACCGAGCGTGGGAGACCGCCGCGGCAGCTGTCGCAACTACCTCCGCGCGAGTCTTACCCAGTTTGTGCTTCATGTGCACGTCGGAAGTGGCGAGAAAGATGTGTATGCGAGCGTCGGCCGCGGGTTCCACCGCCGTCCAGCAGCGGTCGATGTCGTGCTCGTTGGCGCGCGCCAGGCCGCAGATTGCGGGACCACCAGCGCCGCCGACCTCGAGCGCAATCTGGCGCACCGCGGCCCACTCTCCGTCCGACGCTGCAGGATATCCCGCCTCGACAACATCCACACGCAACCGCGCGAGCTGGTGCGCCACGGCGAGCTTCTCGTCGAGCGTCATCGTGCATCCGGGTGCCTGCTCACCGTCCCGAAGGGTGGTGTCGAAGATCCGGATGCGACCGTCGTCGGCGACGTCGCTTCCTACGGGTACTGGTGTCATGCGCTCGCCGCGCCGGGGAGGATTTCCTTGGCGTTCACGAACGTCATCATCCGGCGCAGCGATCTTCCTACATCCTCAATGCGGTGCTGGGTTTCGGCC
>DASYVU010000015.1:0-5114 GCA_035936715.1 Gemmatimonadaceae bacterium
CATCCGTGTGATCGACGGACTCAGCTTCAGAGTGAACCCGGGAGAGATATTCGGAATCGCGGGTGTCGAGGGGAACGGTCAGACCGAGCTCATTGAAACGCTCGCCGGTTTGAGGACGGTGTTCGCTGGAGACATTCTGATCGACGGTGTCGACATCACTCGTCGCACTGTCGCCCAGCGCCACGATGCCGGCCTCTCACACATTCCAGAAGACCGGCACCGCCGAGGCCTGATTCTCGAGTACACCGTCGCCAACAACCTGATTCTCGGAGTGCAGAAGTACTTCTCCAAGCACGGTATCGTCGACCGTGCCCAGGTGATGGAGAACGCGATGCGCGAGGTCGCCTCCTTCGACATCAGGCCTCCCAACCCCGTTCTCGCCGCCCGCGCACTTTCAGGCGGCAACCAGCAGAAGGTCATCGTCGCGCGGGAGATGGGGCGCGAGTTCTCTGCTCTGCTCGCGTCGCAGCCGACGCGTGGCGTGGATGTCGGAGCAATTGAATTCATTCACCAACAGCTACTGGATGCGCGCGCCCGGGGAAAGGCGATTCTTCTCGTCAGCGCGGAACTCAACGAAGTGCTCGCGTTGTCCGACAGGGTCGCAGTGATGTATCGCGGCAAATTCGCTGTCGTAATGCCCGCCTCTGAGGCGAGCGAAGAGGTACTCGGCGAGTACATGATCGGCACGAAGAAAGGCAACGCCGCGTGACCGCGTCGTCACTGGCGGGAGGTACGCAGCCAACCATTCCCGCCGCGCCTTGGCGGGAGCGCGCCGAGGAAGCTCTCATTCCTCCGGTCGTTGCGCTGCTCGTGGCACTCATCTGCGGCGATCTTCTGATTCTAAGCTACGGCCAGTCGCCGGCGGCGGTGTACCGACTGCTGCTCGAGGGAACGTGGGGCAACGCTTACGGGTTCGGCCAGGTTCTGTACAAGGCGACGACTCTTGCATTCACCGGCTTGGCGGTTTCGTTGGGCCTGCGCGCCGGCCTGTTCAATATCGGGGCAGAGAGTCAGCTCGCGGCGGGAGGATTTGGCGCGGCCCTGACTGGACTCGCGCTCCCCGTTGGCACGCCGCTCATCCTCGCGCTCCCGATTTGCATGATCGCCGCCGGGCTCGCTGGGGGAGTTGTCGGATCGGTTCCCGCCTATCTCAAGACCAGGTTCGGCGCGCACGAAGTCATCGTCACGATCATGCTCAACTTCATCGTGCTAGCGCTCCTCAACTGGTTTATCGCCGGGCATTTGCACGTGCCGGAGACTCTCCACACTCCGGAGATCAACGCCGGCGTGTTGCCAAGGCTCGCCGACATCAACCCGCGATTCCACGGGTCGGCCGCCAATCTGGCGCTGATTGTCGCCGTGCTAGTCGCATTCGCCGTCTGGTTCTATCTCTTTCGCGCGCGCGCCGGATATGACCTCCGCGCTGTTGGGCTCCAGCCCGAAGCAGCGGAGTACGGGGGTATCAGCGTGGGCCGCGTCTGGATGCGCGCGCTCACGCTTTCGGGCGTGCTCGCGGGAATCGGCGGTATCAACTACGTACTCGGCTACAAGCACTATTACGAAGATGGTTTCGCGAGCGGCGCGGGGTTTATGGGAATCGCGGTGGCCCTCGTTGGCAGAAACCATCCGCTGGGCGTTTTAGTCGCCGCGTTTTTCTTCGCGACGCTTTCACAGGGCGGCCTCGCGATCCACGCCTTCGTGCCGAAGCAGATGATGGACGTGCTCCAGGGCGTGGTGATTCTCGCGGTTGCAATGGCGGTGCCGGAAGTCAGGCGAATCCTGCGCGGTGCGCGCGGACGGAGCGACGCGTGAATCCCGTCTCATTTCTCACGCAGATGATACGGATAGCCGTTCCGTATCTTTTCGCGGCGAGCGGAGGAGTCGTGGCGGAGCGGGCGGGAATCGTCAGTCTAACCCTCGAGGGGTTCATGCTCAGCGGGGCGTTCGCCGCCGTGCTCGGTACCAGTTACTCGGGAAACCCATGGCTCGGCGTGCTGAGCGGGATACTCGGCGGGTTGATCTTTTCGCTCATTCACGCCGTCGCAACCATCCGTTATCGCGCTGACCAGGTTGTGGCTGGCGTTGCGATCAATCTGCTCGCGATCGGTGTTACCCGATTCTTTCTGAAGCTGTTCTTCGCCAGCTCCTCGAATTCACCGCGCATCGCGGGGTTTGGTGGAAACATCAAGGCAGCGGGATTCGACAATCCGCTGCTATGGCTAGGGATCGGCATCGCGCCCCTCGTGGCATTCATGATCTACAAGACGCCATTCGGTCTGCGCGTGCGAGCCGTCGGCGAGCATCCGGAAGCAGCCGAGAGCGTCGGTGTGAGCGTAAAGGGCGTGCGGTACGTGGCGGTGGCGATATCAGGAATTCTGGCGGCGCTGGGTGGAGTTTATCTCGCGCTTGATCAACACCAGTTCACGGATCAGATGACTGCGGGCCGGGGGTTCATCGCGATATCCGCGGTTATTTTCGGAAGATGGGATCCAATTCGGGCCGCTCTGGCGTGTCTGCTCTTTGCCGCGGCCGAGACGCTACAGATACAATTACAGGGTAATCATGCTATCCCATCGCAGTTCATTGAGATGATACCGTACGTCCTCACCATCATCGCCCTCGCCGGCCTTGTCGGCCGAGCAGTGCCGCCCGCCGCATTGGGCAAGGTGGAGGAGTAGGTGGCATCGCCTTTACGCGGTAGAGCGTCGGCGGTGACGGGACGCGTGTCGAAGGTCGCGAGCGGCAAGTTGTTCGTGCTGATCATCACGAACTTTGTGGACATGGTGGGATTGCTGATGATCATCCCGCTGATGCCCTTCTACGCGCGAGAGATGGGCGGCAGCGCGCTCATCGTCGTCATTCTCATGGGCGCGTTCACCGCGGCGCAGCTGCTCAGCGCTCCACTATGGGGGCGATTCTCGGATCGATACGGCAGGCGACCCGCTCTGCTCGTTGGGCTCACCGCCGCATGTATCGCTTACGTGGTTTTCGCGTTCGCGACTTCGATCTGGCTGTTGTTGCTGTCGCGCATCGTTCAGGGAGCCGGTGGCGGAACGGTCGGCGTAATTCAGGCGTATGTGGCGGATTCGGTTGAGCCCGAGAATCGCGCCAAGGCGTTGGGCTGGCTTTCAGCCGCGACGAACGTCGGCGTTGCGATCGGACCCGCGCTCGGAGGTGTGGCGCTCAAATTAGGCCGCAGCGGGCCTGGTCTCGCTGCGGCAAGTTTGTGTCTGGTGAACATCTTCTTCGCCTGGAAGTTCCTGCGCGAGTCGCGTGACATGACTGAGGCCCACGACAAGAAGCCGCGCGCATCCCGCACAGTCATCGCTCACGTCATCACGCATCCCGGCGAGCCGGCACCACGCCTGATCTGGATTTACGCGATCGCGATGGGCGCTTTCTCGGGTCTGATGGGAATCCTTGCGCTTTTCCTCGCCGACCGGTTCGGGGTCGGGAAGGACAACATTTGGATCTTCTACACCTATGTCGGAGTGATCTCAGTCGTGACGCGCGCGGGGATTCTGGGGAGGATGGTGGAGCGATACGGTGAGGCCCAGCTGTCGCGCATCGGGCTCGCCCTCCTGGCTACGGGTTTGGCGACGCTACCCCTGGCGCGCGGCTATTTCACGCTCGCGATCACGGTGGCGCTGATCCCACTTGGCACCGCATTCACGTTTCCGTGCGTGACCTCGATGTTGTCACGCGTGATCTTGAGCAGGGAGCGCGGGCTCTACATGGGGGTACAACAGACATTCGGCGGACTAGCGCGAGTGATCGTCCCGCTATGGGCGGGGTTTTCCTACGATCACTTCGGAAAGACGGTCCCTCTCTTTACATCGGCCGCGCTCGTGTTCGCAACGATTGTGCTTGGGCTCGGGATAGACGACGGAAGAAAGGCGGCGGTGCCGGTCAGGTAGTCTTCTTTTTGTTTTTTGCGTCACCCAGCTCGCGCACGACCCTCTCTACTTCTTGAACGTGTCCGGGAATCTTGACCTTGGGAAAGATTCGCGCGATCCGTCCATTGCGGTCGATGACCACGGTCGTGCGCTCGATCCCCATGTACTTGCGTCCATACATGGATTTTGCTTTCCAGACTCCGAACTCGTCGGCGAGCCGATGACCCTCGTCTGACAGGAGTAGATAGGGAAGGTCGAACTTTGACTTGAATTTGCGGTGTGACTCGAGACTGTCCGGGCTCACTCCGACGACTACGGCATCGATCTTCCCAAACCGGGGAAACGCGTCGCGAAAATCGCAAGCTTCCTGCGTGCAGCCAGTCGTGTTGTCCTTGGGATAGAAGAAGAGGACAACGTTTTTCCCCGCAAGGGAATCGAGGGTCACGACAGTTCCGTTGTCGGCCGACAGCGAGAATGTCGGTGCCTTATCGCCTTCACCGGTCACTGCGATTCTCCGCCCAGTGATCGCGCCAAGTCTTCCAGTCCTTCCCAATCCGACTGATGTGGCTGTATTTGCCTCTTTGGATCATATCACCCGCCAAGCCACGCAGCTCCGACGAGTCCTAACGCTAATAGCGTCGAGAACACGCCCGGTGTGACAAAGAAGTATCTCCAAGAGAGAACAGCGATGAATACCAAGCAAAGGGCAAACGACCATCGCACACCTGGCATCTCAGACAGACGCTCACGCGACATCGAGCCGAGTTGCCACGCGAGAATTGCAGCGAAGACCAGAAACACTGAGACGAAGAGCCCGAACCCGCTGAAGAAATCCCAGTATGAGCGATTGAATCCCTGAACGGGAAAAGTGACGTTGCGCATGCCGCCTACAACATTGTCCGCGCCCCAGCGTGGATCCACTTGGCGGAAACCGATCGTATGGCCAAGTGCGAATAGCACGAGGAGACCCGAGGATATTCTGTAAAGGAGGGATGCGCTCATAACTGGATTAGAGAGAGTCTAGACAACTAAGGGTGCCAGTCCGGTCAGCGGCCGGGTTCCTGGTAGAGGCCGACCACGTTTCCTGCCGGATCGCTGAACCTGGCGGTTATCTCCGGGGCATCCGCGCCAATCGGTTGCACGAGCTTGCCCCCGTGAGCGATGACGGCGTCAATCGTCGCGGCGACGCTGTCGCACATGATGTAGGTGAGCAGGCCC
>DASYVU010000016.1:0-23805 GCA_035936715.1 Gemmatimonadaceae bacterium
GTCATACGCGAGCCGCTCCACGACGCAATAGTCGAGTGCATGCAGCGCGGTGAGCAGAGCATCCTGCTGCTCAATCGGCGCGGCTATTCGTCGTTCATCCAGTGCATTGACTGCGGAGCGGTGGCCACCTGTCCTAACTGCAGCATCACGCTCACTCACCACCGCAATCCCGAGCGTCTCATCTGCCACTACTGCCTGCACAAGGAAGATCCGAGGCCGGATTGTGCTCGCTGCGGCGGCAGAAACCTCAAGCAGCGCGGCCTCGGCACGCAGCAGGTGGAGAGACTGCTGTGCGAAAGATTTCCCGCCGCTCGGATTGCCCGGATGGACGTTGACACCACCAGCGGAAAGTGGGCGCACACCAGGATTCTCGATCGGGTGGCGGCTGGCGAAGTCGACATCCTGCTTGGCACGCAGATGATCGCCAAGGGTCTCGATTTTCCAAATGTCACTCTTGTCGGAGTCGTCGACGCCGATGTGGGAATCAATCTGCCGGATTTCCGGGCGTCCGAACGGTGCTTTCAGCTTCTCAGTCAGGTGTCGGGCCGAGCGGGGCGGGGAGAGAAGGGAGGAAGAGTGTTGATCCAGACACGGATTCCGGCGCATCACGCGGTTCGGTACGCCGTGTCGCACGATTACGTGTCTTTCGTTCGCGACGAGATGGAAGGGCGAGTCGATCCCCCGTACCCACCCAACGTGCGGCTCGCGAACATTGTGTTCAGTGGGCTGATTGAAGATTCGACCGCCAAGCTTGCGATCCATGCCGGTGAATGGCTGCGCGAGCTGATCACGACCCGCGCGGGCGACGAGGTGACCGTGGTCGGTCCAGCACCATGCCCGATCGAGCGAATCAAGAACCGCTGGCGATGGCACGTGCTGCTCAAGACCGAGCATCCCGCGGAGCTGACGCGGGTGAGCCGGTACTTCATGGAGCGATTTGAGGTTCCGAACACTGCGCAGCTGCGCGTGACGCTCGATAGGGATCCCGTCGCGCTCCTCTAAACCGCTAAATTTATAGGCGTGACAACTCTCAGACATCCCGACTTCAATTCCCCCGAGCTTGCCAACGCCCCGGACGCGACGTTCATTCCCGCGCCCGCCGACGGTGTGCTGCCCGAGAACTTTTTCTCGACTACGAACCTTCCCACCTACGTCCGGATGAAAGGCGCGTGGCGGATGCCGCGCGAGCCGCGGATGGATTCCGCGCTCGTGCTCGACGCCGATGGGCTCTGGATCAGGGAAGGCCGCAAGCTGAAGAAGGGCGACATGGTCGCCGTCGGATCCGCCGAGGACGGCAGCGAGGGCATCTACGTCCATACCTCTTCATTCCTCGCGGATGAAGAAGGCGAGTTCAAGTTCATGACGAGCGAGGTGTCGCGCGAGAAGCCGATCGACTACACGTTGATGGCGCACATCCTCATCGAGGAGCGTGACCGGGGTGGCTATCCCATCTGGGTGACCGGGCCAGCGCTCGTGCATTCGCGAGCCCGCGCGGACATGGTCTGGTTCATTGAAAACGGATTCGTCTCGGCGCTTCTCGCAGGAAACGCTGTGGCCGTCCACGACATCGAGGCTTCGATCTTCGGAACAACGCTGGGGATGACCCGAACCGGTGAGGCCACGACGGGCGGGCACGGCCTCCACATGCGCGCGATCAACAAAGTACGGGCGGCGGGCTCCATAGCGCGCGCGGTCGAGCAGGGCGTGGTCAAGGACGGTATCATGCACGCTTGTGTGTCGCAGGGCATTCCGTTCGTTCTCACGGGATCGATCCGCGACGACGGACCGCTGCCTGACGTGATCACCGATACGCTTGCTGCCCAGGACGCGATGAAGCGACACACAACGCGGGCAACAATGGCGGTGCTGATCGCGACGGCACTGCATGCGATCGCGACCGGCAACATGCTCCCTGCGTTTGTCACCGAGCCAGACGGTTCGATGCGCGAGCTTCCGACAATCTGCGTCGATTCGTCGGAATTCGTGGTGAGCAAGCTGAAGGACCGCGGCACACACCAGGCGTTCGGAGTAGTGACGAACGCACAGGATTTCATGCACATTCTCCGACTCTACGTCGAGCGCGAGCTGAGCGAGAGACAGGCACTGAAATCCGGCACCCGGACATCGAAAGCACAGGCGTGATCGAGACTACCGAGAGATTCCTTCGAGACATCGCCGACCGAATCGGATTGAACGCGGTCGACGAGGTGAGACTATTCCCGCCGCTACGGCGGTCGGGAGTGGAGACGGGCGTCGCAGTAGTCGCCGCGCTTCCGCTTCCCCCCGAAGAGGAGCACAACCACGCGGATGACGAGCCGCCAGAGGCGTTGACGGAGAGCGCCGGCGACGAGTTCCTGCCAATCGAAGAGGAAGATCGCGCGATCATCGTGCATCGGCACACGGTGTTCACGGCGCGATACCGCCACACGCTGAAGGGTCCGGACCGGGGCAAGTGGGAGGTCGAAGTGCAGGCCGAGGCCGACGCTCCCCTCGTCACTCTGGATCAGGTCGTGAAGGGCGTGATGAAGCGCGCGGGGGAGCCGTTCGAGCCCGAAAGGATCTCAGCGACTGCGTTCAGAACGATCGTCGAGGGCGGGGCGCCGACTTTCTCGGCGTAGCTGTCAGCGCTTTTGGGTGCGCTGCGATTGGCAGCGCTCCTTCGCTCTGCTCGGTCGCGGGTCTCCTCGACGGAACGGCAACGAAATCAGACAGCTGCGCCCGGGGCAACAGGCGTCAATCGCGCCGCTTCGGGCGGAGCGTTCTCGGCGTTCGCGGCAGCGTATCGCGCGAGTACGGTGCGATGGATGTCGCGAGCATCCTCGAGAATCTCCGACGCCAGCCCCAGCCTCTCCGGCGAGATGATGAAGGGATACATCTGGTCTCCGCCAGCAGACCCGTGCGCGCCGACCTGGTCGTCGAACGAGATGATGTCATAGCCGTCGTACGAGCCGAACAGGACACAATCCCCGGCGTTCGACTGACCCACCAGTGACTCCACCGCGCGCAGCACGTATGGATCTGTGCCGAATATTTCCAGCGGATTTTCCCCCGAGATGTTCTCGATCTGACCATCACGCAGGGTGGCTCGACCGGTTCTGCTCGCCAGGGCCACGCCGTGTGCGGATACCGTCGCGACAAGACCGATTCCCGGGTGCGCGATTAGCCGCTCGTAGAGCCGCGACCAGCGGTTGTCGGCGAGAATCTCTTCGTGGGTGAGGCGTTGCTCGGTCTCCGTGAAATAAACGAGCGCGAGACATGAGCTGTAGGTGACCACGACGTCGTTGATTCTGTCGACCCGATACTTCTCTGGGAAAATGATCTCCCGCAGTCCGTACCGGCTTCTCAGCCAGTCACGGAATCTGCGGATTCCCTTGCGCGCGCCGAAGGAGGCCGGCGTGAGCTGCGCCACCGCCTCTACGACTTCTGGTCCGATGTCTGCGTACTCGGTGTCCTCCGCGTAACTGGCGAGCGAGCGCGGCGCCGGCTTATCGGAGCGCGGCGCGTCGTCCAGAATTCGCTGAACTGTTGCTCCCAGCGATTCGCCGTACTTCACCCGATAACTGAGTGCGGGCGTCATTCCGTGATCTGATAGAATCACGAGATCGTACCCCCGTCCGCCCGCCAGCTGAGCCATCCGCCAGATCTCGGCGATCCGTGCGTCTGTCCGCCGCAAGTCCACCAGCGCCTGCTTTCCCGATGGGCCGAAGTGGTGCGCGAGCTCGTCGTACTGCATGAACGTGCTGTAGATGATCGGCACGCCCAGATAGACGTCGAGCAGAATCGCCATCGTCTGCAGCTCGCGGACGACGACGTTGCTCAGGATCCGGATGAAAGGGAAAATCCCTTCTGCGTGAGTGACCCGTCCGGCGATCTCGACTCGTGCACGCTCCCATTCCTCCAGAAGCCACTCGAATGCTCCC
This sequence comes from Gemmatimonadaceae bacterium, assembly GCA_035936715.1. Classification (GTDB taxonomy): domain Bacteria; phylum Gemmatimonadota; class Gemmatimonadetes; order Gemmatimonadales; family Gemmatimonadaceae; genus UBA4720. The sequence continues at coordinate 3,921 of DASYVU010000016.1, forward strand.
TGAAGAACCATGCGAGCCATTCTTATCGGGTGCAGCAGCATGAGAAGCGCCATCCGAGTGCCACCAAGACGGCGGTATACTGAAATCTTCTCGCGAGTCGCGACTGTGAACGCAACCGTCTGGGCATCGCCGTCGAGGAGATTCACGTAGCTCGAGCCGCCGGCCAGGGCTCCTGGCGAATGGATGCGGTCGCGGATGTATTGCACTCCGTGAGGCGCGTTGCACGTGATCACCTTGCGCGCTGCCTTGTCGTAGAACCGAAACGCGGGAATGCCGCTGTTCTCACCGTGAAACATTCCGGCCTGGCAATACGGAGTAGCGGACGGCAGGCCGCAAAACCACCGTCGGAGAGCAAAGCCTTCCCGCAAGAGGCGCGCGATCGTAGGGCACAATCCGAGCTCGAGCGCGCGACGCAGATCCGAGTACGCGAGCGCATCGATCTGGAGCATGATCAGCCCGCGCTGTGGCGGACGCGCGCGCTTCTCGCGCGCGAACGGCCGATACTTCGTTCGGTAGTACCAGCTGAGGAGCGGACCCGCGCGTGGCCTCGCGCGCCGCTCCGCTATCCCAGATGGCGCTGGATATGGCGTAGGAGATCGCCTATTGGGAGTGGCTTGAGCAGAACTTCCGAGCACCCTGCATCGAGACAGGTGCGGCGCGTCTTTGCATCGTCGTGACCGGTCATCGCCAGCGTCGCCCGGGGAGGAACGCCCCGCTCCCGCAGTGCTTCGAGTACTTCCAGCCCACTGCCATCGGGAAGCGAGAGGTCGAGAAGCATTATGTCAGCGGTGTTCGCGGTTCCGCGCTCGATTGCTTCCGCAACGGTTGCCGCCACGTCAACATCGTAGCCTGTCTCGGTGAACAGAATGCGGAATGCATCGGTTACGAGTGTGCTGTCTTCCACGATGAGAATGCGGGCGGCCACTATTCCCGCGGCGCGTCGAGAGGCACGGTAAAGAAAAAACGGCTTCCCTTGCCGAGCTCGCTGTCTACCCAAATAGTGCCGTCGTGGAGCTCGACGAGCCTGCGTGCGATCGCGAGTCCCAGTCCCGTTCCGTGATGCGGACGTGACGGGGAAGCGTCGACCTGGGCGAATTCGCGGAACACCAGCTCGTGGTGGTCCCGCGCGATGCCCCGTCCGTTGTCGCCGACTTCCACCAACAGCTCTTCTCCGTTTCGCCCCCGAGGCGAAAGGCTTATCCAGATTCGCCCGCCGTCCGGTGTGAACTTGATCGCGTTTCCTATCAGGTTGCCAAGCACGTGCCGCAACTTATCGCGATCGGCGTAAACCGGAGGTAGATCGTCGCCATTGAGCCGCTCGATAGTCAGATTCTTTTTCGCCGCCAAAGGCTGGTTGAGCATGCGCACTTGATCGACCACTTCGGTGACAGAGAATTCAGTCCGCGCGAGCTTGATCTGGTCGCCCTCGCTGCGCACGTACGTCAGAATCTCGTCGATCATGTCGAGGAGCTGCTGGCCGCCGTTGACGATTCCGCGCACGCTTTCGCGTTGCTTGGTATTCAGCTCACCGAGCATCCCGTCGCGCAGTATCTCGGCGTGCGTGATGATCGCGGCGAGCGGCGTCCGCAGATCGTGTGAAATGTTGGAGAGAAATTGCGTCTTCAGCGAGTCGCGCGATTTCAGCTCGTCGATCGTGCTCTGCGCTTCCTTCGCCTGGGCTTCAAGCGCTTTTAGCCGCTTTTTCAGGGCGGCGGGATCGAGCTGGTCGGACATGCTCATATTGTAGTTGCTGGGACATCGGTTGCCAACGTATCCGACTCCACTGCGTCGAGCAACTGCTGGCGCCGCAACAGCGACCAATAACGTCCGCGCATCGCCATCAGCTCCGCGTGCCGGCCTTGCTCGACCAGGGTGCCCTTCTCGAGCACGATGATCCATGATGCGTCACGTATCGCGCTTATTCGGTGTGAAGCGATGAGAGCTGTCCTTCCCGCCATGGCTTCGCGCAGCGCGCGCAGAATCTCCGCTTCGGTGTGGGTGTCGACCGCGGACAACGCGTCATCGAGAAGCACGATACTGGGCTTCCTCGCCAGTGCCCGCGCCAGCGATGCGCGCTGCTTCTGGCCGCCTGAAAGATTGATTCCGCGCTCACCCAGGATCGTGTCGTATTTGCCGGGAAACTCCTCGATCGTCTGATCGAGCTGCGCAACTCCCGCGGCCCACTCCGCCGACTCGGAATCGGGAGTGCCGTAGGAAAGATTCGACCCGACGGTGTCGCTGAAGAGGAGACTCTCCTGGGGAACGAAGCCGATCTCGCGCCGCAGTTGCTCGGGTGGAACTCTGCGCGTCGGTATCCCATCGATGAGTATCTCCCCCTCCTGCGGATCGTACGTGCGGGGTATGAGATCGATGAGCGCGCTCTTACCGCTCCCCGTAGCTCCGACGACGCCAAAGGTTGCGCCGGCGGGTACCGCAAAGCTCACGTTGCGGAGAACCCAGCGCGGTTGGTCCGACGGGTCCGACGGATAGTGAAATCCGACGTTTCTGAATTCAATTGTCCTTCCGGAGACAGCCGGCGGAAGGTGTTGTACCGGTTCCTCACCAGTGATTGCCGGGCGAACATCGAGTATCTCCGCGAGTCGACCCATCGACGCGTCACCTCGCTGGAACAGATTGACGACCCAGCCAAGCGCGATCATCGGCCACGTGAGCATCGTGAGGTACATTCCGAAGGCGACGAACGAGCCGACCGAAATAGTGCCTCTGATCGTGAGCGCCCCGCCGACGCCGAGCACGATTACAGCGCCGAGTCCGCCGAAGAACGCGAATAGGGGATTGAGCGTTCCCCACAGGCGCACCAGGGACATGTTCAGCGCAAGGTATTGATCATTGACTGCGCCGAAGCGCGCGATCTCGGCCGCCTCCTGGCGATAAGCGCGAACGATCCTCGCTCCGCTCAGATTCTCCTGCGCCCGAGTCGTCAGCGTCGAGAAATGCTCCTGTACAGCCTCGAAGCGATCATGAATCGCTTTCCCCATGCGGATGGTGAGCACGGGAAGAATGAGCATGGGAACAAGCGCCAGAAGCGTGAGCTTGACGTCGATCCGCAGCATGAAAAAGAGCGCGAACAGACCTCCGGTGATCGTGTTCGCGAGATACATCACTGCTGGCCCCACGGCCATGCGCACCGCGCCCAGGTCGTTAGTGAGGCGCGCCATGATGTCGCCGGTCCGCGTCTGTGCAAAGTATGCGGAGTCGAGCGTCTCCAGATGTGTGAAGAGATCGTTACGCAGGTCGTACTCTATCCAGCGGCTGACGCCATTGATCAGCTCGCGCATCCCGTATCTGAAGCCGCCACCAACTATCGCAGCGAGCACGATGAGACCGCTCAGCTTCCAAATCATCCCTAAGGGGGCGCCAGCGCCAATGGCATCGATAGCTCGCCGCAACAACCAGGGGATAACGCTGGTGATTGCGGATGACGCGACAACTATCAGCAGCCCGATTGTGAAGGGTATCCAGTAGGGTTTGTAATATGGCGCAGCGAGCCTGAGATTCTTCATATTTGGTATGTGGATTGCACACCACAATTACTCATGAGCTTGGGCATACCCAGACGCTCGTCACACGATGGAGGAGGTTTAATGGTTCAATATATTCCCCGCTTGAATGCGTCGCTGGCACTTTCGCTCGCGCTGCTTCTCGGTGCGTGCACGGCAAAGACAGACAGCAGCGCAGCCGCAGACTCGGCTCTGAACAAGGACATCCAGCTCGCGAACCGCGACACAGCGGCGCAACCCGCGCTTACCGACGTTCCCGCTGGAACGGCGACGAATCGGGCGCCGACCACTGGCACCACGGCGCGTACGACTACGACTCGCACCACGACGACGCGTACACCGACCACCACGACGCGTAAGCCGACCACGTCGGTGACGTCGAGCGGCAACACGGTCACGCGGACATCAGGAAGCACGGCAGGAACGAGAGTAGGAACGATCGCCGCCGGCTCGACGCTCAATCTGACGTCGGCTTCGAAGGTTTGCACCAACACCAACAAGGTCGGTGACCACTTCACTGCGACGGTGACCAACGCAATCACTGGCTCCAACGGTGCCGTGATTCCAGCTGGCGCAACCGCCGACGTCGAAGTAACCGAGCTGAAGCGCAGCGAGAACGCGAATGACAAGGTCGTGATGGGGTTCCGCGTGACCTCGGTCAGATTTGGCGGACACACCTATCCGGTGAGCGCGACGACCAGCTCCGCCGAAGTCAGCAAGGTCAAGAATCAGCCGAGGAACAAGGACGTGCAGAAGGTCGTCGGTGGCGCAGCTATCGGCGCGATTGCTGGCCAGATCCTCGGCCATAGCACCAAAGCCACAGTGATTGGCGCGGCCGTAGGTGGCGCTGCCGGAGCTGGTGCTGCCGCAGCGACAGCGAACTATGAGGGCTGCGTGAACTCAGGCGGTAAGATCACTGCCACCCTCAACTCGGCAACTCAGGTCAACATCTAATCACGAGTTGGCGGTAACGAACTAAAAGTCCGGCGCGAGTTCATCGCGCCGGACTTTTTTTTGTGCACAACTTGGCATCGTGGTGCGCGCTTTCTTCTGGTACATCGCGCTGGGTCGGCGGGAGGTGTCCTCTTCGGCCGCTACTCGCTTACACGCATCGAGCCTCGGTCAGCCCACCTTGCGGTGGGCACCCAGCCCGAGTCTCTCGCTACGCGAGACGCGGCCTGCGAGGACACCCCCCGCCTCCCTGTCGAGATCGTAACAGCGCGCACCTCGCGTCTTGCGCACAAGAAGAGACCGGCGCGTCGAAGGCAGTCGCGCGGACAAGTCCGTGCGCCTCCGCCCGACTGACCAGCGATGGAATCAGAAACTGCGCGAGCGCACTAGCGCGCCACAAAGGCGAGGATGGCCGCACTAGAAGCCCACTGCGCCTCCGTGAGAGCGCGGGTCGTCCATTCCCTCGTAACCGCCTTTCACGCGCATGATCGATGCCGCGGCAGCGATCCCGCTGCTTAGCTCATACACATAGTGCCCCATCGCCCTGAGCCGCGCGATCACCGCCGGATCGAACCCGCCCGCCTCGAGCCGGATCGAATCAGGCAGCGCCTGATGATGGAGTCGCGGAGCGCTCATCGCATCCGCCAGTGACATCCGGTGGTCGATCACGTTCAGTATTATCTGCGACGTCGCCGAGATAATCCTCGGCCCGCCTCGCGCGCCTGTCACGAGCAACAGGTTTCCGTTGGGGTCGAGCACGATCGTCGGAGACATCGCGCTCAACATCCGCTTGCCTGGCGCGATCGAGTTTGTCTTGCCCTGAATCAAACCGTACATGTTCGGCGTGCCGGGCTGCGTCGTGAAATCGTCCATCTCATCGTTGAGAAAAAACCCGGCTCCGCTCACGTACACGCCCGATCCGTACAGATCATTGAGCGTGCTCGTGGTGGCGACCGCGTTGCCCGATTGGTCCACCACCGACCAGTGTGTCGTCTCGTTTCCGTCGCCCATGCGCGATGCAACTCGCGTGGTCGGGTCGGCATGATCTCGCGAGATGGATCTGGCAACGGACCGTGCGTACGATTTGCTGGTGAGCATCGACAGCGGAACGCGCACGAATGCCGGATCGCCGAGCTTCGAGTTGCGGTCGACGAACGCGCGTTGCGACGCCGACGCGACCGAATGGACTCGCCCCGGAGTCCCGAATGGGGCAGGCGGGCCGAACGCCTCGAGAATGTTCAGCATCTCCGTCACGGTAGTTCCGCCCGACGAAGACGGCGGCATCGAGATGAGCGAGTAACCGCGGTAAGAGCTGCGGATAGGGTCACGCCACACGGGACGATATTGCGCGAGATCCGCTTTGGTGATCAACCCGCCTTCGCGCCGCATCTGTGCCGCGATTGAATCAGCAATGCTTCCTCGATAAAACACCGCGGCGCCGCTGTCAGAAATCAGCCTGATTGTGCGCGCCAATTGTGGCTGCCGAAGCCGCGATCCGATCGGAGGCGGAGCGCCGTCAGGAAAGAACACCGATTTCCCCGCAAAGCTCTCGATCCGGTACTTATCTCCGGAGAGTGAGCGGAATAACGTGCTGTCGACGATGAAGCCCTCCGATGCAAGGCGAATCGCCGGCGCGAGCACCTTCGCCACCGGGAGAACGCCGTACTTCCGCTGGGCTTCCAACATCCCGGCGACCGCGCCGGGCACGCCCGGCGCGCGCGGACCAATCACGCTTTCACCCGTGAGCTTCCCGTTGGCGCCGACGTACATGTCGCGAGTGGCGGCGAGTGGCGCCGTCTCCCGGTAATCGAGCGCTGCCACACGACCGTCGGCCAGCCGGATCACCATGTATCCTCCGCCGCCGAGATTCCCCGCCTCGGGGAAGGTGACGGCCAGAGCGAAGCCCGTGGCGACCGCCGCATCTATCGCGTTGCCACCCTGCTTCATGATCTCGGCGCCAACCTCTGCGGCGAGTCGATTATTGCTGGCAACGATGGCGTGACGCGCAAAAGTCGCGTGCGATCCCGCGGGGTAGTCCCAGGCTGGTGGAAATTTCGCGGGGATTCGCGGTGGGATCGCGGGCGTCTGCGGCGAGTGATTGAGCGGCAGCGCCGCGCCCAATCCGATAAATGCGGCGGCTGCTACGCCAGCAACGACGATTCTACGTTTCAATAAAGCTCCGGAAGCGCAGCCCCGTCAGCTAACGGGCAATCGAGTGCGAGCCAAATCCCATGCGCAGCGCAACTCGCAGCGAAGGCATGCTGTTCGTATTGCTCGTGCCGTTCGCCAGTCCCTTCCGTTCGTGTATGGCGAAAGTGTAGTCCGCAAAAATGAAGTCGATGTTCGTACGGTTGTTGAGGCCGTAGCCGAATCCGTAGGCGAGCGAGAAGAGCGGATCGATGTTTCCCTTGCTCGGCGCGAGCTTCGCTCCGCCGGCGTCTTCCTTCAGGTTCTTGTACATGGCGACTCCGCCATTGAGCTCCACGACCTGATGGAATCCGATACCCGATCCGGAGTGGAACCCCAGGACGAGAGTAGTCATGTCCAGATGCGCGTTACAGCTCAAACACCGCGTTCCATTTTCGCCCACCGGCAAGGGCTTGGTCAGATCCGCCGAGTAAGTGAAGGGAACCCGGGCATAGCTTCCGGCAATCCCGAATGAAGCGCCGTTATCCATTGCCTTCTCGAGGGATGCTCGATACTGAATGTTGGTGGCGTTACCGAAATCCCAGCTGCTCCCCGTTACGCCGTCGTTGACGCCGCTGCCTCTGAACCCGCCGACGCCCACCGACACCCACACATCGGGGTCATTGGTCGTGTACACTCTGGGACGCCGTATCTGCGCGCTGAGCGATTGAGCAGCAAACATCAACACCAATAACGCAAAGAAAAAACGTCTCATCATCTTCCTCCAAGTTGTCTTGCGATTCGCGCGATGCGTCGGGTAAGTTAGATCGTGGCTCACCGCTCGGCAGCGCATTGATGTTGGATCCCCGCGAAACGGAGCGCCGCAACCCGCGTACCGCTTCTATCGATCTCGCGTCCCCGCTCGAGATCGTGGACATGATAAACGCGGAAGATCGCAGAGTTCCCGACGCCATTGCGACACAGCGCGAGCAGATCGCTCGCGCAATCGAGCTTGCCGAAGCAACCTTTCGCTCGGGAGGACGATTGTTCTATGTCGGAGCCGGTACCTCAGGACGACTGGGAGTGCTCGACGCAAGTGAATGTCCCCCGACTTTCGGAACCAAGCCGGAAATGGTGCAGGGAATCATCGCCGGGGGTTTGCCGGCTTTGACACGCTCGCAGGAGGGCGCTGAAGACGTCGTCGGGAACGGCGCTAGCGCCATCGACGAGCATGGCGTCGGCGAAAAGGATTTCGTCATCGGGATCGCGGCTTCCGGAACGACGCCATACGTTCGCGCGGCTCTCGAGCGCGCCGCCGAGATCGGCGCGACCACGGGGATCGTCGCGTGCTCACCGCCGCCGGCGGATCTGGTCGCCAGAGTTGACGTGACCATGTTGCCGATCGTGGGGCCGGAAGCGATCACGGGCTCGACGCGCATGAAGGCAGGAACTGCGACCAAGCTCGTGCTCAACACCATCACCACGGGCGCGATGATCCGACTCGGAAAAACGTACGGCAATCTCATGGTCGATCTCCGCGCAACGAACAACAAGCTCGTCGATCGGAGCCAGCGGATCGTAATGGAGGTTTGCGGAGTCTCGCGGGATGAGGCGAAGAAGCTCCTCGAGCAGGCTGACAAGAGCGTCAAGACGGCGATCGTCATGCAGAAGAAGGGTGTGTCGCGCGAAGAGGCCAAGCGACTTCTCGCGGAGAACGGCGGCGTGATCCGGCGCATCACCAAGGACGAGCCTCCTCCAATCCGCGAGCGCTGACGTGTCCTCTGGCGTCGTCGTCGGCTTGATGTCGGGCACATCGCTGGATGGTATCAGCGCGGCGGTCGCGCGCTTCAGGGAGTCGGCGGACGGGCGAATCGACGTCGACCTGTTGGCCTACACATCGCGCTCGTACACACCGGCGCAACGCTCGCGCCTCAGTGCGGCCCTCGGCGGTGGCACACCTGCCGAGTACTGCCGGCTCAACTTCGATCTCGGCGGATGGCTCGCGGATGCCTCGATAGAAGTGATGGCGGAAGCGGGAATCGCGCGCGATGACATTTCCGCGATCGCCTCGCATGGACAGACCATCTGGCACGAGCCCGGCCACTCGACCTGGCAGACGGGTGAAGCGGCAGTAATCGCCGAGCGGACGGGAATCGACGTAGTCAGCGATTTCCGCGTGCGGGATGTCGCGGCGGGCGGGCAGGGCGCGCCTCTCGTCTCGGTCGCGGATGCAATGCTTTTCGCCTCCGGGTCGGAGTGGCGGGGCCTGCAGAATCTCGGCGGCATCGGCAACGTCACGGTTGTGCCGCCGCACGGCGAGATTGAGGGCGTTCGCGCGTTCGACACCGGGCCCGGGGTCGCGGTTATCGATGGTGTGACGCATGCACTGCGGCCTGATCTTCCGTATGACGTCGATGGGAAGCTCGCCAAAGCCGGGCGGCCAAACATGGCGATCGTGAAGGAGCTGCTGGCAGCACCGTACTTCGCGTCCCCGCCGCCCAAATCGACGGGGCGTGAGCTGTTCAACACCGATTACTTCACGAAGCTCATTGCGCGCGCCCGCGCTGACGGGGGCAGCGACGAAGACATCGTCGCGACCGCGGTTCAGCTGACGGCTGAAAGTGTCGGCGATGCATATCGGCGCTTCATCGCCGAGCCGATAAGCGAAGTCCTCGTTTCCGGCGGCGGCGCAAAAAATCCGGCGCTTTTCGCGGCGATAGCGAAGGCGGCGGCGCCAATTCGAGTTCGCCCCTTTGACGAAGTCTATTTCGATGGCGAAGCGAAGGAGGCCGTGGCCTTTGCATTGCTTGGATATCTCCACGTGACCAATCGTCCAGGAAACGTCCCCACCGCTACGGGCGCGCGCGGCCAGCGCATTCTCGGCAAGCTCACGCCCGCATGACTGAGATCGCGGAGCTGTTCTATCCCGCCATCCGCTGGGACGCGACGCACGGCTACGAGACCCAGCGCGCCGCGATCGACGAGGCCCTCAAGCTCGGCGTCGGTGGCTTCATACTATTTGGAGGTCCTTCAGAGCACGTCGCGTCGCTCACGGAAGATCTTCACTCCAAGTCGCGTACCGCGCTCCTGATTGGTGCAGACCTCGAGCGTGGGGCGGGGCAGCAGTTCGCGGGTCAAACCGCACTTCCTCCTCTGGCCGCGATTGCTTCGCTCGAAGATCTGCAATCCATTCGGCGGTCAGCCGCGGTGAGCGCAATCGAAGCGCGGTCGCTTGGCATTAACTGGATCTACGCCCCGGATTGCGATATCGACATCGAACCGAATAACCCGATCATCGGCACGCGCTCTTTCGGCAGCGACCCCGAGCGCGTGGCCGAGTACGCCGCGGCGTGGATCGACGCGTGCCAGGCGGAGGGAGTACTCGCCTGCGCGAAACATTTTCCGGGGCACGGCCGCACGACCGTTGACTCCCACAAGGAGACGCCCCGGGTCGACGAATCAGCCGACACGCTCCGTCAGACGGATCTCGTCCCGTTCCGGCGCGCAATCGAGCGTGGCGTAGCGTCAGTCATGTCGGCGCACGTAGCGTTTCCTGCATTCGATCCGACCGGCGCACCGGCGACACTATCACGGCCCATCTTGACCGATCTCCTCCGCGAAGAGATGGAATTCACCGGTCTCGTCGTCACCGATGCGCTCATAATGGAGGGCGTCCTGGCAGGAGGAGAAGCAGAGGCAGTTGTACGTGCGCTGTACGCTGGATGCGATTGCCTTCTCTATCCCACGAACCTCGGCGACTCGGTGAGAGCCGTGCAAAAGGCGATCGAGGACAAGCGTCTCGATGCTGACAGCATCCAGCACTCCATCGAGCGGCGCCGGAGATGGGCGCGCTGGGCCGCGCTATCGAAAGAAACGAATCGCCCCACCCGCGACGAGAGCGGATGGTCGAGTCAGATCGCCGAGCGTGTCGTCCACATGGTGCGTGAGAGGATGCCGCAGCTTCCGCAACCGTGGCATCTGACGATCGTCGACGATGATATTGGCGGTCCATACCCGGCGCCGTCGCGGGACCCGTTGATATCCTCTCTGCGCGCTGGTGGAATCGATCTCGTCCTCGACGGAGATGCCCCGGTCGGCGAATCAGGATCGACGGTCGTCGCTCTCTTCGGTGACATCCGTGCCTGGAAAGGCCGTCCGGGATATTCCGCCGGGGCAAAGGACGCCGTTCGACAGGCATTGAGCCGATCGTCGCGGAGCGACCGGGTGATAGTTGAGTTCAGCCATCCGCGCCTCGCGGACGAGCTCGACGTCGATGCTCCCATCCTGTGCGCGTGGGGCGGGGAAGCTGTGATGCAGCGGGCGGCGGCGCGCGTGCTGCTCCGCGAAGCTGCGGCGGCACGCATGCAACGGAGTATTGGCACCGCACGATAGTCGCTTCAACCGGGGGAAGTCTGATGAGCGAGACCACTGTTAAGAGTTCGCCGATCCGCATTTTCGGTCAGCCGAAGATGGCGACGCTTCTGGTGCTGGGGTTCTCCTCAGGGTTGCCGTTTTACCTGACCAGCAAAACGCTTCAGGCGTGGATGACCACGGCGAAAGTCGACCTCGCAACCATTGGATTCTTCAGTCTCGTCACGCTGCCGTATTCGCTCAAGTTCGTCTGGGCGCCCGTGATGGATCGCTACGTCCCGCCCTTCCTCGGACGCCGGCGCGGCTGGGTGCTGATCACTCAGGTACTTCTCCTCATCGCGATCGCGGCGATGTCGCTCCACGACCCGCGACTGGGACTGCGGATGCTGGCGGTCAACGCGATAGCGATTGCCTTCTTCAGCGCATCACAGGACATATCGCTCGACGCGTATCGCACCGACATACTGGAGAATCGGGAAATGGGTGCGGGTGCGGCGGTGTTCGTGATGGGTTACCGCATCGCCATGATCACCACGGGGGCCCTCGCCTTCTTCCTCGCTGATCGAATTCCGTGGCCGACGGTCTATCTCCTTCTCTCGATGCTGCTGCTTATCGGCATTGCTGCAACGTTCCTGGCGCCCGAGCCGGTCTTGAGCGACGCGCCACCCAAAACTCTTCTCGAGGCCGTCGTGCTGCCCTTCGCCGATTTCTTTCAACGCGTGGGCATACTGCGAGCCGTGTTGGTCCTGCTCTTTATCGTCGTGTATAAATACTCGGACAGCCTGGCAGGAAGCATGACGACTCCTTTTCTGCTCCAGGCGGGTTTTTCACAGAGCGAGGTAGGCGCCGTTTTTCTGGGTGTCGGGGTCATCGCGACGATTCTGGGGGTTGTCGTCGGCGGGGCAGCGATCGGGAAGTGGGGGATCAACCGCTCGCTCTGGACCTTCGTCGTCTTTCAGGGCCTGAGCAATCTTACTTATTACGGGTTGTCTCTGGCGGGCAAGAGCCACGGCTTCATGGTGGCTGCGATCATAACGGAGAACTTCGGATTGGGTCTCGTCACAGCTGGCATGACCGCCTATCTGATGAGCATGTGCAACAAGCGCTTCACCGCCACCCAATTCGCACTGCTCTCGAGTCTCATGGCCGCGAGCAGGGACATACTCGTTGCGCCCGCCGGAAAAATTGCTGAATCACTCGGCTGGCCGTCGTTTTTCCTGATTACGGTGGCGATGGCTATTCCGCCGCTCCTGCTGCTGCCATTCATCGCGCCCTGGTCCCGCGAGGTCCCCATCGGCGCAGCACCCCATACCGGCGAGACTGTGCCGGCTAAAGGGACTCAGCCCGCCGCAGCGCGAACCTGATCCGCTTCGGGCGTTCGGAGGCGTGCCGTGATTACGGTCACGTTGTCGGGCGCCCCGGTGTGCATCGCTTCCTCAATCAGCGCCTCGCAGATCTCTTCGGGGCGTCCCGCGCCGCGGGTGATGCGTGCGATGTCTTCGGAGGAGACCTGGTTCGAGAGTCCGTCGCTGCAGAGCACCAGGCAATCGTCGTTCTCCAGCTTACACCTGTAGAGGTCGGTGACGACCTTCTCCTCCGGTCCCAGCGCCTGGAGGATGATGTTGCGGTGCTCGCTCTGCGCGGCTTCCTTCTGCGTCATGCGGCCGGCGTCGATCAGACGCTGCACGAAAGACTGATCCTTGGTCAGCTGCTTTGCCGCGCCGTTCCGGACCAGATACGCTCGGCTGTCGCCAACCTGAGCGATGAACGCTTCACCGTCGAGCACGAGGGCGAGGGTTGTCGTAGTGCCCATCCCGTGATGTTCGGGCGAGGAATTCGCCTTTTGAAAGATCGCCTTGTTCGCGACCTCGATACCCCGTTTGAGCGCTCCCTCTATCGATTCAGCAGTGCGCTTCGGCACTTTGTGCCACCAGCGGTGCATCTCGCTCAGTATCGTCTCGGTCGCAATCGAGCTCGCGAGAGCGCCGGATGCCGCGCCACCCACGCCGTCGGCAACGATGAGAATGAAGGGAGCGGTGTGTACTGAAACGGTCGTTGGCGCGCTCATCGTCGCGATGTCGCCCGTTTCAAGATTCGCAATCATAAAGGAGTCCTGATTGTCGTGCCTGATCAGCCCGACATTCGAACTCCCGAAAATTTCTGCAAGCAATTGTGGCTCGAAAGGAGCGTGTTTTATAGTCACAGGAGCCGGTAGCGCTCCCGGGCTTCAAAGATAGAAGCAAATCATGAAAGGCACTACCCATGCGTACTGGATCGATGCGCATTGGATAGACGGGTCCCGTAATCAACGTGCAACCTACATTCTGACGATGAAAGCTTCGGTTATCAGGGTTTCTGCCTGTTGCCTTGTATTTGTGAGCGCGTCCTGCGCCACCGCGCCGGGACGGCCTGCCCCGCCTCCCGCGCCTGTGCCGCCTCTCGTGCCAGCGCCGCTGCCCGTCGCGAATGCAAAGCTTCCACCAGTACCCCCGGTACGCGGCCCTGTCCAGATAAGCGTCGTTTATCCCAAGCCGGAACAGCTCCTCACCGTTCGAGATTCGAATTTTATTTTCGGGAGCGTGGGTAGCGGAGACGCCGCTCTTCGGATAAATGGAGTGCCCGTTCCAGTATGGCCGAATGGCGCGTTCATGGGATGGCTGCAAGTGCCTCCTGACAGCGCGCCGCGCTACGACCTCATTGCGGGGAATTCGACAGGAACCGCGCGACTGGTGCTGCCGATCAAGATTCCGCCGGTTCCCGACACGACCAACCGCAACAATCTCGTCGGCGATACACTGAAACCAATTCCATCGCCCGACACGCTTACCCCGATTCCCGGAAACGTCTACGTCGCACTCGGCGCTCCTGGCTCGGCTGTCGACGACACCGATCGGGTCACGATTGCGCGCCCCGCGCCAGGCAATGGCCAGGAGTACAAGTGGTTTCTATTTCCCGGCACAATCGTGAAAGCCACTGGCTCGCAGAGAGCGAGCGGCGATGAATTCGCGCGCATAGAGCTCGATTCGGGACAGGTGGCGTGGATACTGAGGAGTGAGCTTCAGGCGCGGAACGTTTCCCCGGACTCGCTTCACAGGATCATCGGCGACACGACCGCTCCCGTTCGCCGCGTGGGCGACGTGCGCATCCGGCCCGGCCCCGACTGGATCGACATCGTGATCCCGGTGACGGGACCACCGCCTCCGTATCTGGTCGAGGAAAGTGATCGCACGATCACGCTGCTTCTGTATGGAGTCAACGGAGCGCCAGTCGTCTCGATGATGCCACAGCCGGCGGACTCGTATCTCAATAGCGTCAGCTCGCCAACGTCGGAGCCGACGAGGGTGCGCTATTCAATCAACCTGAACCGCACCCCGTACGGATATCTCGCGCTCTGGCAGAAAGATACGCTCACCTTCAGAGTGCGGCGGCCTCCGAGAATCGTTGATAGAGCCAATCCGCTTCGCGGTCTCACCATCACAGTCGACCCGGGCCATCCTCCCGCCGGAGCAACCGGACCCACCAGTCTCTACGAAGGGGATGCGGTGCTTCAGGTGGGTCTCAAGCTGCGTGATCTTCTCACGCAGGCCGGCGCCAACGTAGTGATGACGCGTACGACACCCGATCCCGTGGACCTCGGGCTCCGCCCCATCATTAGCCGGCGCGCCAACGCGCACGCGTTCGTGTCGATTCACCTGAACGCTTTCCCGGACGGCGTGAATCCATTCGTGAACAATGGGTCGCTGACGCTATACTTCTGGCCGCAGTCGATTCCGCTTGGCGCGGCGACTCAGGCGGCGCTGCTCGCCGAGCTGGGATTACGTGACAATGGAACGAAATACCAGAACATCGCGGTCGCCCGCGGAACCTGGATGCCATCGATCCTCACAGAAGGAGCGTTCGTGATAATGCCAGACCAGGAGGCGGCGATGAGAACCCCGACGATTCAGGAGGCATACGCCACCGCGATCCTTCGCGGGCTCCAGAGCTACTTCGCCTCGCTGGCTCAGACTCCGTGAGAAAAATTGCGCTCGCCGCCGCGCTCCTCCTTTGCGCGGCGCGGGCAGCCATTGCGCAGCTTCCTCCCAACGAAGACTGGCGCACGCTGCGCACTCGCCATTTCCGGGTTCACTTCACACCACCGCTCGAGGACGAGGCGCGCAGGGCCGCGGTGAACGCGGAGAGAGCCTACGCGGAGCTGTCGACGGAACTGGTCCCTCCGCGCGGCACGATCGACCTGGTGGTGTCGGACAATGTCGACTACGTGAACGGATACGCGACGCCGTTTCCGTCTAATCGCATCGTGCTGTTTGCCCACCCACCGACGGACGCGTCGGGCTTGCGCAACTATGCAGACTGGAACGCACTCGTCGTCACTCACGAGCTCACTCACATCTTTCATCTTGACCGGTCGCGCGGTTTCTGGCGGGGGGCTCAAGCGATCTTCGGAAGGAACCCGCTGCTCTTTCCGAATTTGTACGAGCCGAGCTGGGTGCTCGAGGGGCTGGCCGTGTACTACGAGTCCAGACTGACCGGAGTTGGCCGGCTCGAGAGCTCCGAGCATTCGATGATCGCGCGCGCAGCCGCACTCGCCAATCGGGTTCCGACTCTGCAGGAGCTTTCGCCGGGCACGTCCCGCTTTCCGGGCGGAGAGGTGGTGTACGTGTACGGCTCGCTCCTGTTCGACTACCTCTCCCGCACGCGCGGTCCGGGAAGCATCAGGAATTTCGTGGAGCGCGGCTCAAAAACCCTGTTCCCGTTCTTCCTGACCGCGACTTCGCGCGGCGCCTTCGGCGAATCGTTTCAGACGGCGTGGCAGCACTGGCGCGACTCGCTGGTTCGGGAGATGAAGACGCCGCATCAGGTGATGCCCGCGTGGCAGCAGGTTACGTCCGGAGGCCGCATCGCCCTGTTCCCGAGGTGGCTCGGCGATACAGCGCTTCTGTACTCTGGTGACAAAGGTCGGGATATGCCGGCGGCGTACGAGGTGTCTCTGAACGGACGAGAAAAGAACCTCGGTCGCCGAAATGGGATAAGCCCGAACGTGCGGCTTGCGGACGGAAGCGTCTTATTCTCCCAACCCGACTATGTCGATCCGTATCACGTGCGCCAGGATCTTTTCGTGCAGCGTGGCGATGAGCAGATCCGCCTGACGCGCGGAGCAAGACTTTCTTCTGTGGATGTCAGGGCAGATGGCGAAGTGGTCGCGGTGCAGGATGTTCCGGCGACAACAAGGCTGGTGCGGATTTCTTCGCGCGGGGGAACAATCACTCCCATCACGTCGGCGACCATTGATACACAATGGATGGATCCGCGTTGGTCCCCGCAGGGATCGCGAATCGTGGCGGTGGAGCAAACCCGTGGGATCTCGCAGATCGTGGTGCTCGACGAGAGTGGTGGAAAGCTGATGTCGTTCGGGGCGTCGCGCTCTATAAACTCCCAGCCAAGCTGGTCGCCCGATGGAGCGCGCATCTATTTCTCCTCGGAGCGGAATGGCATGCCCCAGGTTTACGTCGCCGACATTTCCACTGCGCCAATTCGACTCGCGCGTCTCACGGATGCGGCGACCGGAGTCTTCTCGCCGGAAGTATCGCCCGATAAAACGAAGATCGCGACCGTTCTCTTTCTCGCCGACGGCGATCACATCGGCGTCGCGCCGATTCCCCAGCCGGTGAGCTACTCTGATGTCGACAGCTCGCCAGCTGGTGCTCGCCCGGGATGCGCCAATTGCGTGTCGATAGTCGCGGGGCTTCCGCCTCTGGGCGTCGCGGACACTTCGAAAGCCACGCGATACTCGCCCTGGCTGTCGCTTCTGCCTCGTTACTGGCTTCCGGTTTTCGGGAGCACGTCGACCGATGGAACCTTCTTCGGCGCGGCGACGAGCGGATACGATATCATCAGCCGGCATAACTACGCGATCGAGGTGCATCGCAATACTCGCTTTCATGAGAATTCCGGCTGGCTCTGGTACCGCTACGCCGGTTTCGGCCTGCCGCTTCTCGATCTGTTAGCGGCGCAGGACTTCTCTCACGACATCCTCTACACCGGAACGCCCGGAAACTTCACCAGCGTCGGAAACTTCATCGAGCGCGATCGCATTGTTTCTCTCCAGGCGACATTCATCCGGCCGCGCTTCCGCACCTATTCGCTCGCGTCCATAGGTGGCGAGATCGAGAATTTCTCATACTCCACCACGCCTGACACGCTGCTGCCGTATCTCTCGTCGTTCTACACCACCTCCCCCACGTTTCCGGCGATCGTCGCCTCGCTGGGGTGGTCGAACGCGCAAAGGCCCAAGCTCAGTATCTCGGCAGAGGATGGCATCAGCGCAACCCTGCGGGGACGCCAGCGCTGGCAGAGCGGAACGTCGGGTAGTTCCACGCGCAGCGTGGTTGGCGTTAGCACGCTCTACAAGTCGCTCGACCTACCGGGTTTCGCACACCACGTCCTGGCGCTCCGAGGCGCGGGCGGCTTGACGGACGAACGAAGCCCCGATCGATTCTCGGCGGGCGGAATCAGCGGTACCTCGCTTGAAGTTTTCCCCGGAGTCCCGCTCGGTGAGGAAAGACGCACGTTCGGTGTTCGCGGATATCCGGCTGGCGCGGAGGGTGGAATTCGCGCGTATTCCGCTGCATTGGAGTATCGAGCGCCGCTCGCTGCGCCTTCGCGCGGATTCCGATTCATTCCGGTTTTCATCGACAAGACATCATTCACATTCTTCGGAGAGATGGGGCGCGCGTTCTGCCCGGCGAGCGCTTCCGCCTTGGGAACCGGAATCTGCAGAGCCTCGGATGCGGCAAATCCTGTGATGACGTCCGCTGGCGCGGAGCTCAATGTCGACACTGGTCTTCAGCTCGATCTCACGGCGCGAATCCGCCTGGGCGTTGCTTTCCCGCTCGCGAATCGCGCGCTGCTGCGAGCTCCAACGGCCCAGCTCTATGGGACGTTTGGGGCGTCTTTCTGACGCTTTGGGCGCGATCTAACTCGAAGCCTCAGGTGTACTTACATAGAGCCAGGGTATTAGCCGGCAAGTGTCGCATAAGGCGCGACCCGTGCGAGTGGAGAAGACGGTACTCCGATCGAGGCCGAAGTGGAAAATTGGGGACCGGATATCTATTCGTGATGTGGATTGCGTAAGTCGTTGTCAGAACACGAGATAACTCCAGACTGGCGCGGACTCACGAATACGGGTAGTATCCGTCCCCGCATCGAGATTATCCGATGCCCAAGTGTGCAGTCCTGAGTCCATCGTCTAGTTCTTGACAACCCTTTCTTCCTGCGGAGAGTTGTATCTAATGCCCATACCAGCCGTGCCCCCACAGGGCGACGCCCAGCTCAATGACAATGCGCGGACCGTGATCGGGAAGCGATACCTGATCAAGGACGCTACGGGAACGCCTGTGGAGCAGCCGGAAGACATGTTTTGGCGCGTGGCCGGCACAGTCGCTGAAGCCGATCGTCGCTATGGATCCAATGACAGGGAAGTCACTGACATCGCGAGCGATTTCTATCGCCTGATGGTCGAGCGTCGCTTCGAGCCCAACTCTCCGACGCTGATGAACGCCGGTCGTCCCCTTGGTCAGCTCTCCGCCTGCTTCGTTCTTCCAGTCGAAGACGCGCTCTCCAACGGACGCGATGGTATCTACGACACGCTTCGGTCGATGGCACTGATCCATCAATCGGGCGGCGGCACCGGCTTCGGTTTTTCCAAGCTGCGCGGCAAGGGCTCCATGGTCCGTTCAACCACCGGCGTTGCATCCGGGCCGGTGTCGTTCATGAAGCTCTACGACGCGTCTACCGATGCGGTGAAGCAGGGCGGAACGCGCCGCGGGGCCAACATGGGCATTCTGCGCGTCGATCATCCCGACATTCTCGACTTCATCACGTGCAAGGAAGACCTGTCGCAGATAACGAACTTCAACATCTCCGTCGCTGTCACCGACAGGTTCATGGACGCGGTGAAGGCGGGGACGAGCTACGATCTGATTGATCCTTCGAGCGGCAAGGTCACTGGGCAGCTCGACGCGCGTAGCGTTTGGGACAAGATGATAGATGGCGCCTGGCGCACAGGTGAGCCCGGCTGCTTCTTCATCGACGAAGCGAATCGGCATAATCCTGTCCCTCACGTTGGTCAGTACGAAGCCACGAATCCGTGTGGAGAGCAGCCGCTTCTTCCGTACGACGTCTGCAACCTTGGCTCGATCAACGTTGGCTTCTATGTGAGAGACGCTCAGATGGATTGGAACGCGCTCAAGCGCGACATCCATCTCTCGGTCCACTTCCTCGACAACATCATCGACGTCAACAAGTATCCGCTGCCAGAGATCGACGCGCTGTCGAAGAGAATCCGCCGCATCGGTTTCGGCATCATGGGATTCGCCGACGCGCTCGTTCGACTCGGCATCGCCTACAACAGCGTCGAGGGCGTCGAGTTCGGACGCCAGCTACAGAAGTTCGTGGACGTCGAGTCCAAGCGTGAAAGCGAGCGTCTGGCCAATGAGCGCGGTCCGTTCCCCGAATGGGCGCGCTCGATCTGGGGCCCGGACGAGACCGCGGCCCGCGACGCCAGGGGTAATCGCGTTCGCCCAATGCAGCTGCTGCGCAACTGCAACGTCAATACGATTGCGCCCACGGGCACAATCTCCATCATTGCCGGCTGCTCGTCGGGCATCGAGCCGCTCTTCGCCGTCGCGTTCATGCGCAATCAGGCCGGTGTGCTGATGCCCGATGTGAACGAGGACTTCGTAGCGATTGCAAAGAAAGAAGGCTGGTATTCCGAAGAGCTGATGGAAAAGATCGCGAAGGAAGGACACATCCACTTCGACGAAGTACCGAAGCAGTGGCAGCGTGTCTTCGTCACGGCGCACGACATCACTCCCGAGTGGCACGTCCGCATGCAGGCCGCCTTCCAGGAGAAT
>DASYVU010000017.1:0-1915 GCA_035936715.1 Gemmatimonadaceae bacterium
AATCGTCACCGACTTGCGTGGGCGCGCGAGCTTGAGCCGATTGTATGCGTGCGGAGAGGTTTCACGAACGGGGGTTCACGGTGCGAATCGACTCGCGTCGAACTCGTTGCTCGAAGGATTGGTCTTCGCCGAGCGCGTCGCGAGAGACATGATCGCCACGGAGAAATTGCCGGGCCTTCCAAGGAAAAAGAATTGGGACGTGCCGGTCCTGCGCGATCGCGGCGCGGCGCTTGTGGCGGCCGACATGATCCGGCAAGTGATGTGGGATCACTGTGGCATCGATCGTAGCGCGAAAGGACTGCGGCTGGGACTCGACGAGCTCAAGAAAATAGAGTCCCGACTTCCCGAGGGCGCGACCGAAGAAGCCAACATGATACAAACGTCTCTCCTCATTGCCGACGCGGCGCGGTTGAGGAAGGAGTCTCGCGGAGGCCATTATAGGAGTGATTTTCCGCGCGCAAAACGAAAGTGGAGCGGCAGACACATCGAATGGTAGCCACGACCGACAAGTTGCACGCCGAGCTGCAGGAAGAGATCAGGCATATTGCGCGCGAGCGCAATGCCGTGATCATCGCGCACAACTACGAGCGTCCCGAGGTTCAGGACGTTGCTGATTTCGTCGGTGACTCGCTCGGACTGAGCCGCGAAGCCGCCAAGACGACAGCTGACGTAATCGTCTTTTGCGGCGTTCACTTCATGGCGGAAACGGCGGCGGTTCTCTCACCGCAGAAGACCGTGCTGCTTCCCGATCTTGCCGCTGGATGTTCATTGGCGGCAACGATCAACGCGGAGCAATTGCGGGATTGGAAGGCGGAGCATCCGGGCGCCGTGGTGGTCTCCTATGTCAATACGACCGCCGAAGTAAAGGCGGAGAGCGACTACTGCTGTACATCCGGCAACGCCGTGGAGATCGTGAACTCCATTCCCATCGATCAGGAGATTCTCTTTCTCCCTGACATGTTCCTCGGCGCGCACGTACGGCGTATCACGGGCCGCAAGAACATGCACGTGTGGATGGGCGAGTGTCATGTTCATGCCGGGATCGATCCCGAAGACATCCGGCTGCAGCGCGCGGCGCATCCCGGAGCGGAATTCCTGATCCATCCAGAGTGCGGCTGTGCTACCAGCGTCGTGGAGGCAGTCTCGGCCGGAGACATCGATCCGCTGGGAGTCCAGATCCTTTCGACCGAGGGGATGATCAAGCGTCCGAAGATTTCCCCTAACGACGAGTTCATCATCGCAACAGAAGTTGGAATTCTGCATCGACTCCGGCGCGAGAATCCAGAGAAAAGGTTTTATCCCGCGAATCCCGACGCGGTGTGCGCGTTCATGAAGGTGACCACGCTGCCGAAGGTGTTGAGCTCGCTGCGCCGGATGGAGCACCGCATCACGGTGCCTGAGAAGACTGCCAAGCGCGCGCGTCGCGCCATCGAGCGCATGGTTGCTATTGGCGGTCAGACACCGCTCTCCCCGGTTCCGGAAGCTTCGGAAGATCCTGGCGAGTGAACACACGGCGGGAAGGCGAGCTCGCCGCTCATGGGTTCTTCCGGGAAGAGGGGCTTCATTTCCCGCTGACAAAGAAGGAGACGACCGCGATAGTCTCAGCAGCGCTCCAGGAAGACGACACCAAGCACGACATCACGACCGCGGCAACCGTGCTTTCAAACCGGCGAGCCAGGTGCAGGCTCGTAGCGAGACAGACAGGGGTGATCGCTGGACTGGCTCTCGCGTGCGAAGCGTTCGAGCAGCTCGACAAAGCAGTGACGATCCGGATCGATCACGACGACGGCAGCAAGGTTCGTCCGGACACGCCGGTGATGTTCCTCTCGGGTCACGCGCGTGGACTGCTGTCGGCCGAGCGCGTCGCGCTCAACTTCGTGCAGCATCTGTCGGGGATCGCGTCGCTCACCGCGCG
>DASYVU010000018.1:0-17464 GCA_035936715.1 Gemmatimonadaceae bacterium
CCAGCGTTCGTTCCGGTGTTGAGTCGGTACGATGGCCGTCACGAGGCACTCCTCCGAGCCGGAGCCACGGATTCGTTCGGACTTTCGGAGGCGTCGGCGGGAATCGAACCCGCGATGAGGGTTTTGCAGACCCTTCGCCCACGTTTGCGTCTTCAGGTCGAGAAGTTCCGGAAATTTGAACAAATCGCGCTCCCCGGCTGACCATCTCGACCCGCAGACTCTTGTCTTGCTCGAGTCCGGCCTCGCAGATCTGCTCGCGGGAATGTGAAACCGTGCCAGGGCGGCACTCGACTCAGCGACACATGGTTCTTCAGGTCATGTCCCCAGCGATTTCCTAAATCGCGCCTGAACACGAGCGCGATGACACATGGTTACAGGCGATAGCAAATGGTTCAACGAAAGGGACGGCGAGCAGGCTTCTTCCGTCCTTCGGTGTCACAACCCGAGCAATTCGAGTGAGGCGACGGGCGGCTGATCTACAGTCAGCGGCAAGCCCGAGCGCACCGAGTCGCGCGATTGCCAACGATTTTCAACAGAACGACACCTCGCGAGGCCGCGTTTAACGAAACAGTCAGTTGCCCATTTTGTTCAGCAGGGAGTCGGGAGGCTGACCCAATTCCTAGCCCTCGTGGGAGTCGACCATCCAAGTAAGAACACGGCCGGTAGGAGCAACTGGGTCGCGAAACCGTCCGGGTCGGTCCTCTATGGATCGTTCCCCGCTATGGCACGGGAATCTCCATCAGGTCTTTGGCCATGATGACAGGGCCACCGAACACCCGCTTCGAGTTCTTCTCGAGCTCGGCATTCCCGTCCTCTAGCCCAAGATGCGACATCACGAGCTTCTTCACGCCCGCTTCTTTCGCGAATTCCGCGGCAGAGTAGTTGTGCTCAATCGGAGTGCTCGGCCAGCCGACGAGGACATCGGCATCCTTCGCGAGCCGGATCAGCGTCGCTGCTTTGGCAGTATCCCCCGTAATCACGACCGAGCCTTCCTTCGAGTCGATTCGGTAAGCGATGGAGTCGACCCACGGCTGGGCGTGGACTCCAAGGGCGGTGGTTATCGTGAAGCCGTCGAACTGGAGCGTGGCCTCGGGGTACACGTCATGGGCTTCGATCTCGGGCGGCATGCGAGGAAGGGTGCCGCCGATGTCCTGGTACGCCCAGAGGTGACCGTGCCATTTCGTCCTCGCGGCGATGTCCCTTCCAAACACGCCGTCCGGTGCGAAAAGCAGGGCCGTCTGCTGCTCCGTGGGCTCCGGACCGTAGACGTGCAGCTTCGCGGCTCGGCCGTGACCTAGATCCCAACGCACGAGATGGAACGTTCCGTAGTCGGAATCGTGATCGTAGTGATGGTGGGTGAAGAACAAGTAGTTGATGTACCAGGGCTCGAGCTCCCCCTTCATGAGGTTCGCAACGGTGCCGGGACCGCAATCGAACAGAAGCCGGTGCTGGCCAACATGGACCAGGGTGGAGGTGCACATGCGGCCTTCCCGAGCGAAGTGGCGTGGCGCGGAGGTCCCGACGGTTACGATCTTCACGAACAAACCCCTTCATAGCGGAAACCCAGGCGCTAGGTCGCCGTACGCACCTCCGCGGTGACTCCTGACGAGAAGCGCTCGGCGTCTCCGCCACTTTGTGATGGACTCACGCTCGCGTCGATGTCGATTATTGCCATTCGTGGGAACTCACGCATGTCGGCTGGCGAACTAGTGTTACCGGCTGGCGCGCACGAGACTCCGGCGTCTGCACATGTTGGTGGGTCTCGTCGCGGCTCCCCGGCCCGCAGACATGTCCGATAGGTCGTGTCGAGGCCGATAGCATGCTAATCGTCCGTGGAAATGCAAATCGTCAGTGGAACAGGTGTGCGGAGCGGTGACATCGCTGTTTGCTGAGAGGATCACGCCGGCGTGAGCACCAGGCCCGTTGCGGAGATCGCCCCAGTCCTTATCCGACTCACCGGAGTGAGGAAGGAATTCACCGTCCCGCGTGCCATGACCCAGCGGGTGTTGGGCGGCGTCGACTTCGACGTGCATGAGGGTGAGTTCGTATGTGTGCTGGGTCCTAGCGGATGCGGCAAGACGACCCTTCTCAACATGATTGCCGGATTCGAGCACCCATCATCGGGTTCCGTCGTCGTCGCTGGGCAGCCTGTTCGAGGCCCGTCTCCGGAGCGCGTCGTCGTCTTTCAGGACGCCGCATCCGCTCTGTTTGGCTGGCAGACCGTTGCGGAGAACGTCGACTACGCGCTACGACTTCGGAGCATCAAGGGTGCACGCCAAGTCGAGCAGCGCGAGCACTTGCTGCGTCTCGTCCACCTGGGCGGTGAAGGCAACAAATACCCACACCAGCTCTCCGGCGGAGGCAAACAGCGAGCGCAGATCGCTCGCGCGCTTGCGGCGGACCCGCGAATTCTGCTCATGGATGAGCCGCTCGCCGCGCTCGATGCCTTCACGAAGTCGGCCCTTCAACAGGAAATCGTGTCTCTCGTGACAGCTACACGCAAGACGACCGTCTACATTACCCACGACGTGATTGAGAGTGCACTCATTGCTGACCGCATCATCGTGATGTCTGTCGGACCGGACTCCGTGATCTGCCAAGACATCGCGAATCCCATCCCTCGCCCTAGAGGTCTTGGCGACGAAGCGGTGTCGCGACTCGCGGCGGAACTCGAGACCATCGTCCTCACAGAGGCGACCAAATTGCCTGCACCCACAGCAAAGGGAGCCGCATGACACGCGAAGGTTCTCTCGACGCGGATGGCGTGTTGTCACACATCGACCGCGGCCTGGTTCTCGACGTAGCGAAAGAGCTCGTCAACACACCGAGTCCCACTGGGGAGGAAGGTGCGCTCGCGACTGTGCTCGAACGCATATTCCGCGAGGTTGGCTGTCGATCGTGGCAGCAGCAGATTTATGGCGAACGGAGCAACGTTATCGGCGAACTGCGGGGGACGGGTGGCGGTCCGACGACGCTGATGTCCGGGCACATGGACACCTCAGTAAGGGGTGATGAGGAGTACCTCGTCGGACGAGGGTTTAAGAACTCGGCGGTCGTCGAAGGTGAGCGGATTTACGGGAACGGTGTCGTAAACATGAAGCAGGCGCTCGTGTCTTACGTGGCCGCTGTCGATGCGCTCCAGCGCGCCGGCGTCAAGCTTCGAGGGAACATTATTCTCGCAGGGACCGCCGGTGAGATTGAGCTCGCGGCGGTCGATGAGTTCCAAGGCAAGAACTTCGATGCCTACGGCATGGGCCTCCGATATCTGCTCATCCACGGGATAACGGCCGATTTTCAGTTCTTGGGTGAGCCGACAGGGCACCGCGTCCACATCGGAATGATGGGCACGATTTGGGCGAAGATCACGACTCACGGCGATTTCGCCCACACCGCGTTCTCTGACCATCACGTGAACGCGATCGAAGAGATGTGGTCCGTCTGGCGTGGACTCGACGCCTGGATTGAGGCTCATCGCGAGAGCAGCTCGTTCATGGGGGTCCCAGCCCTGGTAAATCGCGCTGCCGTTCGCGGCGGCCTGCCCTGGCGCGCAGCGCGCACACCGAACGTCTGCTACGCGTACGTGGACGTTCGATTCGCTCCAACAACGCACCCGATAGACGCGCAGCGCGAGTTCACAAGTGCGGTAGGGGCGGCCGCAGCTTCCTGTCGCTATCCTGTCGACGTTGACTACTACATGTCGCGGCCGGGCACGCTCCTGCCGGCCGACAGCCCTCCGGTCAAGGCTGTGACCGATGCGCATCGCGCCGTAACCGGTGTCAGCCTCGAGCCTCGGCTTTCGCCACCGTTGTGCACGGACGCGATCGACGCGAATCGGCTAGGTGTTCCTACCATTGTCTACGGCTCCGGCGGCATTGCTTCGAGCGGCGTCGATCCACGCGCGGCCGAGGGGGAATCCGTGACGGTTGGCGAGATGGTGACGGCGGCCGCCGTATACGCCCTCGCCGCAATCGAACTGGACCGCCTCACGCCGGACGAGGTCGTTACTGCGAGGGGCCCAATGCCCGGAGTGACACTGCCGCGGGAGAAGTCGGCCGAACCATCACTGGCGGCCGGCGGTAGACACCCATAAATGCGGATATCGCTACCGCGACCGAGGGGCTCATCGTTCGACGTCATAACAGCCTTGAAGGCCGCGCCAGAGACGCCGCTGCGGCGACGTCTCGTCGGAGTGTTTGACTACGTCGTCGGAATGCTCCTGCTGTTCCTAGGGTGGGGGGCGCTCGCTCTGTACATCAACAATCTGGCGATTTTTCCTGCGCCCGCGTCTGTTGTCGCGACCGGAGTTGAAATGATTCGACAAGGTGAGCTTTGGGAGGATGTGTACATGAGCCTCTCTCGGATCGCTGTCGGATACCTCCTGGGCACAGTTGTCGGGATTGCGGGAGGGCTCACGCTTGGTCGCGTCGAGCTCGCCCGGCGATTTCTGAGCCCCATTATCAACAGCGTCCGGACGCTACCGCCTGTCGCGCTTATCCCGCTTGCGATCATCTGGTTCGGGATAGGTGAGGAGAGCAAGTACTTCATCGTGTTCTGGGGAAGCGTCATGGCGGTGCTCTTCAACACAATGGACGGCGTCCGAAACACTCCTCGGAATCGCGTGCTCGCTGCAGCCTGCCTCGGCGCATCCCAGAGACAGATTGCGTGGGACGTCGTGATTCCGAGTGCGATTCCCGCAATCTGGACGGGTATGAAACTCGCGGTCGGGCTCGCGTTCATGGGAGTCGTCGCCGCGGAGCTCATAGCTGCCAGAAGCGGCCTCGGAGCGTTGATCATGGACGCGCGGACTCTTGTGCAGACGGATAAGATGTTCGTAGGCTTGGCCACCCTGGCTGTCGTCGGCGGGTTCGTCGACCTCCTCGTGTCCGCGTTCGGAGATCGTGTTCTACATCGATACATCGCGTATGTGCGCGCGTGATTGCGGCGAAGCCACCAGGGGTGCAGCCTTTAGGGATCGATCACTACGCAATGGGGAGGGACTTGAAGTGAGGAACACTCGCATTCACCTGGTCGGAGCGGTAATCGCGGCCCTGCTCATCGCCGCATGTTCGACGGCAGCCCCACAACCCGGTGGGAAGCTCCTCGGTCCGGTGTCGCTGTTCACGGGAAAAGACTACCTCCCGGCCGCAGCGTACGTCGCCCAGGCAGAGGACTTGTTCGCAAAGAACGGCGTCGAGGTTACGCATCAAACGTTTAACAGCGGCGCTGACGCGATTACAGCCGTGCGCTCTGCAAAAGCCGGCTTCGTCATGGCCGGCTTGCTGCCGTCGATGAAGACCTGGGCGGTTGGCGACATGATCGGGATCGCGCCAGTGGGCTGGAGCACTGAGAGTTTCTCGGTCCTCGCGGCGGCGAACATCAAGTCACCCGCCGATCTCGTCGGCAAGAAGGCGGCTACTGTCAACGGTTCGAGCGGTCAAATCTATCTGACGATCTATCTCCAAGGGAACGGGCTGGAGGGTAAGGTGGAGATGGTGAACCTATCCCCTGGAGACATGCCGGTCGCGCTGAATCGCGGGGACATTGCCGCATACATGTGGACTCAGGCGACGACCGATGCAGGCCTGAAGGCGGTGCCGGGCGCTCATCTCCTTCAGAAGGGCATCAAGGGGATTGGCAACGATATAGCCATGATCAGTGCGGCGAAGACGACGACGCAGTCATCTCCGGACACCGTCGTCGCTGTGCTCAAAGCGCTGAACGCGGCCAACAACTTCATTGCGACGAATCCCGATCAGGCCGCGGCAATAGTCGCCAAGTTCTTGGGCGTCGAACAGTCAGTGGCGAGGAAGAATATGGACTTGGAGCACTACACGATGCTGTACGACGACGAGTTCGTGAAAGGCGCCCGGGCAGACAGCGCGATTGCGCTCAAGCTCGGCATGATTTCGAGTCCGCTCGATCTCAAGAACCACATCGACACTACACTCCTTAGGAAAGTAGACCCCAAGCTCGTTACAGCCGCTCAATAGCCAATTACCCAGCGCGCTCTCGAGGGGAACGCAACGCCGCGGCGTGCGTAGATCGGTAGCGTTTCGCCTTCCGCACGCCTAGGATTGGTATCCCCTGAAGGCGCGGGCGCCTCATACCAGCGCCGGAGGACCGCAGCGTGGGCGAGGTTCTGCTACACGACGCAGACTACGTGGTTCAGAGCGCCGAACACTGGGCGCCCCGCACCTCAGTCCACATCGAGAGCGATCGCATCAGCGCTGTGGGCGCCGCCCGGGATCTTCTTGAGCGGTTTCCTGCAGCGCGCCGCATCGACTGCCGCGGCCGGATCCTGATTCCGGGGCTAATCAACGCGCACAACCACCTATACCAAATCCTCGTCCGAGGCCTCGGAAAGCGGTGGCGGCTTGAAGACTGGAAGCGGAGACTAACGTACCCACTCGCCCGCGGCCTGAGCACTTTGGACTACGAGACTGCCGTACGCCTCGCGGCCATGGATTCCCTCCGTTCAGGCACCACGGCAATTGTTGACATGCCGACGCACTACGCGCGAGCACATCGCGACGTCAGCATGAGCGCGCTACGCGAGATTGGTCTTCGTGGTGCGGTGGTTGGATCCGCTTCGGATACTTCCACCGGCGAGTCAGGCGAGAATTCCACGCGCGCGGAAGAGCTCGCATCGCTGTCGACCTTCTTGGAACGTTGGAAAGGATCAAGCACCGTCCAGCCGTGGATCGGCCCGGCCGGATTCCACGCCGCAAGCCCCGAGCTCATGGTGGAGATGAAGCGGCTCGCGACTGTCAATGGGACTCGCTTCCACCTTCACCTCGGCGAAACGGAAGAAAGTATGAAAAGCGCTCAAGGTCGAGGACACGATTGCGAGGTCGCGTGGGCCGGCGCGCTCGATTTGCTCGATGAGCGAACGTCGGTCGCCCATGCCGTGTGGACGAGCAGGTCCGGGCGACAGCGGCTCGCGTCATCGCGAGCGCAGGTCGTACACAACCCGAATTCGAATCAGGTGCTTGCCTCGGGCGTGGCTCCGCTGCGCGCGTACCGCGAGGCGGGGATTCCCATCGCGCTGGGGACGGATGGCCCCGCGAGCAACGACTCATTAGACCTCATCTCAGAAATGAAGAGCGCGGTCCTTTTGCAGCGGGTACATGCGCGCGTCGCGGTAGAACTCAGCGCAGGGGAAGCCTTCTCCATGTGCACCGAGGGCGGCGCGCGTGTGCTGGGAATCGAACGGCTCGGAAGATTGGAGGCCGGCTGGCTCGCGGACGTCGTAGCGATCCAAGTCGCGAACAATCCGTGCCTCGCTCCTCTTTACGACCCCGTCGAGTCCCTTGTCTATCACGGGAGCGGTCGAGACGTCGTCTTGACGATTGTCGGAGGCCGGGTGCTCTATGAGGATGGGCGGTTCACGACCGTCGACGCGGATGCCGTCCTCAGTGCTGCACGCGAAGCCGCCGCACGTGTCCGCGCCCGTCTCATGTAGTCACTTCGCGCCCCACGCCTCTTCGACGCGACGCGCCTCTCGTGAGAGCGCCGCCCCCAGGATGATCCGGCCGCTCTCTGCGTATCGTTCGCGATTCCGCTCGAGCTCGGTCAGCTCGTACAAGTAGTTGACCATCACGCCGGCCGAAGCGCGTCCGTTCGGAGTGGGATCGGCGCCCGCGTGAATCGCGATCAAGCGTGCCCCGTTCGAGAGATGGAAATGAGCGACGGGGTCCGCGACGCGCGACCTGGCCCGGATGTGCATCAGATAAGCGAGAGCGAGCCGTCGCAGCGTGCGCTCCAGCGGGACGTTACGCGGCGCGCCCGTGTGGAACCAGGCGTCAAGCGTTACAACTGGCGTGGTCGCACCGCTGTTCTTCATGAGCTCCGGTCCACCGTCACCGATCAGCCGTCGCAGCCGTGTGGCTGTGAAGCCTCCGGCGTCCTCTCTTTGTGCCAGTGCCGCCGCGAACCCCGGTACAGGCGACAGCGTGACGTACGTCCGAATCGCACGCAGCTCAGCGCTGAGCTCACGGACTACCCGCTTGATGAGGTAGCTGCCGAACGAGATTCCGCTAAGGCCGCGCTGGCAATTGCTAATGGAGTAGAACGTCGCGGTGTCCGCGTTCACGGGGTCTGCGACACGTGGCCCTGGATCTATCAGCGGCCGGATCTTGTCTGGCGCGCCCTCGGTCAGAGCGACTTCGACAAAGACCAACGGATCATTCGGCAGCGCCGGATGAAAAAGGGCGAAACAACGCCGGTCCGCGGAGAGGCGCCGACGAAGGTCGTCCCACCCCTTGATCTCGTGGACCGCTTCATACTTGATGAGGAGCTCCAGAATCCCCGCGGGCGTGTCCCAGCTGATCCGCTGCAGCTGCAGGAACCCTCGGTTGAACCAAGACGAGAAGAGGTGTTTCAAGTCGGCGTCCACGACAGAGAGCCCTGAACGTTCAGGCAGCAGATCCAGTAGGTGCGCTCGCAGGTCTACAAGCGCCCTCGTTCCGCCTGGCGCCGCGCTGAGCCTACTGAAGAGCGTCTTGCGAGGTGATTCGACAGCATCCGCGAGCCCCACGAGCGATCCCTGATTTCGCTCCTCATGCCATCTACGTATCGCGGCTTCGACGCGTTGCTCGTCGGGCACCAAATCGTTCGCGAGCATCTCGAGAAAGGCGGTTATCCCTGCGTCGGTCATTTGCGAAATTGCCGTAACAATCTGTGACGCGACTGCCACGCTCGCGGCTTCTGATCGCTGCTGGAGCAGCCGGTTGCACAGCTCGCGAGTTGCTTCCACGCTGCGTAGGGGCGTCGGGAGAATAGGCACGTGCCTGAGCCGAGCGGCGAGGAACCCCATCCGTGTCATCCAGCCTGTTGTGCTGCGTCGCAGCCAACTGAGACGGGTAGGCCGGTCGCCTGAATCCTTCACGTCGCCTTGCGTCGGCAATGCAAGGTTACTGCCTCAAACGCCGAGATCGACTATCGCGGCGACAGGCCCTCCACCATCCGGTCCCTGGTGTACGGCCGATACGGAAACGAAAACCGCTGGATCGCCGGTCACCGCGGACACGACTCCCCCGACGGCGGCCTTGATTTGCCGATGCCAATGCACATCCGAGTCGTTGAGCATCGCGTTACGGCGGCCGCGCACCATCCCATCCGAGCTGGCTTCGCACTTGAGGAACACGTTCACGAGGCGGCCCTTCAGGTCGGTCGGCTGCGGCCGATCCGGAAGGTCAAGACCGGCGTCGCGGATAGCCGCCCAGATGCCATCTGCGTCCAGTGCGTCCCTCATGACGGAATGCCCGACGCGATAGCGCCCACCGATGCCCACAACGTTGCCGACGACCACGATCTGCGCACAGTCGAGCTCAACGCCGGAGGAGCACGACGCGACAGACGAATACAGGTCACGATTCCTAATGATGTCAGCGTCCCTCGGCATCTCGATCTCACCGAGCGCAACGGCCACTCCGAGGGCGGTGCAGCCGTTTGAGACATCCATCGAGTGCAGCGTGTCTTCTGTGAATACGCTCTCGCCGCGGCTCCTCGCGTCGCGGATCGTGTCGATTGTCAGGAGGGGGGTCTTCGTCTGGACGTAATGAACGTCGGCGGCGCGGGTGATTCCGGCGCGCCGCATCGCCTCGCGCACGCCTTTGGCCACCTTCTCAATCATGGCAACACGGCCGATGTCCTCCGGCAGCAAGCGCTCGCTCATCGCGAAACCGACCGACAGACGGGCGTCGGAGGTGCGTGCGGCTTTCTCTCGCGGCACCGTCGCGAAGATCGTTGCGTGCGGCGATAAGACACCGTCCGTGCCGCCGGACCACACGATCGGGATACGCCTCACCTCTTCCGACGAACGTGAACCTTTCTCGACCAGCACTTCGCGGAAAGCGCGATCGGCGATGATTCTCGTGTAGTCGTTCACGCCGCCATTGCCTTCTGTCTTGCCGATGACCGCGACGACGCGGTCAGCCTCCACGATTCCCGTCTCGATCAGCGCACGGAACTCGCTCGCGTCCGAGACGCTGTGAAGAGGCACTTTTCGCACCTCGATTGGCTCGGGCAACTGCTCAGGCATGCATTACTCCTTCCGTGTTTGGCGAGATGGTCGTGCCGCACGTACCGCCTAGAGCGTCGACAATCCGGTCCAAAGACGTGATGACCGCTGGGTGGCCTGTCGCCTCCGCGAAGCGGCAGGCCGCTTCGACCTTCGGACCCATGCTGCCGCTGGCGAACTCCCCTGCCTCGAGCAGGTCACGCATCATCGAGACGCTGGCCGAGCGGATCGCCTCGGCCGATGGCGTGCCCCAGCCGAGCACCGCTCCGTCAACGTCGGTCGCAATGACCAATCGCTCGGCATCGAGGGAGACTGCGAGCAGTGAGGTGGTGAGATCCTTGTCAATTACGGCTTCAACGCCACGCAGCACGCCACCAGGTCCCTTTGCGACCGGGATTCCGCCGCCACCCGAGCACACAACGACGTACCCCTTTTCGAGTAACGACAGCGCCGCAGGCGAGTCGAGGCACTCGAGGGGCTCGGGTGATGGAACGACACGCCGCCATCCTTTCGGTCCACGATCTTCCCATCTCTCGCCCTGGGCGATCATCCGTTGCGCTTCGGCCTCCGACATGTACCGTCCGATTGGCTTGCTGGGATGACGGAAGGCCGGATCATCCGTCGCAACTAACGTGCGGGAAATCAATGCGGCCGCTCGTGTGCTTGAACCTCGACGTGCGAGCGCCCCGTCGAGAGCATTGAGAATCAGCAGGCCGATGCTTCCTTGCGTCTGTGCTCCGCACCAGTCCAGCGGAACGCGAGGCACCGCGTGCGCCGCGAAATCATTCTTTACCAGGAGGTCCCCGACCTGCGGGCCATTCCCGTGCGTAATCACAAGCTGGTGCCCGTCCACGACGAGGTCGGAGATTGGATTAGCAGCATGCTCAATGGCGGCGGACTGATCCTCGGGTCGAGCGGATCCGTCGGCAGCGGTCATCGCGTTGCCGCCCAACGCGACCACGACGCGCACGATACCGCCCGTCCTCAGATGGAGCCGCAGGGGTCGTCAGCCGGTGACGCCCGACAGGCTGCGCGTTCACAATGTGGCGCGCTTACGGGCTCGCTGCCGCGGCGAACTGCGTTCGTCAATCGCATAGTCGTGGACCGTAGGCTATAGGTCCGCGTGTGGCGGGGACATGGGACTTATTGACGAACGGAAGGTGCCGCGATCGTCGATGATTTACGAGGGCTTACGCTGGTCTCTTGGATTCCGCGTAGTTGCATGATTTGGAGCGCCACGGCGACGTTCAAGCGGAGATCCGGGTCCGATGAGAACGGACCAATCATCCGCTCCAGCTTGGCCACGCGGTTCCTGAGCGTGTTGTAGTGAAAGTGCAGTAGCCGCGCGGTCTCCGCGACGTTCAAGTTCGTGTCGAGCAGCGTCTGTAGCGTAGACCGGAGATCCGCCGCCTTGGCATCGTTGCCCGCTAGGTCACCCAGCAGTTCGATCGCGAAAGACGTCAACTCGCCCGGATTCAGAACGAGCGAGAAGAGCCGATGTATGCCTAACGAGTCGAAGTGGACAACGCTGCCCGGGCCTTGCATCCGGCGCCCGACCATGACGGCCTGGCGCGCCTGGGCGTAAGCCGCAGGTATTTGAGACGGCATCGTGACGATGCGAGAAACGCCAGTCGTGAACGTTCGAGCCGCCTTCGGACGATGCGCCGACACGGCAGCCGTCACCTCTGCAACCGTGCGAGCGGCATCGTGGCCGACGCCCAGCAGCGCGACGACCTCGTGGTTGAACCCGACGACAGGCGCAGACTTGTCCCGTGCCTGCATCACCTGTGCCCAGGCCGCTGTCAGCTGCTCGAGATGCGAGCGCTGCTGCGCTGCGGGGAAGGCCGATCCCGGCGAAGCCGACGCGCCGACGACCTGATCCGGCAGAGCGACAGCCACGACGAGTGGTCGATCGATGTCCCATCCGATCGACTGGCAATGCTCCACGACGTCGTCGTCAGCCGACAGCAGACCGGTAAGCAGGTCGTGCAGGTAGTCTCCTCGGAACTTTGCCTCCACTGCCGCCACCGCGAGGCGATTTGTAATCGTCAGGGCCACGACGATCGCGGCCCGCTCGAGGATCTGTACTGCGGCCGCGGGCGGATTGCTCTCGGAGCGGTATGCGACGATCCGGCCATGGTCGACCGCTCCGGCGACGATGCTGGTCATCGCCACGTATCCTCTTCTCGACGTTCCGTACGGGACCTTATCGGACCTTGTCGGGACCCGATGGATTCCCGTGCGCAGGCGCTCGACCACCACACGTTGCCCGAGCGGGTCGAATAGCTGAGCCCGCTCGGCAGCTGACCTCTGGAACGCAGGACCTCTCTCTGCCAACAGGCGACCTTCGGGCGTCGTAATGAGCACCAGACAGTCCAGGAGCCTGGCGACCTCTTCTGCGATTTGCGGCAGCTCACCACCGGCGAGGACGATCGCCGAGATAGCTCGGTGGAAAGCATCGGCCTGTGCGAGGGCATGAGACTGCCTGTCGAGAAGTTCCGTGAACACCTCGGTCAGGACCTCATCGAATGCGACGCGGTCGGGCAAGCGCAAAACCGGGAACCCCAGCTGATCCGCCCGACTCAGGACTTCTTGCGGAACTTCATCGAGGTATCGCCCTAGCTTCACGCCGAGCCCCGAAAGCTGCCGTGCGTTCAGATTCGTAACCAAGTCGATTAACAGCGCGGTGTGCTTCGAGGCGTCAGCGCGTGTGACCGCGAACGCAGTCGTTAGGAGCAGTTCGTGGGGCTTGACCCATGGGAGGATGTCGGGAACCTCCATCACGTTTAGGCGTCGCACCGGGCGGTCCAGGCCTATTTCGCCCGCGAGGACCTTTGTCCCTGCCAGGCTCGGCGCTCTGAGCACGTCGCGGACCGCAAATGCGTCTTCCGATGGGCGCGGCATATCTCCCACATTATTCCCCGGAGCGATAGCAACTCTGGCCATCGCGCGAGCGTAGTTCATTTGGCTACCGTGTTGGCGTGGCTGCTCGACGAAGCCCTTGCCACGAGGGCCCATCCCTCGTCCCCGCGTTCGCTCCGCAGTTCGTACATGACGAGCTCCGCGGCGATTGGAGCCGGGTGACGACGCTTGGTGCGTTCCGGACCGCCGTTTACCTTGGAGCGCCTTCCGGCACGGTCATCGCCGTGCTGACGTCAGATGCCGTCGCGTTGCCAATCGGGCTTGTAATCCCAATTCCCAGTCAGTTGCTCTCGTTGGACAGGTGCGTCCCGCGGGAGCATGGGGTCGTCACAGTCGAACGGAGCGTCGTTCGACTCGGCACGCTAAGCGTGGTCGCCGTTGGATTGCGCTCGGCGCTAGTCCATTCGGTCGGGTCACCGCTCCCGGAACGCGTCTGCGCCGCCTACAGAATGCTCGCGCCTCAGGTCGGGCGGTGCGGCCTGAGCGAACGCACCTTCGCTGGGCTCGTCGAGCGTCCGTCCGCCGAGCGCATCCGCAGCGTTGTGGATGGACTGGTGGGCCGAGGTCCCGGACTGACGCCAACGGGGGACGATTTCCTTTGCGGCGTCCTAATCGGGGGCGTCCTGTTCGCGCGCGACGTGGTTGAGATACGTCGGGCGGTGCTTGCGCGGCTCGGCCAATCTCCGCACGCGACGGTCGCTCTATCCGCGCAGCTGCTGCGCCGCGCGTGTGTGGGTGAGGCAGCTCCCGAGATTGAGTCGATGGGCCGAGCACTGTGCCGTCCAGATCGAGATTTCAGCCGTGCCGTTCGCACACTGCTGAACGTGGGCCACAGCTCGGGCGCAGCGCTAGCCTACGGTGTACTCGCAGCATGCGACCTGCCGGTCGCTCGTGCCCGCGCGACTGGCCGCGGCGCCAGCATCAGAGCGAGGTGTTCATGAGCGCCGAGTCGGTGTCGGTGCGTCGTGGCCTGTACGCGGACTCGGTCACCCTGATGCAGATGAGCCGTGACCTGGGTCACGCCGACGGAGTAACCGCCGCTCTAGTCGCGATGGCCACCGATCTGAACCTCGACGTCCTGCGAGATCTGGGCTTTTCGCAACCTGAGACGACTTCGGCGAACGACTTGGTGATTGCTGTGCGCGCCCACGACGAGAAGACCTTAGTCGCTGCGATTGCGGCCGCGGAGCGTTTGTTCGACGCACGCCAGCGCGACCAGGGAGTGGAGGACGATCGCAGAGTACCTCCGAGGACGATGAGTGCAGCCATCAGAGCCGCGGGCCCGGGTGTGGCAGTTATCTCGATACCTGGGCAGCACGCGTTCACCGAAGCGATGGATGCCGTTGAATCCGGCTGCGATGTTCACCTCTTTTCAGACAACGTCACAGTCGATCAGGAGGTTGTTCTCAAGGAGGCGGCGCGGCAACGGGGCCTGCTAGTCATGGGCCCGGACTGTGGGACGTCCGTCATCGGCGGGATTGCGGTCGGATTCGGGCACACCGTTGAGCCGGGGCCGGTAGGGATTGTCGCAGCATCGGGGACCGGCGCCCAGCAGGTGATGTGTTTGCTGGACACAGCGGGCGTCGGCATCTCCGACGTTCTCGGTGTAGGGGGACGCGACCTCTCGGAAGCAGTCGGCGGTCGGTCGACCTTGACGGCGCTCACGCGGCTGGAGGCGGACGATCGCACAGAGCTGATCATGGTCATCTCGAAGCCGCCGTCACCTTCCGTAGCGGAACGCCTGCGTGTCTTCTCGGCCGGTCTCCGCAAGCCCGTGGAATTCGCACTTCTCGGATATGATGGATCGGATCTCACTGCGGCCACAGAGCGCGTTCTCGTTCGCCTCGGGGCGCCCGTGCCCGTTTGGCCATCGTGGATCGCGCCGACTAAGCCGGTTGCTGGCGCGGTCCGAGGCCTCTTCTGCGGCGGCACCCTATGCGAGGAGGCGATCCTCGTCGCGACGCCGAGGCTCGGTCGCATCAGGTCGAACATCCCACTGCCGTTCGATGGGCCGCTGGGCCCATCCCTCCGGGCTCCGGGTCACGTAATGATAGATTTCGGCGATGACGCCCTGACCCGCGGGCGAGCACATCCAGTGATCGATCCAACGCTGCGCAATCAGTTCCTTAAAGTGGCGTTGACGGATGCCGCGACGGGTGTCGTCCAGATGGACGTTCTTCTTGGACATTCGGCCCATCCAGACCCCGTCGGCGAGTTGGTGCCTCTCATCGTCGGCGCCCCGCGTCCAATCGTTGTCACATTGGTCGGTGCACGACGTGATCCGCAAGACCTCGGGTCCTCGGCGTACCGACTGCGAAGCGCGGGCGCGTCGGTGTTCACGTCCAATGCCGAGGCGACCCGATATGCCGTCTCGCTCGCTACGGCGGACGCTGCGCGATGACCCCGCCGAGGGACGGTGCCCGCTTCTTCACGGCCGGCATCGACGTCTTGGCGGACGCGCTGATCGCACAGGGCGCCGATGTGCATCGGGTCGAATGGAAGCCGCCGATGCTCGACACGGAACGCGACCTTGCGCAAGTGATGGCCGATCCGCGCAGGGTACCCGCTAACACAGAGGCGTTCCGGCGAATCGCGTCCACGGATGCCTATCTGATCGATGTGCTGCCCGCCGGATCAGCCTTGGGCTTGTCACGAGGCGATCTCCTACATGCCGGTCCGCCGATCGATTGGGAGCGTGCTTCGGGACCGCTGCGCGGCGCGCTGATGGGTGCCGCGGCGTTAGAGGGCCTCGCCGCACGCCCCGAGGATGCCGTTTCTCTCTTCGCGTCCGGAAAGGGGTATTCACTGGAACCGACGCATCACTACGGGGCCGTGGGACCAATGGCGGGCGTCGTGTCCTCTTCAATGTGGGTGTTCGTTATTGAGGACCGGGCAAGCGGCCGGCGCACGTACTGCACGTTGAATGAAGGGCTAGGTAAGGTGTTGCGCTACGGCGCCTACTCTCCTGATGTCCTCACACGGCTTCGCTGGATGTCGGATGAGCTCGCGCCTCTGTTACAGCAAGCTGTGCGAACACACGGGCCGATCGATCTGAGGGCGATTTTGGCGCAGATGCTTCACATGGGAGACGAAGGTCACAACAGGAACCGCGCTGGCACGCTGATGTTCCTTCGCGAACTCCTCCCAGATCTAATCGACAGCGGGCGGCCTTCGAGCGAGATAGCGCGCGCCGTGCGTTTCATCGCGACGAACGATCATTTCTTCCTGAATCTGGCAATGCCGGCGTGCAAGCTAACGCTCGATGCCGCCCGAGGGATTGCCGGATCCACGATTGTGGTCGCGATGGCCCGCAATGGGACCGATTTCGGCATCCAGATCGCCGGCACGGACGATGAATGGTTCACTGGCCCGGCGCAGGTACCGGTCGGCCTGTTCCTGGGGAGCTACGGTCCTGACGACGCGAACCCGGATATCGGAGATTCCGCCATCACTGAGACGGCAGGCGTCGGCGGCTTCGCCATGGCGAGCGCACCCGCGATCGTACGGTTCGTGGGCGGTCAGGTGGCCGACGCCCTTGCGACGTCACGGCGAATGTATGAAATCACCGTGGGCGAGCACCCGATGTACTCGATTCCCGCGTTCGATTTTCGTGGAACGCCGACGGGCATCGATGTGACTAAGATCGTCCGAACGCAGATCTTGCCTCAGATAACTACGGGCATGGCGGGGAAGCACGCCGGTGTCGGTCAGGTCGGCGCTGGCCTGGTCACTCCGCCGCCCGACGTGTTTCCAAAGGCCCTCGCAGCATTGGCGTGCCGAGTCCCAGCGAGTGCGCGCCTTGGTCGACCCGTCTCGGGAGGCAACGGATAACCGCGGTTGCGACTCCCGAGACACTAACGAGAGCGGCTACACGGACGTGTCGTCATCACATACAACGGGTGGACTAGGCGCAACCAGCTTCTCCGCCGTGACCTCCATCAAGCCGGCATCCGCGAGTTTGTCCAGTACCGCTCACGTGGGTACGCCGCGAAGCGCTTGCAGAAGCGGGGCGTGCCACTGCAGGTGATCATGCAAGTCGGCGGCTGGAAACGTGGGGCCATGCCGACGCGGTACATCGGCAAGTACGACGAGGGCGAGCTCCAGGCCTTCCCCACCGCCGATCTCCGTTCGCTGCTTCGGGGTGCCTGACGCAGACCCTTATCCCGCAGACCCTTGTCTTCTAGCACCGGATTCATGTCCTAGCGTTCCCCGATCCGGGCGGTGGACCGAGCCAAAGGCATCGCCAGCGGGCAGCTGCGCCTCGGGCTCGGGGCGTACCCGGAGCATCTCGGTCGGCTCATCCCGTTGGAGCCGAAGACCCGCCACTCCCGGGCGACCCTGCCGCTCACGACCACCGGCATCCGGTTGCTCGAGTCGCACTACCGGGCCGAGATCGAGAAGATGACCCAGGCCGGCGCTGCGTGGCTCGGCGGTGACCCGCGGGTTCGCCAGGGCTACGTCTGGACGACCCCCCTCGGCATGCCGATCACGCCTTCAAAGTTCGTGCTCCGGCACTTCAAG
>DASYVU010000019.1:0-7645 GCA_035936715.1 Gemmatimonadaceae bacterium
TTCTATTTCGAGCACGCCTTTGGTGGCGTCGATCGTGCGTTTGCGGGGTGACATTTCGCTCTCAAAGCGTTCGGGGAAAAGCAGTTAGAGTTAAGCTAGCCCTCTCACATCTTAGTCGGTAGATTCGACCAAATGTCTTTCTGGGACCGCCTCACCGGTGGAAAGCCGAAACCTGCGGCAGACAACCTCGACTATTTGAACGAGGCGCTCGCGCTGGAAAGGCAGGGCGACTACGACGCCGCGTTGACGTCATACCGGCTCGCACTCCGCCAGAGGCCGAACAACCACAAGGTCATCCAGAACATGGCTATCGCCTACTCGAAGCTTGGTCAAATGGACGAGGCGGTGCGATGTTACCGTCGCGCCCTCGCGATCGAGCCTAGGCTCTCGGGCGCGCACTACGGTCTCGCGTTTCTACTTCTCAGACGCGGCGACATTAGCGACGCCGCGTTCCACCTCGAGGCGTTTCTCATGGATCCACCGCGCAGTCCGGAAGCGGAGCGGTGGGTGAAGCACGCTCAGAAAACGCTCGACGAGATGAAAGCTAGCCCCCCACCCGAGTCTCCCCAAACCCAGGGAGCCCAGTCGAGCGAGTTCCCGGGGATTGTCGAATAGATGGGAGCGGTGCTCGCTGTCGTAAGCCAGAAGGGAGGAGTCGGCAAAACCACCACCGCAGTCAATCTCGCCGCCGCGTTCGCGCGTCGCGGGATGAAGACGCTCCTCATAGACGTCGATCCGCAAGGATCGGTGCGCTACGGCGCGGGCCTCGCGCGCGGGCACGAGACTGCTGGGTTCGCCGACTACCTGAATGGCGAGAAGAC
Source organism: Gemmatimonadaceae bacterium (assembly GCA_035936715.1). Classification (GTDB taxonomy): domain Bacteria; phylum Gemmatimonadota; class Gemmatimonadetes; order Gemmatimonadales; family Gemmatimonadaceae; genus UBA4720. Next base: position 822 of record DASYVU010000019.1, read on the forward strand.
GCTGCGCGAGATCATCCTGCCGACGGCCCTTCCCTGGCTGCGGGTGATTCTCGCCGGCTCTGTAGCCGACGAAGCTGATCACGCCGTTTATTCGCAGCTGGTCCGCGAGACCAACGTCCTTCACGATCTCCTGACCATGGCAGAGCAGCGCTGCCAGGTCGTCGTGGTGGATACTCCGCCCGGACTGGGACCGATCACCCGCAAAGTGCTGGGACAGACCGAGCATGTGATCGTACCCCTGCAGTGCGAGCCGCTCGCGCTGCAAACGACGCCCCAGATTCTCCGCCTGATCCAGGACATCGTCGCGACCAACGAGCGGCTGACGCTCGACGGAATCCTCCTCACGATGTACGAGGCGAACAATCCGGCGAGCGACAGGGTAGTTGATTACGTGAGGAGACACCTTCCCGCCAACATCGTCTTCGACGTCGTCATTCCCCGCACCGCCGCCACGGCGGACGCGTTCGCGGCGGGCCAGCCGGTGGTAGTACGCAGCCCTGCCGACGCCGCATCACAGGCGTACGTCAATCTCGCGACGATGCTGGCCGATCGTCTGGTATGAGCAAGCCGCGCGTAATTGCTGTCGTCTCGTTGGCGCTCTTCTCGGTCGCCGCCTTCGCCTGCGGCGATGTAAGTGGCAGCTCGACGTCGGTGCTTTCGATACAGTTCGACCCTTTGGCCGCGCCCTCCGTTGTCGTGGGGGATACCCTCCGCGACACCACTGGGGCTGTGATCCTGCCTATGGTTCACGCCTTCAACTTCAAGGGCGATGAGATCGTCCCTGCGCCGGTGCGCTTCCAGTCACCGGACTCGGGCGTCGTGGTGGACAGCCTCACAGGGATCCTCGTCGCAGACAGCCTCCGCTCCACGCCCGCCCGGATAGTCGCGACGGTTAGCAGCCTTCAGGCGATTCAGAGGGTGGACGTCACGCTCAGGCCTGATCTCATTGCCGCAGTGAATGGTTTCGATTCGCTGTCCTACTCGCTCCTGGATACCACATTCAACGTGTCGCCGCAGCTCACCGTCAAGCTCACGCACGGCGTCGCGCCCGACGACAGCGCAGTCAAGTCATACATCGTCAGCTTCGCCATCGTCTCGCAGAGCGATCCACAGCTCGGCCAGCTCGTGAACGATGCCGGGAAGCCATCTGTTGTCGATACCACCGATGCCACCGGCATAGCGGGAAGAGCGATTCGTCTGCATCCTCTCTTTCTCACTTCCGCGACGACCGTGGATTCCATAATCGTGAATGCGACCGCGAAGTATCGCGGCACCGAGGTGAGTGGCAGTCCGGTGCGACTCGTTCTGAAAGTGAAGCCGCGCAGCTAGACCAGGAACTTTGATGGGGAGACCCTGATGGAAGCACGAGGTGGACCGCGCCCCGCTCCCGGGACGCTCAACAAACTCTTCTTCGACGCGATCTCGAGCTACAACCGACCCGATGCGCTCCAGGTAAAATCGGGGGGCGCGTACAAACCTATCTCGCACAGTGAAGTTGCCGGCCGAGTCCGGCGGGCAGCGCTCGGATTGCAAGCCCTCGGCATCAAACGGGGCGATCGCGTAGCAATCCTTTCAGAGAACCGGCCCGAATGGGCGATCGCCGATTTCGCGAGTCTGACAACGGGACTGACCGACGTCCCGATCTACCCGACCCTTCCAGCGGACCAGATCGCCTACATGCTCAGGGACTCTGGCGCAGTCGCGATCTTTGTGTCCAATGCCGTCCAGGCGGAGAAGGTGAAGCAGATCCGCGGCCAGCTTCCCGCGCTCAAGACCGTGATCGGATTCGACGTGATTTCCGGCCTGACTGACATGTCGATCGCGGAGCTCGAGAAACGGGGCGCTCAGGGAGAGACTGAGGAAACGAACGCGCGCTACCGGAGCGAGGCGCTGAGCGTGAAGCCGGACGATATCGCGACCATCATCTACACCTCCGGGACGACGGGCGAGCCAAAGGGTGTGATGCTGAGCCACGACAACATCTACTCCAACGTCGCCGCGTCGAGGACTGCTATCCCGTTCGGGAATAGCGATGTGGCGCTCAGCTTTCTACCGCTCTCCCACATCTTCGAGCGAATGGGCGGGCACTACCTGATGTGGGCGACCGGAACGTCGATCGCCTACGCCGAGTCGATCGACACGGTTCCCGTCAACCTGCAGGAAGTCCGCCCGACACTCGTGTTGTCTGTCCCCCGCCTCTACGAGAAGATGTACGCGCGAATTCTCGAGACCGCCCTCACCGGCGGATTTCTAAAGAAGAAGATTTTCTTCTGGGCGCGCGACGTAGCCGAGCGATGGGCAAACCAGAAGCTGGCCGGAAAGGAGCCGGGCGGGTTGCTCGCCAGACAATACGGAATCGCGCAGAAGCTGGTGTTCTCCAAGCTCAAAGCCCGCACCGGTGGACGCCTCCGCTATTTCGTCTCAGGCGGCGCCCCGCTCTCGCCCGAGATCAACAAGTTCTTTTTCGCCGCTGGCCTGGAGATTCTCGAAGGATACGGGCTGACTGAGACCTCGCCCGTGATCGCTGTGAACACGCCGGCAAACTTCCGGATTGGCACCGTCGGCAAGGCCATCGACGGAGTAGAAATGAAAATCGCGGCAGACGGCGAAGTCCTCACTCGCGGACCGCACGTGATGAAGGGCTACTTCAACAAGCCGGACGCAACACGGGAAGCGATCGATCCCGATGGCTGGTTCCACACCGGAGACATCGGTGAGCTGCGCGAAGGCTTTCTCGCGATCACGGATCGCAAGAAGGACATCATCGTCACGGCGGGCGGAAAAAACATCGCGCCGCAGCCACTCGAGAACAAAGTCAAAACCAACAAATACGTCGCCCAGGCAGTCATGCTTGGCGACAAGCGCAAATTCCCGTCGATGCTGATCGTTCCAAACTTCGATCAGCTGGAGAAGTGGGCAATGCGCAACAACATCATCTGGACCGACCGGGCGCAGCTTCTCCGGATGCCGACGATCCACGCCAAGATGGAAAAAGAGGTGAACAAAGAGCTCGCCAGCGCGGCGCATTTCGAAGTACCTAAGAAGATCGGCCTTCTCGAGCACGACTTTTCAATCGAGCGCGGGGAGCTGACGCCCACCCAGAAGGTGAAGCGCCGGGCCATCGACAAGCACTACAAGGCGCTAATCGACTCGCTCTACGCCGACGCGGACCGCTCGGAAATCACCGACTCGCACGCGAAAGCTCGATGACTTCCGGCGCCTTCTCGGCTACGCTGCCGGCGATCGCTTTCAACCGCTGCTCATGCCAGAGCGAGTAGATCGCTGGAAGAACGATGAGAGTGAGAGCTCAACCCATTTCGAGTGGCCGAGCTTCCTCCTGTCAAACCGCGCTGAGAGGAGGCGTTCGGCCGGGCGTAGAAAGTAGCTCACGGTTGAACGGCGATTCGAATCCCTGCGCCTGTCACATGCGCCTTTCCGAAATCAGCCTCGCGGTGCCGAAGATGCCAGGCCGGGATCTAGACCCCCTCTATACCATATTGGCTCATTGCGAGCGCACCGAATTCTTGGGCCAGTCTATTTCAGCGTGCCCACAAAATGAAGCTCCCGTCGAGCCACGCCCGTCTCCTGCCAGGATAGCGATGTCTCACGTTCGCTATCACCTCCTCAATACGTGAGATGACGCACCGATCGAGAAGTCGCAGTCGGCATGACGCGCGTATCGCAGCTGCGCATCAGTGTGACGTTAGAAACTGAGAGAGGTTCTCCCGGGGCGCTCGACCGGTCGCGTCGATCTCTCTGGAAGCCATGGCTGGCGCTCGGGTTCTTCGCCTTCGTGACGAACTTCGTCTGGGAGATGTTGCACGCGCCGCTCTATGTAGGCATGACGCAGCTTCCGTGGTGGCGAGGCACGGCGGTTTGTGCATTGGCAACACTTGGCGACGTCGTGATCACACTTGTCGCGTACGCGGGAGCGACTGCCGGTCGTGACCGTTGGTGGCTCCTGCGCCCAAGCATAAGACGTGTGATGCTCTACCTGGCTGTGGGGCTTGTTGTGACGCTCGTGTTCGAAGTCGCAAACGTTTACGTCACGCACCGCTGGTCTTACGCGTCGGCCATGCCACTCGTGCTCGGAATCGGCCTGTCGCCTATCGCGCAATGGCTCATCGTGCCAACCGTGACGCTCGTGCTGGCGCGGCGTTATGTATAGCTGGCCCACATAGCTGCTAAGGGACAGTTCGATGGGGACGGAGGCTGGTAGACCAAGTGATGGTGACCGGGAGCGGCTCATGTGCTCGTTCTGCACTGTGTGGCCGACAGAATCGGCTCTACACGAGAGGGCAGATGATGTTGGGCCTTATGCTCCCCTGCCGATCATATTCTGGCTGCGCATAGCGGGAGCGCGCAGTGTTCCCAACGTGCGCGCTCCCATTACGATAGCGGTCGTAAGTATAGGCAGGGATCTGTTGACAGCTCTCGCCGCAACGCCTGCATGCCTCTGCGCAGCGACGCCTAGTGTCGTCGATGGAGCAGCCTTTTCTCGCACCCTTTCTCACACGCATTCGCGTTGGACCTTTGGCGGTGTTCCGCCCGGAAACCCGCATCTGGCGATGACGATCACTACATCTTCTTCATTCCTTTCATCATTTCCTGCATCATGTCGTGCCGCATGCTCAGCATGCCTCGAATGTGTTTCGCGTGCTCCTTGCCCAATCGGTCCAGCTCGGCCCCGTTCGCCGAAGCCATCCGCGTCATGTCGCTTCTCATCTGAGCGACCGCGTTATTCCATTTCCGCGGCGGAGTCATCTTCTCCATTCGCATCATCTTCTCGCAATCTGCGATCAACTCGTTGGAGATCGACCTGTCCTCGGAAACCAGCGCCTTCAGCTCGGTGCCACTCGCGCTCTCGAGACGCTTAACGTGATTCTCGACGCGTTCGGCGAGGGTGTCCGCGCTCGTTCCCGCCATTCCGCCTTGTGGCATCGGCCCCGACATCGCACCCGTGCCAGTGGCGGACGCCGACGGTGAGGGGGTTGTCACAGCCGTTGCCGAGTCGCTCGCCGTGCGATCGCCTTTGGAGCAAGCATAGAGAGTAATGGCCAGAGCAACACCAGCCGCGATTCGAAAGATCATAATTCCTCCTTTATAATGTTTCGGGTCGAGCGAGACCGGACGGCCGCGCTCATCGTACAATCCTGAAATACAGATCGAGCACCTTCCGCGCGCGCGACGTGAGCTTGCGGCGTTGGTACTGATCGGCCGCCTTTCGCACCGCTTCAGCCTGCGTGGGATAGGGGAAGATCGTCTTGCCAATCGCGCCCAGTCCCATCTGGTGCGTGATCCCCTGAGACAGCTGGCTAATGATGTCGCCTCCATTGTCCGCGACGATCGTCGCCGCCAAAATCCGATCCGATCCCTTCTTGAGATGAACGCGGAAGAAGCCTTCGTCACTTCCGTCCAGCCTCGCGCGATCCACTTCCGACAGGGGAATCGTGATCGTGTCCGCATCGTCGCCGAGCTTTGCCACCTCACTCCAGCTCGGGCCGACGTGCGCGAGCTCGGGTTGCGTGTACGTACACCACGGGACGATTAGATCACTCACCTTCTTCCGTCCGAAGAATAGAGCGTTGGGAACGACCATGCGCGCGTGTGCGTCGGCAGTGTGCGTGAACTGGAGACGGCCGGTTACGTCGCCGACCGCGAAGATCCGATGATTCGACGTTCGCAATCTCTGGTCAGTGAAGACTTTTTTCCGGTCATACTCGACGCCGGCCGCTTCGAGACCGAGTCCATCGACATTTGGAGTTCTGCCGCTCGATACGAGCAGCGCGTCCGCTTCAACGGTGCCGGTCTCACCGGCACGCGTGTATGCGACGCGGGTGGTACCGTTAGTCGTCTTCACTTGCTCGACCTTCACATCGGTAAGTAGTCTCACGCCGTCACGCTCGAGCGAGCGCGCAACGACTTTTGCTGCCTCGGGGTCATCATTGGCCAGGATCCGCTTCCCCAGCTCCAGAATCGTGACGGTGCTTCCGAACCGGGCGAACGTCTGAGCGAGCTCGGCGCCGATCGGTCCTCCGCCGATCACCGCCAAGCGCCTAGGAAGCTCGGAAATCGAGAAGATGCTCTCGTTCGTGAGATAATTGCTCCCACTCAGCCCGGGAATCGGCGGCACCGTGGGCCTGCTTCCCGACGCGATCACCGCGCGGTGAAAACGCAGCTTTCGCCCGTCGACGTCCGCAGTATCGCCGGCGACGAATCGCGCCTCGCCGAAAAACACGTCGACCCCAAGCGAGCGATACCTCGCGGCGCTGTCAATGGCGCTGAGCCCGGCACGAATGGTTCGCATCCGCGCCATTGCCACTGCGAAGCTCTCCCCACCGTTCACACTGGGCCCGCCAAAATGCGTGTGCGCCTCGCGCGTTTGTCGCCACGCCCGCGCCGCTCGTATGAGTGCCTTGGACGGAACGCAACCGACGTTGAGGCAATCCCCTCCAAGGTAGTGTCGCTCAACGAGCGCCACCCTGGCGCCGAGTCCGCTGGCAATGGCGGCAGTCACGAGGCCGCCGGTGCCGCCTCCAATGACGACGAGATGGTACTTCGCACGGGGGGAAGGATTCGCCCAGTTCGGGGGATGGACATTACTGATGTGTGTGTCTTCCGCCGCTGTCCCGGACATTGATGCAGTCTCAGGCATCGTTGTTGGCGAGTGCACGCTTGCCCACACGCGCGCCGAGGATTACGACCGCGATCGTCGCGAGCAAGCCGACGGCGAGGAAGGCATAGTACTCCGGACCGTGCCTGACTCCTCTCCCTAGCGCGGTGAGATCACCGGCGACTTTCCCGTAGTAGGTGTAGAGAATGGT
>DASYVU010000020.1:0-1614 GCA_035936715.1 Gemmatimonadaceae bacterium
AAAGCGCCTTTCTAGAAATAGCCAGGCGAGTACTAGTACGCCGAGGCTGAAGTTGCGATCGGATCACTGGGCCAGAACCTTCCCGGTGTAGGTCCACCGAAAGGGCTTCGCCAACACATCGTTGAAATACCGGATGAAGGCGAGGATCGCCTCGCGCAACTCGTCGGTGGACTTGAACGAGGCCCGCTTCAGTGCCCGGCGCACGAGGATGCTGAACCAGATTTCGATCTGGTTCAGCCACGAGCAATGCTTCGGCGTGAAGACGAAGCGGATGCGGTGCGACTCGTCGCACAGGAAGCGACGTCGGCTTTCGACATTCAGAAGGATGCCCTTACTTCCCTTCGTTCCCAGGTCGGCGTCAATCCGCTCCTCCTTCGCGACGAGCCGGACGAGGGATTCCGAACAGTGCGTCGTGAGATTGTCAGCTACGAAGATCCACCCGGCCTGTGGATCGGTCGCGATGGTCCGCAGTATGTGTTCCGCAAAGTCCGCCTCACCGCGTGTGGGTCCGACGGTGGGTGCGAGGATCTTTCCCGTCGCGACAGCGAGATTCGCTATCAGGCAGAGGGTCCCGTTCCGTTTGTACTCGAACTCCCTTCGCTCATCGAGGTGCGGCCTCGTCGGTTTCGTCGGAGCTGAGCGCTCGAGGGCTTGGATGCTCGTCTTCTCGTCACACGACACGACGTGAATCCGCGCGGCCTCGAGTTCCGGCGCCCGGCGATAGATTTCGCAGACCGCCCCTACTTGCTTTTCGTGTGCGACGGGATCGTCGATGCGGGGATTGAGCCAGTACCGGGACTTGTGCGGTCGAATCGCGGCTTCCACCAAAAAAACGCGCGAGGTGCCGTGGAGAAATACTCGAGACGATGCCTGCCTTCACGGCCTCACGAGCCAGTTCACTCGAAGTCCAGTGCGTTACGGGCAGGCCCAACTCCTTCGGTTGCTTACAAGCGAGCACGACGATCTGGGCGAGCTGCTCCGCGGAGAATTTCGAGGGCGCCCCGCTTCGGCCATCGTCGGACAGCACGCCGCGAACGAGTTCCTCGTACTCGTCATCGGGAATGTCCTTGGCCTCCGCCTCGGCCAGCCTCCCTTGTGCCCCAAACCACCGCGTCCGCCAGCGTCGGGAGCGCTGGGAGTCGACTCCCATCCTCTCGGCCTGGAGCGCACAGGTCTGACCGGCAGCAGACCACAGGACGAACGCAACGCGCTCCGCGAGGCGTTTCGGCAGGGTTCGAGCTCGCGACAGTCGTTCGAGAATGCTTTGCTGGCGAGGTGAGATGACAACGCAGGGCGCATGGCGAGGCATGCGGCCACATACCGCAGTTTGCCGCGCAGCGATACCCCCTTCGCTATCGCTTAGAACTTCGGCCCCGGTGATCTAGGGCCACGGGTCCCCATCGGCGTGGAGATGCATTTTTCGGAGATCAAGCCGCTGGAGGTCTACCTGGAGGCCGCTCCCGGCATCAGCTTCGTCGACGAACAGGGGGTGACGGTCGACGTGGCGGTCGGAGCGCGGTTCTTCTTCTAGCGCACCTCGAGAGAGGCGCCTTCGAGGCCGCCCGAAAGTGGCACGATTCTTTCGTTCCCGCCGGGTTCCGGGGGTGGTAGACA
>DASYVU010000021.1:0-12973 GCA_035936715.1 Gemmatimonadaceae bacterium
GATGGGATCGAGCGGATACCTCGCGAGCAAAAGCGAGCGCGAGGTTTACGAGTACGAGATCTCGATGGAAAAAACCGAGGTCGAGCTCATGCCCGAGATTGAGCGCGACGAGCTGGCGATCATCTACGAGACAAAGGGAATGGATCGCGACTCTGCGCACTCGCTCGCGACGCGGGTGATGGCTGACCCTCAGCTCATGCTCAAGGAGCAGGTGCAGGAGGAGCTCAAGATCGGCGAGTTCAGCATGTCGCCGCTTCGCGAGGGGTGGATCACCGGCCTCGCGACAGCGTTCGGAGCGGCGATTCCTGTATTTCCGTTTCTCGTCTGGCAGGGCACGACGGCTATCGTGATCTCGTTCACAGTGTCGATGCTCTCCCACTTCCTTGTTGGTGCGGCGCGATCAGTCTTCACCGGGCGCTCGGTTTTCCGCTCGGGCTTCGACATGTTCGTCGTCGGAGTAGGTGTCGCCGCGGTGGGTTACTTCTTCGGCGGATGGGTGGGCAGGAGGATCTAAACCGGCTGCCCGTTGCTCCCCCTGCTCGGCGCGAGGGTTCGGGGAGATCATCTGACAAAAATGATCTTGACACCAGAGAGGAATTTCATATGTTTGCCGCTCCGCTGTGTCTTCATGGAGATGACGCCCGCGAGCAGAGTTCGGCTGCGGGTTCGTTTTATAGATAAGTCCTACCCAAACTACGCCATCGTCCACAAGCCGATGGATACGCCGGTGTATCCGGCATTTTTTTGTTCTTCAGGGAGAGTTCATGAAGAGAGCAATTACACTCGCGGTGGCGGTGCTCGCCTTCACCGCTTGCCGGGACGCCTCGGGTCCCGGACCAGCGGTCCGTACAATCCCGTTCAGCGCGGTAAACGCGGCAAGAAGTGTCCCGATCCCCGGCGACTATATCGTCACCTTTCGCGACGATGTGACCGATGTCGCCGGCGTCGCCCAATCGATTGCCGGCTTGCACAACGGCGCGCTCAAGCACCTCTACAAGTCCGCGCTAAAAGGGTTTGCGGTCCAGAACATCTCCGCGGCGGCTGCCGCGGCCATCGCGAGCGATCCGCGGGTCGTGAGAGTCGAAGCGGATCAGGTCATGACCGCAATCGCTACTCAGACGGGCGCAACATGGGGCCTCGATCGCGTCGATCAGCGTAACCTGCCGCTCAACAACACCTACATCTACAACAACGACGGCAGCAACGTGACTGTCTACATCATCGACACTGGAATCAACTTCAGCCACGTCGATTTTGGAGGGCGCGCAAGGACGGGCATCGACGAAATTACCAACGGTGGCACCGCCGCTGACTGCAACGGACATGGTACTCACGTCTCCGGCACAGTTGGGGGCGCAACCTATGGCGTGGCGAAGAACGTAAAGCTCGTCGCAGTGCGCGTTCTGAACTGTTCGGGATCAGGAACCACTTCCGGTGTCATTGCGGGAATCGATTGGGTGACCGCGAATAAAGTTCTTCCGGCCGCGGCGAACATGAGCCTTGGCGGCGGATTCTCCTCCACCCTGAACCAGGCAGTGGCACGCTCCACCGCAGCGGGAGTCACCTACGCAGTCGCCGCCGGCAACAGCAGTGCCGACGCGTGCAGCAGTTCTCCCTCGAGTGAACCATCGGCGATCACCGTCGGCGCGACTGATATCACCGACGGATTCGCATCTTTCTCAAACTTCGGCAGCTGCGTTGACATCAACGCGCCGGGAGTCGACATCACGTCCGACTGGTACACCTCGAATACGGCGACCAACACCATCAGCGGAACTTCGATGGCCTCGCCACATGTTGCCGGAGCAGCGGCGCTCTACCTTTCAGCGAACACATCTGCGACTCCGGCACAGGTCTCGACGGCGCTCACCAGCAACGCGACTCTGAACGTGCTGAGCGGTGTGCCAGGAGGCACCGTCAATCTTCTGCTTTATACGGCGTTCATTGGCCCCGGTGGGCCGCCGCCGACTCCGGTCCTCACCGCCAGCTTCACCAAGTCGTGTAGCGGATTAACCTGTGCCTTCACCAATACCTCCACAAATACGACCACCGCTACGAGTTACTCATGGAACTTCAGTGACGGGTCTCCGGTCGTGACGACTACTGACGCGAGCCATACCTTCGCCGCTCGTCGCTCGTACACCGTGACACTGACTGCGACTGATGCAGGCGTTACGAGTACCGCCAGTCAGCCTGTGACCTGCAGCAAGCGAAACTGCTCCTGATTTAGACAGATCCTCAACGCCAAGGCCGCTCGGCACCCTACTGGTGCCGGGCGGTTCTTTTTTGCTACCATCATTGATGCCACCACGCCCATACATTCTCGCGGAAACCAACTGGAAGTCTGTCAAGGATACTGATTACGAGATCGCAATCCTGCCTTGGGGCGCGACCGAGCCGCACAACTTTCATCTCCCGTACGCCACCGACAACTACGAGACGGCGGCGATCGCCGACCGCGCGGCGGAGATCGCCTGGAAGCAGGGCGCGAAGGTGGTTCTGCTTCCCACTGTTCCGTTTGGCGTGAACACGGGACAGCTCGACCTCAAGCTTGCCCTCAACATGAACCCGAGCACCCAGCTCGCGCTGCTCACCGACATCGCGTCGGCGCTTTCTGGTCAGGGCGTGAGGAAGCTGCTCATTCTCAACGGCCACGGCGGAAATGATTTCCGGCAGATGATTCGCGAGCTGCAGCCGCGCGTGGAGCTTTTCATCTGCGCGATCAACTGGTGGACCTGCGTCAGCGGCAAGGATTACTTCGACGAGCCGGGCGACCACGCTGGAGCGATGGAAACGAGCGTAATGATGGCGCTCGAGCCCGACCTGCTCCGCCCGTTGTCCGAAGCCGGCCCAGGCAAAGCCAGGAAATTCCGGGTTGCCGGGCTGCGCGAAGGCTGGGCGTGGGCGCCACGACAGTGGTCGAAAGTCACGAGCGACACCGGCACTGGAGACCCGAAGGCAGCAACGCCAGCCAAGGGGGAGAAGTTTCTAAACGCAGTGACGGAGCGTATCGGCGGATTCCTCGTCGACCTCGCCCGGGCTGATCCTGAGAACATGTACGAGTAGCTCTCGGAACTACCGCTCGGGCGGGTTACCGAGTTCGAAGTTTCATCCGGATTTGGCGGATTTTCCGGATTACGCGGATCGTTCAAAGGGGCGATATCGCTCCTCGCGCCGGGGCAGTGTTTTTTTGTTTCGTAGGAGAGCTCTTTGTGGCGGTCTGAAGCATTCCGAGCGGCTGTTCCCAAAAGATCCCGGCCCGGCGAGAGCAGCTGTAACGTCTCTTTGAGCGATCAGAGTAATCGGGAAAATCCGCCAGATCCGGACGAAACTTCCGTCTCGGTAGCCTGCCCGAGCGGCAGTTAAAAAAAGCTACGCCACGATATTCAGCAACCGCCCCTGAACGAAAATGATCTTCTTGGGCGCGCCCGACACGAACTTCGCCACCGTTGGATCAGCAAGCGCAGCGACTACCGCGGCTTCTTCGGAAATTTCGCGCGGCACCGTGATCTTCGAGCGCACCTTGCCATTCACCTGCACCACGAGCTCGATCGAATCTTCCGCCGCGAGCGACGGATCGAAGCGCGGCCACGCCGCATCGAACACACTCCCGGTGCCGCCCGTCTGCTCCCACAATTCCTCGGCAATGTGCGGCGCGAACGGGGACACGAGTGTGATGAGCGGAACCACTTCGTCGCGGTGCGGCGTGCGCTCGCCTTTCCGCAGCACATTCATGTATTCCATCATCGCCGCAACGGCTGTGTTGTAGCTGAGGCGCGCAGTGTCATCGCCGACTTTCCGGATGGTCTGGTGAAGCTTCCGCATCACTGAATGATCGTGCTCACCCTCGGACGACATGCTCTGCGCGGAGGCGAACAGCCTGTCCAGAAAGCGACGGGTTCCCGAGATGCTCTGGTCGCGGAAATCGCCGCCCTGCTCGTACGGACCGAGGAACATGAGATAGGTGCGGAAAGCGTCCGCGCCCCAGTGCTCGATGTACTCGTCCGGATTAACGATGTTGCCCTGCGTCTTGGACATCTTCGCGCCTTCACGGATGATGTGCCCGTGCGCGCGGAATTGGGTGTAAGGCTCCTCGAAATCCAGCATCCCCGCGTCGTGCAGCACCATCGTGATGAATCGCGAGTACAGCAGATGCAGCACCGCGTGCTCGTTGCCCCCGATGTATGAGTTAACGGGGAGCCACTTCTTCGTGATCGTCTTCTCGAACGGGACATCGTCGTGCCCGACGCTGGGATAGCGCAGGAAATACCAGGCGCTGTCCAGGAAGGTGTCCGATACATCGGTCTCGCGGCGTCCGGTCTTCCCACAATTCGGGCACGCGACGCGATACCACTCCTCGTGCCGCGCTAGCGGCGAGACACCGGAGTCGTCGGGCTTGAAGTCCTCGATGAACGGCAAAACGACCGGAAGATCTTTGTCCGGCACCGGCACAGTTCCGCACGAATCGCAGTAAATGATTGGAATCGGCGGACCCCAGTATCGCTGGCGCGAAATGCACCAGTCGTGCAGGCGATAATGGACGACTGGCTTCGCCGACCCACCCTTCGCAAGCAGCTCAACGATCGCTTTCTTGGCGGCTTCGACCCGGAATCCATCGAACACGCCCGAATTCATCAGCGTCCCCGATTCGCACTCCACAAACGCCTCGTGCAGGGGCGTAGACGCGTCCTCTTTCTCGCCGCACACCACGCGGACGATGGGAAGCTCGAACTTCGTGGCGAACTCGAAATCGCGCGCATCGTGGCCCGGCACTCCCATGATCGCACCCGTTCCGTACTCCATCAGCACGTAGTCGGAGACCCAGATCGGAATCTCCTTTTCCGTCGCGGGATTTATGGCGTAGGATCCGGTGAAGATCCCTGTCTTCTCGGTGCTTGTCTTTCGCGTGATGATGTCCTGCTTCTTCGTCTTGTCGCGATAGGCATCGACTTTCTTTTTGTCTTTGGACAGCGTCAGCTGTTCGACCAGCGGATGCTCGGGGGCGAGCACCATGTACGTCGCGCCATAAATCGTGTCGGGACGCGTGGTGAAGACGCGGATTTTACACTCGCCTCCCTTCATATCCTTGGTGGCAAACGAGATCTCCGCGCCTTCGGAGCGGCCGATCCAGTTCCGCTGTGCGGTCTTTGTGCTCTCCGACCAGTCGATGTGGTCGAGATTCTCGAGCAGCCGTGGCGCGTAATCACTGATGCGGAAGAACCACTGCTCGAGCAGACGCTGTTCGACCGGCGTCCCGCACCTCTCGCAGTGACCGCCGACCACCTGCTCGTTGGCGAGGACGGTCCTATCCTTCGGGCACCAGTTGACCGCCGCGTGCTTTTTGTAGGCGAGCCCCTGCTCGAAGAGCCGCAGGAAGAGCCACTGGGTCCACTTGTAGTAGTTGGGCTCTGTGGTCGAGAGCGTATAGCGCCAATCGATCATCAGCCCCGCTCTTTCGAGCTGTCGGCGGAAGTTGGCAATGTTGCGCGGGATGAGATCCATCGGATGCTGCCCGACCTTGAGGGCGTAGTTCTCCGAATGAATCCCGAACGCGTCATACCCGAGCGGCTCGAACACGTTGTGTCCCATGAGCCGCTGGAATCGTCCATGAATGTCGTTCCCCGTGAACGCAAAAAGATTCCCGACGTGGAGTCCTTCGGCGGACGGATAGGGGAACATCATCAGTGCGTAGTACGGCCTTTGGGCGCGCTGCAGGTCCGTGTTGTTGGTTCCACGCTCCTGCCAGATGCGCTGCCACTTTCGCTCGATCGCTTGCGGGTCGTAAGCGACGACGGATGGGGAGAAAGGGTCGTCCCGTGTTGCCGAATTGTCCATTCGTAAAAGCTAGTGGCTCAGCGACGGAGTTTCATCTGACGTCGCGGTGATCGAGTCGTCTCACAATCGTTGTCCAAAATGACTGCAACGCCCCTTCCAATCGCTCCCCGTTCTTCATCGGGCTTCCTCAAGCCCGTGTTCAGCGCGCTCCAGCGACGCGCGCTCAGGGCGAGCCTCCTGTTTGGATCGGTGTTCCTTATCGGCCTGATGGCGATCTCGTGGCAGATCTATCATCTGATCCCTGAGGAGATTCTTCGCGACGTTTTTGCCGTTGACGGGGTGGTCGTCGCGTTGGTGATTGCCTTCCTCTGGATTACCGTCGCCCTCGCGGCAACCGCAGGGGCTGCGATGATATTCGTCCGGCAGCACGTAAGTGGACCGGCGGCCGAGCTCGCGCGGACGCACGAAGCGATCGCCAAGGGTGATCTCTCGAGCGTGTACAAGCCGTCCGCGTCGAACGTGTCGGTTGACCGTCTTACCAGATCGACGATGACGATGCTCACCGAGCTGAGAAGCGTCACGGGTAAGATGCGGACATCCGCGCACGACAACGACCAGCTTGCCGGGCAAATCGCCATCGCCTCTCAGACCGCCGCCGCGTCAGCGCGCGAAGGTGCCGCAACCTCCAACATTCTGAGCCAGGACGCCGCGACCCGCGACCGGGCTATCAGGGAGTTGACGGCCGAGGCGAGCCGACTGGTCCAGATCACCGCCAATATGAGCGACGCGGCGCAGGAAGGCCTCCGTCGCGACAAGGCTCTTCGCCAGCTCGCGCACGATAATCGCCTGCGGCTCGAGCGCACGGCGACCTCGCTCCAGTCGCTCGCCTCGGATGCACTCGAGAGCGCGGAAGGAATCGACGCGATGTCAGCCGCCGCCGACGAGATTCGGGCGTTCCTCATTCTCGTTCAGAAGATCTCGCGTCAGTCCAAGCTCCTGGCGCTGAACGCCGCCATGGAAGCCGCCCGCGCGGGCGAGCACGGTCATGGCTTTGCGGTGGTCGCCACCGAGGTCCGCCGTCTCGCCAGTAGCTCGGCGGAAGCAGCGCAGCGCACCACTTCGCTCGTGCAGGAGATGCTGGACAGCATCAAGCACTCGCGCGAGTCTACGGCTCGCACCGTCTCTACGGTGGAGCAGGTTCTGGAATCGACCCGTGCTGCCCGCCATTCACTGGCCCGCGTTGAAGAGGGAACGGTCGAGGGAGAAGACTTGAGCGGGCGGATGGCTACTGCCGTTCGTGAGTCCGGCGAGCTGATAACCGGGATGACACAGCGGCTCGCGAATCTTTCTCAAGGGACGACCGCTTTCTCGCGCGCAATTCAGCACGTCGCAGTATCGAGCGAGGAGCAGAGCAGGAACATCGGCGAGATCGCCTCGGCGGCCACGTCGCTCACCGAGGCTTCATCGCGTATCTCTCAGCTCGTGAGCACGTTCAAGCTCGGCGGCACCTGACCTCGGGCATCTGAGGCCTATCCGCACGGCTGAACCTGAACGGCATCGGAATCAGCCGCGCCCCCTGAGAATCGGCGACGGAAAAACGAGCGCCTTCGTAGGCAGTGGCGGATCCGAACCGGCCGTCCTTCGCCAGCGCATAGAACTGCAGATCGAATAACGGGCGCCCGCGCCCGTCGAGCAGTCGCCGCTCCGTCATCGCGATTACCCGGTCGATCGTTTTCATGCACGCCTCGTCCGGAGACATCCCCTGGCGCATGAGCTCCACGATCAGGAACGCCCCGCACGTCTTGATGTTCGCTTCGCCCCGGCCGGTGGATCCCGCGGCTCCCACTGTGTTGTCGCAGTACTGACCCGCGCCGATGATCGGCGAATCTCCCACCCTGCCGGGCACCTTCCACGACAACCCACTGGTCGTGGTAACCGACGACAGATCTCCACCGGCATTGACCGCGTTCATGTTGATCGTTCCAGTCGTGAACCTGACGTGCAGCGGATCATCGAACGGAATGCTGGCGGTAGGCGGTGGGCTCGCGCTGTCGCTTCGGGTGTCGAGCCATGCGTCGGCTGGATTCAGGCAGGCCTTCCAGCGCAGCCAATCCCGCCTGCTCTTCTCGGTGAGAAGATTCTGTTCCTTGAACCCCATCTCCAGCGCGAACTTCTTTGCGCCCGCTCCGACGAGCATGATGTGGTCCGTGTAGTCCATCACCGCTTTCGCCACGAGTGACGGCGTCGCGATGTCCTCCAATGCGCCGACCGCCCCCGCGCGCTTTGTCGGCCCGTGCATGCATGATGCGTCGAGCTGCACGACGCCTTCCGCGTTCGGAAGTCCACCCAGTCCCACCGACTGATCGTCGGGATCGAGCTCCTGAATGTTCACGCCGGCGATGATCGCGTCGAGTGTGTCGGCATTCTGCCGCGTGATCATGTCGTAGGCGCGCGCGACGCCGCGAATGCCGTTCGCGGAAGCGATGACCACGGGGCGGCCAGCGCTGCTCGCTTCACGGACGATGTCAGCTCTCGCGGTCCGATCGAGCGTGAGCGATGCGGCTGTGGCGGCGCCGACGCCGATGAATTTCCTTCTCGAGATTTCCATTTGGCCCCAGTTAGTCCTTGTAGATCTTCACGGTGATCTTGCCGTCACTCGTCACCCAGCCGCGATACATGCCCGGCGTGTTGAATGCCATGGCCACGCTTCCTTTGGCGTCCATCACGATGACTCCGCCTCCACCATGCTGCTCGACCAGCTCTTTCATCACGACATCATCCGCGGCGCGCTGGATCGAGACGCCCGCATATCGAACGCGGGCGCAGATGTCCGCGGCGACGTTGTTCCGGATGAAGTACTCGCCGTCACCAGTGCCGGACACCGCGCAGCTCAGGTTGTTGGCGTAAGTCCCCGCTCCGATGATCGGGGAATCGCCGACCCGCCCGTATCGCTTCATGTCGGTGCCACCGGTCGATGTTCCGGCGGCGAGGTTGCCTGCCTTGTCGAGAGCAACCGCGCCCACGGTTCCGAAGTGCCGTTCTACGCCGGAGACTGCGCCCGTTTTTCCGCTATCCTCCTTGGCTTTCTCGACCTCGTACGCTTTCCAGCGTCGCTCGGTCCAGAAATAATAGGGAGGGACGAGCTTTACTCCCTGTGATTTGGCGAATTCCTCGGCGCCTGATCCAACCATCATGACGTGAGGAGATTTCTCCATCACCAATCGCGCGAGTGAGATCGGATTCCTGACGTGCTCCACCGCCGCAACGGCGCCGGCGCCGAGGGTCTTGCCATCCATGATGGACGCGTCGAGCTCGTTGACGCCGTTCGCGGTGAACACTGCTCCCTTCCCCGCGTTGAAAAGCGGAGAGTCCTCCATCACTCTGATCGTCGCTTCGACCGCGTCGAGACTGCTGCCGCCACGCGCGAGGATCTGATATCCGGTGCGCAGCACGATCGTCAGCGTGTCGATGTACGCCTTCTCCATCGCCGGCGTCATGTTCTGACGCAGGATCGTGCCAGCGCCCCCATGAATGACCATCGCGAAACGAGGCGCGGATACCGCTGATTGTGAGCGGGCGGTTACAGGATTGAGGAGAGAAGCGAGGAGGCCTGCGCATGCGACCAGGCGGTGAGCAGATCGCAGCATGTGGGTCGGGTGGGAAGGAGTTTCCATGTCCTCTAGAGCGGCTGAGCGGTTGGCCTCAATAAGGTATCGGTCGAGTACACCTTCCCGCTACGCATGAGCGTGTCGTGCCCTCCCACAACTACCTGTCCAAGGTTAGTTTGTACGTGCTTCACCATGAAGAATCCGCACGGTGTTTCACCCGGCGAAGGTGAGACCCTTCCAAACGACGAGCACAGGATTTCTTTCGCATGAAAGGTACTGACCGCCTCGGGCGGCTTGCATCCTACGCGTTCTTTGCCGCACTCGCCATCGCGGCTGTTTCCTGCAACGAAGCACATCCCAACACTACCCTCGTTCCCCATTCCGACTTCGGGCGCGAGATCGATTTTCTCTGGAATCGTCTGCTTCTCCTCGGCACCATCGTCTTCGTGTTGGTCGAGGGTGCGCTCATCTTCGTCGTGATCAAGTACCGGCGCAGAGTGAATCAGCCCACACCGCCGCAGACCCACGGCAGCACCAAGCTCGAGATCACCTGGACGCTGATCCCCGCGGTCATTCTGGTGTTCATCGCGGTGCCCACTGTTCGCACGATCTTCATCACCCAGGCTCAGGCGGCGCCAGGCTCGCTCAACATCGAGGTGACCGGGCACCAGTGGTGGTGGGAGTTCAGATATCCCGAATACGGAGTCACGACGGCGAACGAGATCTATCTGCCCGTCGGGCGCACGGTGAATTTCCGGCTTCGATCTGCCGACGTGATTCATTCGTTCTGGACTCCGCAGCTCGGCGGAAAGCGCGACGTCGTCACGAATCGCACGAATTACCTCTGGTACACTCCTGATTCTTCGACGGCGAGCAGCGTCTGGAACGGATTCTGTGTCGAGTACTGCGGCGCTTCGCACGCGAACATGCGCTTCCGGGTTTTCACTGTGACGCCGGACCAGTTCGCGTCGTGGGTCGCCGGACAGAAGATCCCCGCGCGATTTGGAGCGGTTGGGCCGGCGGCACCCACGGGAACGAGTTTTGTCTCAACCGGCGGGCTGCCCCCGGGCTACATCTTCCCGCGCGAGAAGATTCCGGATTACGCGGTTCCTCACGGGCCGATTCCGCCTGGACTCAAGTTCACCGCCGGGCTTACCGGAAATGCAGCGCGCGGAAAGCAGGTCTTTTCGGGCGCGGCGTGCATCGGCTGTCATTCGATCGCCGGCAACCCTGTGGCGATGGGCGTGACCGGCCCGAACCTCACTCACGTTGGCTCGAGGAGCACGATCGCGGCGGGTCGTTTCCCCAATGCGGCTGCCTACCTCGCGCTCTGGATCAAGAACGCGCGCGCGATGAAGCCAGAGGTGCTCATGCCGACCCTCGGCCTCGATGAGTACGATCCTGTCCTGAAAGCGAAAGTCACAGCGGCAACCGGCGGTCTCACCGATCAGCAGATCGCCGATATCGTCGCTTATTTAACTGTACTGAAGTAACCGGAGACAAGACTTGGCAACGACTGCAATATCAACCCCGGCGTACGGTGGCGAATACTCGGGCGAACAATCCGGCCTCTGGAGCTGGCTCAGCACCGTAGACCACAAGCGGATCGGCATTCTTTACCTCTATACCGCGCTCTTCTTCTTCATGTTCGGGGGCGTGGAAGCACTGGTCATCCGCGCGCAGCTCGGTGCTCCCAATCAGCACCTCGTGTCGGCAGAGTTCTACAATCAGCTCTTCACGATGCACGGGACGACCATGATCTTCCTCGCGATCATGCCGCTCTCGTCTGCGTTCTTCAATTTCCTGATTCCGCTCCAGATCGGCGCGCGGGACGTAGCCTTCCCGCGCCTCAACGCCTTCAGCTACTGGGTTTATCTCTTCGGCGGAATCTTCATCACGGTTCCGATTCTCTTCGCGGTCGCGCCGAACGGTGGATGGTTCGGCTACGCGCCGCTCACCACCAAAGCTTATTCACCGGGAATCAACATCGATTTCTGGGTGATAGGTTTGCAGATCCTCGGCGTCTCCTCGCTCGCTACGGCGTTCAACTTCCTGACGACGATCATCAATCTGCGTGCGCCCGGCATGACGCTCATGCGCATGCCGATGTTCACCTGGATGGCGTTCGTCGTTCAGGTCCTGATCGTCCTCGCCTTCCCCGTCATTACGATCGCGTTGGTCTTCCTCTTATTCGACCGCTTCTTCGGAACGAATTTCTACAACACCGTGAGCGCGGGCGCCGATCCGCTTCTCTGGCAGCATCTGTTCTGGATCTTCGGACACCCGGAGGTCTACATCCTGGTTCTTCCGGCGTTCGGACTCGTATCCGAGGTGCTGCCTACCTACTCGAAAAAGCCGTTGTTCGGGTATCCGGTGATGGTGTACTCGGGAATTCTCATCGCCGCGCTCGGCTTCGGAGTATGGGCGCATCACATGTTCGCCGTGGGCATGGGGCCGATTGCCGACACGTTCTTCGGTCTGACCACGATGCTCATCGCGATCCCGACGGGCGTCAAGATCTTCAACTGGATCGCGACGATGGCGCAGGGCGCCATCCGCTACACGACGTCGATGCTGTTCGGAATCGGTCTCGTCGCCCTGTTCACCATCGGCGGAATCTCGGGGATCATGCACGCGTCCCCGCCGGCAGACTTGCAGCAAACGGACACCTATTTCATCGTCGCGCACTTCCACTACGTGCTGTTCGGCGGCTCCATCATGGGAATCTTCGCCGGCATCTATCACTACTTCCCGAAGATCCAGGGCCGTTTGATGGATGAGAAGCTGGGCAAGATTCATTTCTGGCTTACCTTCATCGCGATGAATCTCACCTTCTTCCCGATGCACTTCTCGGGAATGCTTGGCATGCCGCGGCGCATTTACACCTACGACGCCGGACAGGGGTGGGACCTTTATAACGCGATGTCCACCGCGGGGACGATGATCTTCCCGATCGCGATGCTGATCTTCATCTACAACTTCTTCAAGAGCAGAAAGAGCGGAGAGATCGCCGGCTCGAATCCATGGGGCGCCGGAACACTGGAGTGGACCATTCCGAGTCCACCACCGGAGTACAACTTCGCCAGGATTCCGACCGTCACCAGCAGATATCCGATCTGGGAAGGAAAGGAAGTGGACCACGAGAGCGCTCGCATCAATGCGCAGGAGGGCAAGACCGCCGCGGAGCTGGGGATCGTGATGCCGTACAACACGATCAAGCCGCTGTTCGTCGCCCTTGGCCTGATCATCATGTTCTGCGGCCTCATGACTTCGCCCGTTCTGATCGCAGTGGGCGCAGCACTCATGATTTTCTCACTATACAGCTGGCTCCTGAGCCCGCTCGAGCCGGAGCACCACTAGACAATGACCGCGCCCGCAACACGCCTACCCGTCGCCCACACATCGGCACCCGCGCCACACCACTACACGACACTGGGTCTCGACAACCGAAAGGTCGCGATCTGGGCTTTCATCGGCTCGGAGTGCATGCTCTTCGTGTCGCTGATCTCGACCTATCTGATCTACAAGGGACGAAGCGTCGTCGGCCCGTTCCCGCACGAGACGTGGACGGATCCCGCCACCGGACACGT
>DASYVU010000022.1:0-2068 GCA_035936715.1 Gemmatimonadaceae bacterium
GCGACTGGCCAACATGCGCCTCCCTGCGACTATCGGACGAGAACAGAGAGTCGTGATTCAGGACGCCCTCGCCCCCGCGCCGCGCGTGTACGTGGTGTACCGTGTTCCGCCGCTAAAAGACTCACGGACCCAAGTCGTCTCGCTGCTCGCCGATATCATCGGCGGCGGCAGGTCCTCGCGTCTCGACGAGGCGCTGGTGCGCCGGCAGCAGATCGCGACCAGTGTGACAGGACTAAACCTCACGCTGGTTGATGGGGCGGACATGCTCGTCTTCATGGCGACGGGGAAGCAGGGCGCGAGCCCGGACTCTCTCGAGCGAGCTTTGCTGGCTGAGCTGGCAGGAACTTCGAGCTTCACGCAGTCCGAGCTGGATCGGGCGCGCGCCTCGGAGCGGTTCTCGTTTGTCGATGGGCTCCAAACGACTGGAGGCTTCAACGGCCGTGCCGACCGGCTTGCCGAAGCGTGGACGTTTTTCCGCGATCCCAACTACGTGAATACAGTACTCGGTCAAATCGACCGCATCACTGTTGCCGATCTCAACGCTCTGGCACGCGAGCGGCTCGTTCCTACCAACCGCGCGATTCTCGTCTTTGTGCCCGCCAAGAAGTCCGCGAGCCAGACTTCATCGAAGAGGGTCCCATAATGCGTGTCGATCTTTTCTTTCGAAACGCCCTCACGCTCGTTGTAGCAGCCATGCTGCTGCCAGCCAGCGCCACGCTGGCTCAGACGGTCACACCGCCGCCGGCGGGGACACTGCGGCCCTACGTCTTCCCCGCGGTCGAGCAATTTCAGCTGGGGAACGGGCTCAAAGTGATTCTGGTTCAGAAGCACACGTTGCCCGTAGTTGAGGGCCGTCTGATCCTCGACGCAGGGTCGATGCGCGAGCCGGCGGCGAAGAATGGGCTAGCGGCGCTTACAGGCTCTCTCCTGTCGGAGGGAACCGGGACCATGACGGGAGCGGACATTGCGCGCGCAATGGACGCGTTGGGAGCGCGGTATTTCACCGGAGCGAACTTCAACGCCGCCTTGGCCGACGTCGTCGCCCTCAAGACCGTGTTTCCGCAGGCCCTGACGCTTGCGGCGAGAACGGTTACGGCGCCGAGCTTTCCAGTCGGCGAGATCAGCCGAGTAAAGAATCAGGCTCTTGCCGCTTACCAGCAAATTCACGCACGCACCGCGGGGCTCGCAGCCGATGCGTTCGTGCGCGCGGCGTTCGACAGTACTGCGCCCTTCTCGCGTCCAGCCAACGGAACCCCGTCCACGATTGGTCCTCTTACCCGTGACGACGTAATCAACTGGCACCGGACGATGTACGCTCCGTCGGCAGCGACGCTGCTCCTCGTTGGTGATTTGACTCCGGCCGAAGCGCGCTCGATCGCCCAGCAGGCGTACGGTGGCTGGACGGCGTCGCGTGCGGCGATAGCTCCGGTCGAAAACCCAATCCGTGCGAGCTCGGGCACGAGGGTGATTCTGTTGGACCGGCCGGGCTCGGTGCAGTCGTCGATTATCCTCGGCCAGCCGGGCTTCCGCGCGACTGATCCCGAATATCTGACAATGGTTGCGTTGAATCACGTTCTCGGTGGCGGCTTCACAAATCGAATCAACCTGAACCTGCGGGAGAAACACGGCTACACGTACGGCGCTGGCAGTGTCCTGGACCTGAGGCCAGGCAGCGGCGCGTTCCGTATATCGTCGGACGTGAGAACAAATGCGACCGACTCGGCGCTCGTTGAAGCCGTCAGCGAGTACAAGCGAATCGCCGGCGAGCCAGTTCCCCCTCAGGAGCTGCAGGGAGCTGTCAACAATCTGGTATCGGGTTTTCCGAGCGGCGTGCAAACGGTTCAAGGATTGACGGCCCGGATTCAGCAGCTGATCGTCTGGGGATTGCCCGTGGATTTCTACGCGACATATCGCGAGCGACTCGCTGCCGTGACTCCTGAAGACGTGCGTACCGCCGCCGCGAGCAGGCTCACGCCGAACAATTTGATCGTCGTAGTCGCGGGTGATCTGTCCAAGATCGAAGCGCCGATCCGGGCGCGGAATCTGGGGACGGTCGAGGTGTGGGATC
>DASYVU010000023.1:0-25544 GCA_035936715.1 Gemmatimonadaceae bacterium
TTGCTCGAGCGCGCGATGGCGAAGCTCGAGTCGCATCAGCGAGTGGCGGACATGTCGGTAACCGTGCGCAATGGCCGGTACGTGATTCCTGTCCGTCGCGAAGCGCAGAGCGCGGTCGGCGGAATAGTGCACGACGCTTCCCAAACCGGAGGCACTCTGTTCGTCGAGCCACCGGCAGCGGTCGAGGCCGGCAACCGGATTCGTGAGTTGCAGAGCGAGGAGATCGAAGAGGTCGAGCGAATTCTCGCCGAGCTGACGGAGAAGATCCGGCCCCACCGCGAGGAGCTGGCGTTGAGTCTCGAAGCGCTCATCGTTCTCGACTCTCTGGTAGCGCGTGCGCGGTACTCCGTGGAATTTCGCTGCGCTCCGGCCGCGCTGGCGGACTCCACCGAAGGATTCGCGATAGTCGAAGGGCGTCACCCGCTTCTCATCGCGCAGGGTATCGACGTCGTTCCATTCGATCTCGAGATGTTCCCGAATGAGCGCACCCTGCTCATCTCCGGGCCCAACACCGGCGGTAAGACCGTGCTCCTCAAGGCCCTCGGGCTTTTCTCTGCGCTCGTTCAGTCGGGAATCCCGGCTCCAGTCGCCCTCGGCTCGAGGATAGCGATATTCGACAACATCTACGCCGACGTCGGCGACGAGCAGTCGATCCTCGCCAGTCTCTCGACATTCAGCGCCCATCTCAAGAACCTGGTCGAAGTGCTCAGCTCTGCCACCGCCCATTCGCTCGTGCTGATCGACGAGCTCGGCTCGGGCACGGATCCCATCGAAGGCGCCGCGCTTGGCGGGGCAATCCTCGAAGCGCTTACAGCGCGCGGGACGCTGACTGTTGCCACGACTCACCTCGGCGCGCTCAAGGAGCTGGCGACCCAGGTGGAGGGAGTAGTGAACGCCTCCCTCCAGTTCGATCCCGTCGCGCTCGCGCCAACGTACCGGCTTATCAAGGGAATTCCGGGGCGCTCGTATGGGATCAGCATCGCGCGGCGGCTCAACCTTCCCGCGGATGTGTTGGAGCGCGCGGAGCAGCGAATTCCGTCGGGCGAGCGTAGAGTAACGGCGCTCCTGGCGGAGCTCGAAGCGCGGGAGAAAGAGCTGCGCGCGAATAAAGGGGAATCCGAGGAGGTTCTGGAGGACGTCAGGGAGCGGGCGCAAAGAGTCGCGGAGCGCGAGAAAAACGTCACTCAACGGGAGCGGGAGGCCGAGCGGGCGTCACGGCTGGAAGCGAGGCGATATCTTCTCGAAGCGCGCGCCGACGTCGAGCGCACCATTCGCGATCTCAAGGCCGCTTCCGAGGCGGGGGAAGAAGCTGCGCGGGACGCAAGAAAGCGCGTCGAGCAGCTGGCGAATGAGCAGGGACGCGAGCTGGATCGTCTCGAGCGCCCGGCCGAAACCGCGCGCGGAGCGAAGGATGGCGCTGAGGTGAGTGTCGGAGATTTCGTGGAGGTCGAAACGCTGGGAGGCAAGGTCGGTCGAGTTCTCGAGGTGCGCGATGGTGAAGCAATCGTGGCCGTGGGAGTGATGAAGCTCGCCCTACCGCGAAGTTCGCTGCGTGCCACCACCGCTGCAGCGGCAACCCCTCAAGTCGCTGTCGCGGTGCGCGGCGACATACCTGACGTGCACGTCGCCACCGAGATCGATCTGCGCGGGATGCGAGCCGGCGAGGTCGAGGGCATTGTCATGCACGCCGTCGACGCAGCCGTGCGCGCCGATCTCAAGAGCATCCGGATAATTCACGGAAAGGGAACTGGCGCCCTGCGCGAGCGCGTGGCGGAGATGCTGAGCAAGGAATCTCGCGTCACGAATTTCCGACTCGGCGCCTGGAATGAAGGCGGCGCGGGCGTCACCGTCGTGGAGCTGAAGTGATTCCCGACGAAGTGGTCGAGCAGGTTCGCGACGCCGCCGACATCGTTCAGGTGATCAGCGAGTACGTGAACCTCAAGCGCGTTGGCACTGACTTCAGGGGGCCGTGCCCGTTCCACCAGGGAACGCACCGCAATTTCTCCGTCTCGCAGAAAAAGCGGATGTACTACTGCTTCGTCTGCCACGAGGGAGGCGACGTCTTCCACTTCCTCCAGAAGAGACTCGGGGTCGAGTGGCCGGCTGCTGTTAAGATGGTCGGCGAAAAATCGGGAATCGAAGTTCGCGAAGTACAGACGCACCGCGAAGGCCCGGATCCGCGCGAGCCTCTATGGGAAGTAAACGCGACCGCCGCCGCCTACTTCCAGACGATGCTGTGGGACGATCCGCTCGGTGAGGCCGCGCGCGAGTATCTCACCAAGCGCCGCATCGATCGCGAAGTAGCCGACCAATTCGGCATCGGCTTCGCGCCACGCGAGATCGGACTGTTGAGAAACTACATGAACACGCTTGGCTTTGACGAAAAGCGTCAAGTCGAGGCTGGCCTTCTGATACCGGGTGAAGATGGAAGCGAGCCGCGTCCTCGCTTTCGCGGTCGTCTGATGTTTCCGATCCTCGACTCGATGGGGCGCAACATTGGCTTCGGCGGACGGATACTCGGACAGGGTGAGCCCAAGTATCTGAACTCGCCCGAGTCGCCAGTGTTCACGAAGGGAAAGACTCTCTACGGACTGAACTGGGCAAAAAACGATGTGAGGCGCGAGGATCAGGTGCTCGTCGTCGAGGGTTATTTCGACGTCGTACGGCTCATGGCTGCTGGCGTGACGACCGTAGTCGGCGCAATGGGAACGGCGCTGACCGATTCGCAGGCGGCGCTGCTCAAGAAGCTCACGAAAAACGTCTTTCTCCTCTACGACAGCGACAAGCCCGGACTCAAGGCAACCTTTCGCTCGGGAGATGAACTGCTGCGGCAGGGAGCATCGGTGCGGGTTGTGACGCTGCCCGAGGGCGAAGATCCGGACACGTTCGTCAAATCTCACGGGCCTGCCGCCCTGACGGCCCGACTCAAGGACTCAATCGATGTTTTCGAGCGCAAGATCCAGCTCCTCGAGCGCGCGGGGATGTTCTCCGAGCTGCAGAAGAAGCGAAGGGCATTGGATCGATTACTTCCGACGGTGCGTGTGACAGCTGACGGGATCATGCGCGATCTGTATCTCTCACGGGCCAGCGAAGTGAGCGGGGTCGCCCGCGAGGTTCTCGAGCGAGAAGTCACTGGCAGAAGTGCGCCTCCAGCCGCTGCTGCGCCGAAACCCGTCGCGCCTCGGATATCTCCGACGGCCGCCGTTCGGCACGGAGAGAGAAGAGCACAGCACGGGGAGCGTGGCGCGTCCGCCGAGCGCGAGCTGGTGAGAGCGATGCTCGCCGGTCGCTCACGGGTGGAACAGATCGCCGAAAAGCTCGGCGAGGAAACCTTTCGCGATCCGCAGTACCGCGCGATCTATCATGCACTCGTCGCGTCCGGACCCGAGTCTTCCATTGAAGAGGTATCGGCGAGTCTCGACGAGGAAGGGATCGGTCTGCTCGAAGACATCATCGCCGAAGGCTCATACCAGATGGATGCGGAGCGCACGATCAACGACAGTCTCGCGACGCTGCTCGCCCGCGACCTGGATCAGCGGGCGGCCGAGCTCGATCGCATCATCCCGCTCGCGGACGGCGCACAAAAGGACAAGCTGATCGCCGAAAAGGAGGCGATCAGGCAGGAGCTGAATGCAACTGGAAAGAAGTACTACAAGAAATTCCGACGAACGGGGGCTCGATGACCAACTGGAGAGGAAATGCAAGAGGAAGTTGAAGCGCTGCTGGCGCTGCAACAGGATGATCTGAAAATTCGCGAGATCGAGAGTCAGATACGCGCGCTCGATCCTCAGCTCGTGGAGCTGGACAAACGGCGCAATCAGGCCGCCGCCGCGCTCATCCGGGCGCAGACGCTGGTTCAGGCCGAGGAAAAGAAACAGCGTGAGCTGCAGGCAAGGCTGGCGCAACACAAGACCATGCAGGAACGGAATCTTCACCAGCTGGAGGACGTGAAACGGATGCGCGAAGCGACCGCCGCGACAGCGCAGGTAGAGTCGACGCGGAGACTGATGGCGGAAGACGAGAGCGAGCTGGCGATAATCGGGCGTCGAATTGCCGAGATGAATACCGCGATAGCGAACTCGACTCAGGCGTTGGCAGCGGTGGAGCAGGAACAGCAGGAGACGCGGCCCGAGATCGAGTCGCGAAGATCCGCGCTGCGGTCGCAACTCGATGACGCGGTGGCGGATCGGAACGGAAAAGCCGGAGCAGTCTCGCGGCCAATGCTCGGCAAGTATGACCGCATCCGCGGCAAGAGAGATCAGGCGATCTATGCGCTGCGCGGTGGATCGTGCGGACATTGCGACACCGCGGTGCCTCTTCAACGACGCAACATGATGTCCGGCACCGGGCAGATCGAAGTGTGTGAGGCTTGCGGAGTTCTTCTTTATGCCGAGACGGCCTGAGTAGACTGTGACGACGCTTGCATCCGCTCGCCCCACGCGTCCGGCGCGCTGGATTCTCCCCAAAGCGCCCGACGAAGAGGCAGTCAGGGACCTCGTGGAGGCGCTCTCGCTGCCTGAGGTCGTCTGTCGCTTGCTCCTCATTCGTGGCTACGTGAGCGCGGAGGACGCCAAGCTCTTTCTGCGTCCCAAGCTCGATAGGCTGCACGACCCGCTGCAGTTCCTGTCGATGGACAAAGCCGTCGAGCGCCTCGCGCGTGCGGTGCGTGACCAGGAGCTGGTGTTCATACACGGCGATTACGACGTCGACGGCATCTCCTCGACCACGCTTCTCACCCGTACCATCCGCGGACTCGGAGGGAAGGCGATGCCTTTCATTCCGCGACGCATCGAGGACGGATACGACCTGAGCGATGCCGGAGTCGACGCGGCCATGGCCGCAGGGGCGAGCGTCGTAGTCACTTGCGATTGCGGAACGACCGCGGTTTCCCCGGTGGCTCGCCTCTGCAAAGCGGGGGTCGATGTGATCGTCACAGATCACCACCTGCCGGGCAGCGAGTTGCCGGACTGTCTCGCGATTCTAAATCCGACGCGCAGTGGCTGCGGATACCCCGACAAGGATCTCGCGGCGGTAGGTGTGGCATTCAAGCTCGCTCTCGCGCTGGCTCGCGCGCTCGGCAAGAGCGAGAACTTCATCTGGGGGATGCTCGATCTCGTCGCGCTGGCGACCGTTGCGGACGTCGCCCCGCTGCGTGGAGAGAATCGCGTCTTCGTGCGTTACGGCCTGAAGATGCTCGCGGATACCCAGAACATCGGAATGCGCGCGTTGATCAGAGCCGCCGGGTTGTCGGGAAAACCGCTCACTGCTGGTCGCATCGGTTTCATTCTGGCGCCACGGCTGAACGCCGCCGGCAGGCTGGGACACGCCATCCGCGGAGTCGAGCTGCTTCTCAGTGAGAACGAGCACGAAGCGAACGCGATCGCGCGAGAGCTCGAGGAGCTGAATAACAAGCGGCAGGAGCTCGATCACGCGACGCTCGAGCAGGCGCGGGAGAGAGTTCTACAGCTGGACCTCGACGACACCTTTGGAATCGTCCTCGCCGACGAGTCCTGGCATCCGGGAGTAATAGGAATCGTCGCATCCCGGCTGGTAGAGGAGTTCGGACGCCCCACGGTATTGATCGCGCTGTCCGAGGATCAGGGGAAAGGCTCCGGGCGCTCGATCTCCAAATTCGATTTGCACGGCGCGCTTGGCCAGTCGCGCGAGTTCCTGCTCCGCTTTGGCGGGCACCGCGCTGCCGCCGGCGTGACGATCGCGCGCGACAAGGTGAATGAGTTCGCGGCGAGGTTCAACGACGTCGCGAAGTCGCTGTTGACCCCTGAGGATCTCGTTCCCGAGATCCGCGTGGATCTGGAGGTCAACATCGAGGGAATGGACGACCGGCTGGAATCGCTGTTCCGCCATTTCGAGCCGTTCGGGATTGGCAATCCGTCTCCGGTGCTGCTCGCGCGAAACGTGACGCTCGCCGCGACGCCTCGACTTGTCGGCAAGGACGGTCTCAAAGTCGTGCTCGACACCGGAACGGGCTCGCTCGATGCGCTGGGCTGGGGATTCGCTCACCGCGCCGCGGAGTTTCAGGCCGGCAGCAAAGTCGACATCGCGTTCAGGCTGGAGCGCGACGAGTACAGGGGCGAGAGCTACCTCCAGGCGAGGATCGCCGACATCCGGTTGTGCGAATAGTCGCGGGCAGATGGCGCGGCCGAAAAATCAGCGCGCCCGAGGGCACCTCGGTTCGGCCGACGCTCGATCGCGTGCGTGAAGCCTGGATGAGCATTCTCCAGCTGGATCTGCCGGGAGCGCGTGTTCTCGATCTCTACTCCGGCTCGGGCGCGCTCGGTCTCGAGGCTCTATCTCGTGGAGCCGCCTCGGCGCAGTTCATCGAGCGGGATCCGAAGAGTCTTCGGGCGCTCGAAGAAAACATCAGCGCCCTGGGCGCGAGCGAGCTCGTCACCGTGCAGAGACAATCCGCCCTATCTTTCGCGGACGGCCTGGGGGCGCTCGATTTCGATGTGGCCTTCGCTGATCCGCCGTACGCGAGCGGGGATGCGCAGCGGCTCGCCGAGCGATGGATCGAGAGGCCCTTCAGCAAGGTGCTGAGCATCGAGCACTCAGCGAAGGAGGCAATGCCCGGCCTGGGAGTAACGCGCAAGTATGGCACGACGGCAATCACTTTCTACCGCAGCGAGGAATGACGTGGTAACCACGGCTGTATACGCTGGAAGCTTTGACCCGATCACCCGGGGACACGAGGATCTGATCCGGAGAAGCTGTGAGTTCGTGGATCATCTCATCGTGGCCGTTGCCGTGAACTCGTCCAAGAAGGCGTTGTTTACTACCGTCGAAAGAGTTGAGCTCATTCGTCTCTCCACGGCTGACCAGAAGTGCGTCGAGGTAACTCAGTTCGAGGGGCTGCTGGTGGACTTCGCAAAGAAAGTCGGCGCCTCACTCAATATCCGCGGGCTGCGCGCAGTCAGCGATTTCGAGTACGAGTTCCAGATGGCGTTGATGAATCGCCACCTGTCCGAGGGCTTCGAGACGGTCTTCATGGTGCCCTCGGTGGAGACGACGTACATCAGCTCCAGCGTCGTCCGCGAGGTTGCTCAGCACCATGGGAACCTCAAGGCGCTCGTACATCCCGCAGTTGCCAAAGCCCTCGCCCGGAAATTCGCCAAGGGCTCGGCAAAGCGCGGGTGACATTCGTCGAGCAGATCCGCCAGCGGGCATCCGAGTTAAAACGGCGGATAGTATTTCCCGAAGGCGGTGACGAGCGGGTGCTGTCCGCTGCGCGCGAGATCGCGAGGAGTGGCATGGCTAACCCGCTGCTCATTGTGGATGGCGAGCGGGTCGCCACCTCGGTGAGGCTAGCAGGTCTGCCAGCGATCCCGGTCGAAGGCGACTCGGCGCTCGAATTCGGGCACAGACTGCTCGCTGCCGGCGAGGTGGACGCGTGCGTTGCCGGGGCGGTGTACACGTCTACCGATGTATTGCGCAGCGCGATCCGGAACATCGGACTTGCTCCCGGGGTGAGGGTCGCGTCCAGCGCCTTTTACATGGTCCTCCATCCCCGAACGGAGGCGGTGACGGAGGTTCTGACCTTTACCGACTGCGCCGTGATTCCCTATCCCACCGCGGAGAACCTCGCGGACATCGCGATCGCCGCCGCGGCCGACCGGCGGCTTATAGTCGGGGACGAGCCGCGTGTCGCGTTGCTCTCCTTCAGCACGCATGGGAGCGCCAAGGGTCAAAGTGTCGATCTTGTGCGGGCAGCGCTCGCCCTCATCCGTCAACGCGCGCCGGACCTCGTGGTGGACGGAGAATTGCAAGGTGACGCGGCGTTGGTTCCGATAGTTTCCGCCCGGAAATCTCCTTCCAGTCCGGTTGCTGGGCGAGCCAACGTGTTAGTTTTTCCGTCACTGGATGCGGGTAACATTGCGTACAAGCTGGTCCAGCGAGTAGGTGGTGCGCAGGCGTTGGGACCGATTCTTCAAGGCTTCGCGCGGCCGGTTGCCGATCTCTCGCGCGGCGCCGACCGGGAGGACATTATTAACGTGGCCGCAATTGCAGCGCTGCAATCGGCCGGGCGTGCTGGGGACCGCGCGCTGCGAGAAGTCTGATCCACACTGGAGATTATCTGAATGAGTTTCTCGATCAAGAAAAATGCAGAGGTCGTTGTGGTGGACGTCGAAGGCCAGCTTATCGTGGGGAACCGCCAGGAGCTGAAGCAGAAAGTTCTCGACGAGCTCGAGAAGGGTGAGAAAAAGTTTCTCATCGACTTCAGCCAGACAGGCTACATCGACAGCTCCGGCCTGGGCGTGCTGGTCTCGTTGTCGAAGAAGATCCGCGAGCAGGGCGGCGAGCTCCGTCTGGCCAACCTCAATGATGACCTCCAGACGCTCTTCGAGCTGACCAAGCTGGACACCCTGTTCCAGATCTCCGACACACGGGAGCGCGCCTTAGAGAGTTTTTAATGGCTGAATCGCGCGTCGCGTTCGATCTACAAATTCCGAGCGACGTAGAGTACATAGAAGGCGTAGTGGAGCTCGCGAGGCAGCGCTGCCGCGAGCTCAAGATTTCACCCGCCAAATGCTCCCTCAACATTCCGGTGGCGCTCTCCGAAGCGCTCTCCAACGCCATCCTTCGTGGAAACGAAGCTACCGGGGGCAAACGGGTTCGGATCAGGGCGATCATCAGCGACACCGATCTCGTCTTCGAAGTCGTTGATGAGGGACCTGGATTCGACGTCGACGAGTGCACGCAGGACTGCACTACCGATGAAAACCTCACCAAAGAGGAAGGTCGCGGGCTGTTTCTGATGCGTCAGTTGATGGACCGGGTGGAGAGCTTCCGCGATAAAGGCAACGTCGTCCGCCTGACGTTGCACCGCGAGTGAAAGAGCTCGAGGCGGTCCTCATTGCGTTTCGCGAAGGAACGCACTGTGAGGCCGCTGTGTGGGGGAGCGATGGACGCGCCGCGCCGACTGTAATCGCGAGGTCGAGCGCGAAGGTGCAGATGCCGGACGTGTTGCCGGATGAGCCCGGCCAGTCCGTCCCCACCAACTTCGGAACGCAGATTGTGACGCGCGTTCCGTCGGTCAAAAGAATCTGGCTGACCGTGGGACCCTGCGATCCGGGGTACTCGCCCGAAGACCGCCACGTCAAGCTGCTCATGCCGGTCGTCTCGCAATTCACCCAGGCGGCGCTGGAAGTCGAGCACGCGGCGACCGAGTTGGCGGAGAGATATGAGGAGATCAATCTCCTCTACACGATTGGTGAGATACTGGGGCGAACCGTTACCCTCGAAGATGCGGCGGCAACGATTCTTACGGAGATCTCCGAGACGGTCGGTGCCAGGGTGGCATCGATTCTCGTCCACGACGCGCGCACCAACACCCTTCAGGCGGTGGCCGCACTCGGGGTTCCAAAATCCGAGATTCCGCCGATCAGCGCGGACGACGTGAGCAGTGTGTCGGCGCGTGTCTTTCGCACCCAGCATCCGCTCATCGTGGTGGGGAAGGGCGTCACCTTCGGGAAGGAATCGCCGTATGGGCGCGGTGAAATGCTCTCGGTGCCGATCATGTGGACGACGCCGAGTGGCGGCATGCCGCTGGGAGTCGTGAATCTCGCCGATCGCCGTTCGCGCCAGCCATTCACAGCCGGAGATCAAAAGCTGGTGACGGCGATCGCGACGCAGATCGGAACCGCCATTCAGAACGCGCGACTCGTAAGCGCATCCCTCGACCAGCAGCGCCTGTTACAGGAGATGAGTCTCGCGCACGACCTGCAGATGAAGCTGCTGCCGTCGACCGATGTAGTGTCGCCGGAAGCGGAGGTGACCGCGCGCGTCGTGCCGGCGGAGAGTGTCGGGGGAGATTTCTACCAGCTCTTCAAGCTGCGCGAAGGCGCGACCGGGTTGATGATCGGCGATGTCTCCGGCCACGGGTATCGCGCGGCGCTAATCATGGCACTGGCCATGAGCGCGTCCGCCATTCACGCGCAGAATTTCGTCAACCCCGGCCAGATGCTGGGCGCGCTGCTTCATTCGTTGCGCGAAGAGCTGGACGCGACGGAGATGTACATCTCGCTCTTTTACGGAGTGATCGATCCGGGGAAGGGAACGCTCACCTACGCGAACACCGGGCACCCGCATGCGTTCGTCATCAGCGAGGAGGGAACGATCACCAGGCTGGCAGCGGTGAATCCGCCGCTCGGAATGGTGGACGACATCCCAAACATGGCCTCGTTGTCGTGGGTGAAGAAAAAGGATCTGCTCGTGCTGTTCACCGACGGCATCAGCGATGCCCGCAACGGGAGCGATCAGCGTCTCGGTGAAGAGCGAGTCCTCGAGCTCATTCGCGAGAACCGCGAAAACGATACGAAGGTGATCGTCCAAAGAGTCTTCAAGATGCTCGAGGTTCACACGAGGAGTCTACCGAGCAGAGACGACCTGACGCTGCTGGTAGCACGGAGCTGACACGTCGGCCGCCAGTGCTCAAGAAGTATGGGCAGCATTTTCTGTCCGATGCGCGAATCCTCGAGGGAATCGTCGACGCGCTTGCCCCCACTCTCGCAGACACGGTTCTCGAGATCGGTCCGGGTCGTGGCTCACTCACCGACATCCTTGTTGAGCGCAGCGGTCGGCTCATCGCGGTGGAGATTGATCGCGCTCTCACCGAGCACCTGCAGAAAAAGTATGGTAATCGCCCGAACGTCGAGATCGTCCAGGGTGACGTGCTCGAGACCGATCTGCATGCGCTCGCCGGCACGGACTTTCTGCTGATCGGGAATGTGCCCTACTACATCACTACTCCGATCGTATTCAAGGCGCTCGACGCGCCGATCCCGCGCCGCTCAGTCTTTCTAGTGCAGAGAGAAGTCGCTGAGCGGATGGCGGCGAAGGAGGACACCGAGAGCTACGGCGCGCTGTCGGTCAACGTCGCAGCCGTCGCCAACACGGAGCAGGTGATGAGCGTGCCGGCGAGCGCGTTCAAGCCGCCACCCAAAGTCGAGTCCGCGGTGATCAGGCTGACACCGCGCGCCGTTCCTCTCGTAAGCGCGGAATCTTTGCCGGGATTTCGAACCTTCGTGCAAGCCGCGTTCGGGCAGCGGCGCAAGCAGATGCAGCGGGCGCTGCGCACGGTCAGAGGGATGACCGCCGACGAGGCTCGAGCGGTGCTCGACCGGGCGGGGATCGATCCGGCTGCCAGGCCGGAGGTCATTAGTCCGGAAGGTTTTGCGCGACTCTACGGGATTCTTCAGAACTAATTGTTGTAGTTAGTCCCCACGATTACTCAGAGCGAACGACAACCCTTCTAGTTCCATGGCCATGTTCACGTTCCGAACCGTGACATCGGCAGGCACAGACAGCTGGACAGGCGCAAAGTTGAGGATGGCCTTGATGCCGGCGCGCACGACCTGCTTGACCACCGCGGGAGTGACCTCCGCCGGAGTAGCAACGACGGCGATGTCGAATTCCTGCTTCACCGCGTCCTTCTCCAGATCGGCGATGGACCTCACGTTGAGATTCTCCCACCGCTTTCCGATCTTCGCCTCGTCGCTGTCGTAGACGGCCGTGACGTTGAACCCCCGTTCGGCGAATCCGCGGTAGCGCGCGAGTGCCGCGCCGATCTTGCCGGCGCCGATGATGCAGACGCGCCAATGTTTTCCGAGGCCGAGAATCTCGCGCAGTTTCTCGGACAGCTCAGGAACGGAGTAGCCGAGCCCGCGCTTGCCGAAGGATCCGAAGAGTGAGAGATCCTTTCGCACCTGAGCAGACGTCGTCCCACCGAGACTCGCGAGCTCGTCGCTGGAGATGGTCTTAAGACCCTGACGCTCGGTCCCTTCCAGAAAGCTGAGGTAAAGGGAGAGGCGCCTGACTGTGGATTCCGCTATCCGCTTCAAGATCGCGCTTGTGAAGTAATTCACAAGCTACTCCCCTGACTGCAAACGGGCAAGAAAGACCATCAAAACTGAACGGGTGCGAGTACTGGCACCTCGGTTGGTCGAGATCAGAAGTAACTGAACGGGTGCGAGCTGTCGGTGGCACAGCCTGCAGATATCAGTTCACTACGCCCTGACTTCACTACTGGCGTTATGGCACAAGCAGTTGCTCCAAACGCCGCCGGGATAAGTCTGGGCGTAGTGAACTCGCAACTAACAGCTACGCCACTCACAACTCGCACCCGTTCAGTTGCAGTTGTTCGAAAAGCCTCTCTCCGAGCGTTATCTTCAGTTATGCCAGTTCACGTCACCTCCGAAATCGGTGCCTTGCGGACAGTTCTAGTCCACAGCCCGGGCAACGAGCTCCTCGCCGTGACGCCGAGCACCCGCGCGGATTTCCTGTACGACGACATCGTCGACGCCGATCTCGCCAAGCGCGAGCACAAGCGCTTCGTCCAGGTTCTCGAGCGCTTCTGCGAGGTGCTGCACGTCCGCGACCTCCTCACCGAGGTACTCGAGGACAGCAAGGTGCGCGAGCTCATCATTCGTGAGACGCTCGACGTCGTGCCGCTCGAGCCGCTTGGCGCCGAGCTGCGCGAGCTGCCTCCCGCGGCGGTCGTGAAGCTTCTCATCGAAGGAAAGGAGGAGGAGCCGGGTCCACTGTCGCGAACGCTCAACGAATTCAGCTACTCACTGCCTCCGCTCCCCAATCTGTTCTTTACGCGCGACTCGGCGATGGCGATCAATCAGAACATGATGATCGGGTCGATGCGATTTCACGCCAGGTGGACCGAAGAGCTGATCATGAAGGCGCTGTTCACCTCTCATCCCAAGCTGGGCAACAAGGGAATACTCTACGACGGATCGGCTGAGCGACGCCTCAATCACACGCTCGAGGGCGGGGATGTTCATCCTCTCCGCGAGGACGTCCTACTGATCGGCTTCAGCGAGCGATCGAGCCCCGCGGGAATCGACAGTCTCGCGACTCTGCTGTTCGAGCAGACGGAAGTCAGCAAGCTCATCGTTGTCGTGATGCCCCAGGAGGCGACGGCGATCCACCTCGACATGATCTTCACACACGTGGACCGGGAGCTGTGCGTGATTTATCCGCCCCACTTCATTGGGCCGTACCGGCTGCCGATACTTCTCTGGGAGAAGGGCCAAACGCAAATGAAGGAGCAAGCTGATCTGTTCGCCGCGCTGAAGCATTGCGGATTGCCGATGGAGCCGATTCTTTGCGGAGGCTCGCGCAGAATCGTCCAGGATCGTGAGCAATGGGCGTCGGGTTGTAACTTTACTGCGCTGCGACCCGGCGTTGTCACTTCATACGCGCGAAACGAGACAACACTGAGAGAATTGGAAAAAGCCGGCTTCAAGATGATTTCCGCAAAGGATTTTCTGTCATCCAAGCACGATATCGCCGCGCACGAGAGAGCGGCGATCACTTTCGATGGTGGCGAGCTGGTGCGTGGTGGCGGCGGTCCGCACTGCATGACGTGTCCGATCACGCGGGACGATCCGTGGAGCTGACGCGCGGAGTTTACTCCGAGCCCGAAGACACGCTGCTGACATCGCGGGCCTTCGATTACCTGGCCGCTGGCCCCGCCGATGTCGTCGATCTGATCGGCCACATCTGCAGCCTTCCTGGGGCACCGCGCAGAGTCGCTGAGCACATGGCGCACGCATTGTTCGCGGGCCGGCGTGAATTCGTGCGTGGTCTGGATGGCCGTTGGATGATCACCGACATCCATCCGAACCTGCGGGACGCGGGAAGGGGGACATGGGCCGCGACACTGGCGCCGCTTCCCGCTTCCCGCTTCCCCTCGCAATCGCCATCACGATTCGCGAACGAGCCGCTGCAAAAGCTCTCCTATGTGGTTGTCGACACCGAGACGACTGGCGGACGCGCGTGGTCGGGTGATCGAATCACCGAGATCGCCGCGGTGGTAGTGCGCGATGGAGAGATCGTCGAGCTGTTCGAGACGCTCGTGAATCCGCAGCGTCCGATTCCCTACTTCGTTACGCAGCTGACGAACATCACGTGGGACATGGTCAAGGACAAGCCGACGTTCGACCGCGTCGCACCGGACGTGATGCGAGTGCTGGAAGGAAACGTCTTCGTCGCCCACAACATGATGTTCGACTGGCGCTTCGTGACGTCCGAGCTTTCGCGATCCACCGGACGGAAACTGCAGGGACGACGCCTCTGTACCGTCAAAATCGCCCGCAAGGTTTTGCCGCAGCTGTCGCGTCGCTCGCTCGATCACGTGGCCCGCTACTACGGCGTGGAAATCCACGGCCGCCATCGCGCCGCCGGCGATGCGCTCGCCACCGCGAAGTGTCTGATTCGCATGCTCTCCGATCTCGGTGACCGAGGCTGCGCTACCTGGGGAGACCTCGAGACGCTTCTGCGTGCACCGGCCGTTCGTCGCAAGAAGCGGAGAGCGTCCGGATTGCCGACACCAGTTCTCCGCGACACCACGGCTTGACGGCGCCAACTCCAGGGGTGCAGCGCCGAAAGATCGGCGACTTCACCGTCTACGCGATTCAGGCAGGCGGCCAGAAGCTTGACGGCGGAGCGATGTTTGGCGTCGTCCCGAAGCCGTTGTGGGAGAAACGCATTCCTGCCGACGAGCGAAATCGAATTCAGCTCGGCATGCGTTGTCTCCTCATCGAGCATCCGTCAGGATTGGTGCTCATCGATACCGGTGCCGGAAACAAGGAGAGCACGAAGTTCAAGGACATCTACGGCCTGGAAAACGAGGGCGCGGATGGCGCGACGATGCTCGAAGATGGATTGAAGGAGATTGGCGTCGCGCCGGCAGACATAGCGATCGTGATCAACACCCACCTGCATTTCGATCACGCAGGCGGCAACACCCGCACGGGCCCGGACGGCTCTCTCGATATAACGTTTCCGAACGCCACGCACATCGTGAGACGCGGCGAGTACGATTACGCGCTCCACACCAACGAGCGAACGGCCGCGAGCTACTTCGAGCGCAACTTCGTTCCGCTCGAAGCGGCGGAAAAACTGGAGCTAGTCACGCGCGAGAAGCAGATCGTCAAAGGAATCCGCGTGATCCCGACTCCAGGCCATACCCCGTTTCACCAAAGCATCTTGATCGAGTCGGCCGGCGAGCGGGCGTTCTACCTCGGCGATCTCGTCCCGACTCACGCGCACTTACCCCTGCCGTGGATCATGGGATACGACGTCGAGCCGCTGGTGACTTTAGAGACGAAGCGAAGGATTCTGAAGCAGGCTGTGGACGAGGACTGGCTGGTGATATTTGAGCATGATGCCACGGTGCCCTGGGGCAAGGTGGAGTATGATGGGAAAGCTTACCGGCTTGCTCAGGGCGAAGCGTAGTCAGCTGAGCGGTTGGTATAGCTCGATGCGGTTCCCCTCGGGATCTTTGATCCATGCAAACCGCCCATAATCGAAGTCCTCGGTCTTCTCGATCTCGATCCCGTCCGCCTTTAGCTGCTCCAGGAAGGCCGCAAGGTCCCGGACGCGGTAGTTGATCACCGCCTCTACCCTCTCTGCCGGAAGTGCGACCTTGGACTGGGTAATCGAGAATACGGTGGAGTCCACCTTCGACGAATCGCTTAGTCGCCGGTACTTGAACTCGGTCCCGTAGACCTTGCCGTCCTCGTAGGTCTCGAGCTTGAGCCCAAAATGATTCGCGTACCAGTTGGAGAGCGCCTTGGCGTCGTTGGCGTGGATGAAGACTCCGCCGATGCCATCGACCGATATGCGCCTTTCAGCCTTGCCGCCCATCGCGTTCTTCTTCATGAGGCGAATCTAGGCATTGCATGAGCAGGCCGGAAGTTGGGTTGGTCCCTTGCATGGCACAGCAGGCGGTCCTATCTTACACGCTGACAATGCGATAAGCGGGAGATCCGGGCGGATCACCCCACCCTTCGGCCCTCGCTGTTCGAGGCGTGCTGCGGGAGTTCTGAGCCACGACGCAGCCGTTCCCGGCAGCGTATAGTTGCGCGGACTCCGAAGACGGGGTCCGCTTTTTTGTTTCCTTTTTTCAAGGGTAGATCGTATTCAGGACACCACAAAGCGCGTACGCGTCAACAAACAGATCCGCATAAGTCCTATCAGGGTAATCGCTGCCGATGGAGCGCAGCTGGGCATCATGGACGTGGAAACTGCCCTGGCAGCGGCAATCGAGCAGGGACTGGATCTGGTTGAAGTCGCACCGATGGCGAGGCCGCCCGTGGCCCGCATCATGGATTACGGGAAGTTCAAGTTCGAACAGGCCAAGATGGCTCGCCAGGCGAAGAAAAAGCAGCACGTGATTCATCTCAAGGAAGTGAAGTACCGGCCTGGGATCGAAGAGCACGACTTCATGACGAAGACGCGACACGCGCGCGAGTTCCTGAACGAAGGAAACAAGGTGAAGGTGACGTTGATGTTCCGCGGGAGGCAGATCGCCCACCCGGAGCTGGGCCGTCAGGTTGTAAATCGGGTCGCGCAGGAGCTCGCCGATGTGGCGAAGATCGAAACCGATCCAAAGTTCGAAGGAAAGTTCATGACGATGATCCTCGCGCCGAAGTAGGCACGCGGATCGAAGTCAGCCGGGTGTTCGAGGTCCGGACTTACACATACGGGAACCAGCAATGCCGAAGATGAAGACTCACAAGGGCGCAAAGAAGCGCTTCAAGATTACCGGGTCGGGAAAGGTGAAGCGCATGCGGGCGTTCAAGAGCCACATCCTCACCAAGAAGTCGTCGAAGAGAAAGCGCCGTCTCCGGAAAGCCACGACCATCCAGACCCGCGGCGAAGTGAAGAACATCAAGCGCCTGCTTCAGGCGTAGGGGAGCACATATATGCCACGCGTAAGATCGAATGTCGCGCGCTTGAAGCGCAAAAAGCAGGTAATGAAGGCCGCCCGCGGCGCGTTCGGCGCACGGAGCAAGCTGTGGAAAGCAGCGAAGGAAAACGTCGAGCGCGGCTGGAAGTACGCGTACCGCGATCGCAAGAACAAGAAACGCGATTTCCGGAAGCTGTGGATCGTCCGCATCAACGCCGGCGCTCACCAGCACGGAATGTCGTACAGCGTCTTCATGCACGGCCTGAAGAAAGCCGGCATCGAAGTCGATCGAAAAGTTCTTTCTGACATCGCCATCCACGACGCCGCAGCGTTTACCGCTCTTGCCGAAAAGGCGAAGTCCGCTCTCGACGCCGCGTAACGTTCCATCCGTGCTTCAAGGGGACTCTGCCGGCGCTATGTCAAACCAGCGCGGTGGAGTCCTTTTGCATTTTGTCCTCAATTTCGGTAAACCGTGACGCTTTCCGAATTCCAGCAGCTCGTCACCACGCTCGCCGATGAAGGCGAGAAGCTCATCGACCAGGCCACGACCACATCCTCCCTGGAGGATGCGCGCACGTCGCTGCTCGGCAGAAAATCAGGACGGCTCCCCGAGCTGTTCAAGCGGCTGCCATCGCTGGCGCCGGGAGAGCTGCGCGAAGCCGGCTCCCTGATCAACGCCGTCAAGGCGAAGCTCGACGCGGCACTCGAAGAGCGGCGCCGGCAGTTGGATGCCGCCAGCGTGTCGAGGCGGAACATCGATCTCACCATGCCGTCGCGGCGCCAGTGGCTCGGCGCCAAGCATCCGGTGACGATCGTTATCGAAGAGATCGAAGAAATCTTTCGCGAGCTGGGCTTCACGATCGCGCTGGGCCCGGAGGCTGAGACCGAGTGGTACAACTTCACCGCGCTCAACTTTCCGCCCGACCATCCGGCGCTCGACCTGCACGACACGCTCTACCTGGGCGAAAACGTGATGCTCCGCACGCACACGTCGCCGGTGCAGATCCGCACGATGCAGAAATTCAAGCCGCCGATCAGAATCCTGAGTCCGGGGAATGCCTATCGCCGGGATTTTTTCGACGCATCGCATGCGCCGATGTTCGCTCAGATCGAGGGCCTCGCCATCGATGAAGGCGTCAGCTTCGTCGATCTCAAGGCGACGCTGACGCGATTCGCGAACGAGTTCTTCGGCGCGACCAAAACGCGTTTCCGGCCCAGCTATTTCCCGTTCACCGAACCATCGGCGGAAATGGACGTCGAGTGCCAGCTCTGTCACGGTTCCGGCTGTCCCAGCTGCAAGGGAACGGGCTGGATGGAGATCCTGGGATCGGGCATGGTGCATCCGTCCGTCATCAACGCAGCCGGACTCGACGCCGATCGATACAGCGGCTGGGCGTTCGGAATGGGACCAGCCCGGATCGCGATGCTGCGCTACGACATTCCCGATATAAGGATTCTCTACGATTCCGACGTGAGATTCCTCTACCAGATAGCGCGTTGAGCATGCCGTGAACGCGTCTTACGAATGGTTGCGGACGTTCGTTCCGTTCAAGCTCACGCCGACGGAGCTGCGCGACCTGCTCACATCGCGGTGCGCCACGGTGGATGACGTCGTCTCGCTGCGGGAAGACCTCAGCGACATCGTCATCGGCCGGGTTGTCGAGGCTGCCAGGCACCCGAACTCGGATCACCTCTGGGTCACAAAGGTCGACGCGGGCGGTGGTGCGCTGGTCGAGGTCGTGTGCGGTGCCGCCAACGTGACCGTCAACACGCTCTATCCTTTCGCGCCGGTCGGGGCGGTGCTTCCCGACGGAGTGAAAATCGAGAAGCGAAAGATTCGCGGCGAGACGTCGGAAGGAATGCTCTGCTCGGCGAAGGATCTTGGGCTCGGACAGGATCAGGAAGGAATCATGGCCCTGTCGGTGGTCGCCGAGCCGGGCACGAAGTTTCTCGACGCGATGCCGATCGGCGATACCCGATTGGTGATTGACGTACTGCCAAATCGTCCCGATCTGCTCTCTCACGAAGGACTCGCGCGGGAAATCGCCGCCGCGACGGGTGGAACGGTGACGCGTCCGGAAATCGCCGAGGAGAAGCCGTTCGTCATTCGTACCCACACGGTGAAGGCAACGTCGGGGAAGGTCGGCGATGTCATGGTTCGTCTGGAGGACAGCGATGGCTGCCACCGCTACGCCGGCGCGGTCATCACTGGATTGAAGGTGGGTCCCAGTCCCAGCTGGCTGGCGCGGCGGATCGAAGCGGCGGGCTCGCGGTCCATCAACAACGTCGTCGACGTCACCAACTACATGCTCCTCGGCTTCGGCCAACCGATGCACGCGTTCGATCTCGACAAGATCGCGCGGAGCACCGTGGTCGTGCGAAAGACCCGTGGTGAAGAGCTTATCAAGACGCTCGACGGAGTGGATCGCACCCTCCCGCCGGGCGCCGTCGTCATCGGTGACGCCGAGCGGGCGCAGGGAATTGCCGGCATAATCGGCGGGAGCGGTAGTGAGGTGACCGATGAGACCACCGAGATCTTCCTCGAGGTCGCCGCGTTCAATCCAGCGCGGATTCGCGCTACTCGGCGCGCGCTCGGCATCTCCACCGATGCGAGCTACCGATTCGAGCGGGGCGTCGATGTGGACGCGATTCCAGGACTCGTCGACTACGCAGTTCGCCTGATTCTCTCGGTCGCCGGCGGAATCCCGCAGGGAAGTCCGATCGATTTGTACCCGTTGCCGAAGCGTCCGGCCCCAATTTCACTGCGGCTTGCGCGCGTGGCGCGACTCCTTGGCGAGCCGGTGGAGTCGGGCGAAGTGGAAAAGAATCTCAGACTCGTCGGATTCAGGATCGCGCCCGAAGCGAAGGATGTGCTGAAGATTTCGCCGCCGAGTTGGCGCCATGACGTAAAAGGCGAAGTCGATCTGGTAGAAGAGGTCGCGAGGCTCCGCGGCTACGACACGTTCTCGTCGGAGCTGCGTCCGTTCCGCGCCAGCGCGGTTCCCGATTCTCCGCTGGTGCCGGTGATCAAGCGCGTCGAGGAGGCGCTTGTCGCGACGGGTCTGCTGGAAGTGCGTCCGATGCCATTCGTGGCGGAAGGAAAGGGCGCAACCGTCCGCGTCACGAATCCTCTTGCCGAGGACGAAGCGTATCTGCGTGGCGACCTGCTCACTACCCTCATCGCTCGTGCCGAGCACAACCTCGCCCACATGCAGGGGAATGTCCGCTTGTTCGAGATCGGTACTGCGTTCTTCGCCGGAGACAGTCCAGCGAATCTTCCCGGGCCGAAGAAGGCGATGCTTCCCCGCGAGGAAATGCATGTCGCGGCGCTAGTGATGGGTCAGCGCTCGCCGACGCATTTCACGAGGGCGGTACAACCGAGCTACGACGAGTGGGACATCAAGTTCATCGCCGAGACGACGGCAGCGGCTGCATTTCCGGGAGGGGCGGTGAAGCTGATACCGGGCTCCGGGGAAATCCTGTGGGACGTTTCAGTGGACGGCAAAATTGTCGGTGCGGCGCGCCGCCTGAAGCTCGATGCGCCGGTGTGGGCGCGCCCAGCGTTCGGATTGGAGATCAATCTCGAGGCAATCGAGCAGACTGCGGTCAAAAACAAATCGTATCGCCCAATTCCGGTGACTCCGCGAGTGCAGGTCGATCTCGCGCTCGTGGCAGCCACCAGCGTGACCGCGGCACAGATGGACGCAGTCATCAGACGGGAAGCCGGCGAGCTGCTCGAGAGTCTCACGCTCTTCGACGAATTCGTTGGTCAGGGAATCCGGGAAGGCTCGCGCAGTCTGGCGTGGGCGTTGACGTTCCGTCATCCCGAGCGCACACTAAAGGACAAGGAAGTGCAGGGGAGAATTGAAACGATCGTCAAAGCCTTAGAGGGAGAACTGGGTGTCAGACAGCGTACGGCCTGAAACCGCCGCGTTCGCGGAGCTGGAGCAGCTGGTGAAGCATCTCGGCGACGAGCTGGCGTCTTTTCGCCGGCGTGCGCTGCAGGCCGAGGCGCGCCTCAAGGTTC
Organism: Gemmatimonadaceae bacterium; assembly: GCA_035936715.1. Lineage (GTDB taxonomy): Bacteria > Gemmatimonadota > Gemmatimonadetes > Gemmatimonadales > Gemmatimonadaceae > UBA4720. Next base: position 20,751 of record DASYVU010000023.1, read on the forward strand.
TCGATTCGACCGGCGTGAAGGGAGTGGTCTCACCCGAGCGAGTGCACTTCCTGGAGCGGGAGAATGCGGGACTCACCACGCGACTCGAGGCGGCCCGCACCCGCACCCAGCAGATAATCGACCGGGTTCGCTTCCTTAGGCAGCAGCACGACGGAGCGGTAACCCGTTGAGCTCAAAAAAGAACGTGGTCCGTGTCACGATCCTTGGCGACGAGTACACGATCAGGAGCGACGTCAGCCCCGAGCGCACGCAGGCCGTCGCCGAGCACGTGGACAACGTGATCAAGCAGACCATGCGGGCGGGCAATATCGCCGACGCGCAAAAGGCGGCCATCCTTGCCGCGCTCAGCATTACCGACGAGTTGTTTGATGCCCGTGAGGCCGGACAGGACCTGACCGGTGGGATGAAGCGGTTGAGCGCGGAGATCCGGCCGTGGCTCCCTCCGGCCAAGCGTAAGGACTAACCGCAGCGGCGTCGCGATTGGGTCGCCTGACCTCCCGACGCGGTCTGGACGCCAAGCCCTCGCCCTAGCCGTCCAGCCAAAAGAAAGATTAGCTTACGCTCAACTACGCGACGACTTTCCGGCGCGATAGGGGCCGCCTGTGGCTTTGCCGCGGGCCCAACATAGATAAATATGACGAACACGGCGTGGTTCTCCGCAGCCGGCATAGTTCTGTTCGTAATTGCCAGCGCGGTTTTTTTGTATATCGGCAGAAGGATCGGCGGGCGCACCGAGCTCCGACGGCAGGAGCAAGCCCACGCAACCGCTGAAGAGACATCCAAGCGAATCATCGGGGAAGCCGAGCGCGAGGCGGAGAGCCTGCGCAAGTCGGCGGTCCTAAGCGGAAAGGAAGAACTCATCCGACTTCGCGAGGAATGGGAAGTCGAAGTTCGCGGGCGACGCGAAGAAGTCGAGAAGGAAGAGCGCCGCGTCATCGACCGCGAAGGACAGCTCAATCGCAAATACGACCTGCTGGAGCAGCGCGAGCGGGAGACCACGCGGCGCACCGAGACCCTGGGCGCTCGCGAGCAGACCCTGACCCAGCGTGAGCAGGAGCTCGACAAGCTCCTCGGCGAAGAGCGCCGCCGGCTCGAGCAGCTCGCCGGAATCACGGCCGCCGACGCGAAGGCGGAGCTGATCCATCGGATGGAAGAGGAAGCACACGCCGATGCGGCGAACAAGATCCGCGAGATCCGGGAGACCGCCAAGCGGAACGCCGAGCGCGAGGCGAAGAAGATCATTGCGCTTGCGATCCAGCGCATTGCTGCCGAGCAAAGCGTGGAAGCGACTGTCTCAGCGGTCTCGCTCCCCAACGACGAGATGAAGGGGCGAATCATCGGACGCGAGGGCAGGAATATTCGTGCGTTCGAGCTGGCGACCGGCGTGGACGTGATCATCGACGACACGCCCGACACGGTCGTGGTCTCGTGCTTCGACCCGGTGCGGCGCGAGATCGCCCGCCTTGCGCTCGAGAAGCTGGTAGCGGATGGCCGCATACATCCGGGCCGCATCGAGGAGGTCGTGAACAAGTCCCGCCAGGAAGTCGATGCCTCGATCATCGAGACGGGTGAGCAGGCCGCTTACGAAAGCGGGGTCCATGGTCTCCATCCGGAGCTCGTGAAGCTGATTGGGCGCATGCGTTGGCGCACCAGTTACGGGCAGAACATTCTGAATCACTCCAAGGAAGTGGCGTGGCTGGCCGGGATCATGGCGGCGGAGCTCGGGCTCGACGTAGCCATGGCGAGACGCGGCGCGCTGCTGCATGACGTCGGCAAGGTTCTCACCCACGAGCACGAAGGGACCCACGTCCAGCTGGGCGTCGAGGTGGCGACGCGGTACGGCGAGAACCCGCTCGTTGTGAACTGCATCGCGGCGCATCACGACGATGTTCCCCACGAGACGGAGGTGTCTGTGCTCGTGCAGGCGGCCGACGCGATCTCCGGCGCTCGACCCGGCGCTCGTCGGGAAGCCTTCGAGACCTACGTGAAGCGGCTCGAAGGTCTCGAGAAAATCGCGTCGAGCTATCGCGGCATCGAGAAGGTCTTCGCGATTCAGGCGGGGCGCGAGGTGCGCGTGATAGTGACTCCCGAAGAAGTCGACGATCCGCGGATGGCAACTCTCACCGAAGAGATCGCTCGCCGCATCGAGGCGGAGCTTCAGTATCCGGGACAGATCAAGGTCGTGCTGATCAGGGAGACGCGAGCAGTGGATTTTGCCCGCTGAGCTGATCGACGGTCGCGCGATCGCCAGGAAAATTCGCGCGGACGCTGCGGAGCGGGTAAAGAAGCTGGCCTCTCGCGGAATAAAGCCTGGACTCGCGGTCGTGCTCGTCGGCGACGATCCGGCGAGCGAGGTCTATGTGAACGCGAAAGGGAAGGCAACCGAGGAGGCTGGGATGTACAGCCTCACCATAAGACTCGAGGCAGACACGTCGCAGTCGGAGCTGCTGGCGCGAGTCGAGGCGCTCAACGATGACCCCAGGATTCACGGGATCCTCGTCCAGATGCCCCTCCCGAAACAGATTGACCCCGATTTCATTATTCGAAGCGTGAATCCTCGAAAAGACGTCGACGGATTTCATCCCATGAACGTTGGGAAGATGCTGGTCGGCGAGCGAGACGGATTCATTCCTTGCACCCCCGCTGGTATCCAGATCCTATTGAGGGAGTCGGGCGTGAAAACGCCGGGGAAGAACTGCGTGATCATCGGGCGGAGCAACATCGTCGGAAAGCCAATGGCCGCGCTCATGATGCAGGACAATCCCGACGCGAACTGCACCGTCACCGTCTGCCACCGCCACACCGTGGATCTGGCCGACCAGACACGCTCGGCCGACATTCTTATAGTCGCGGCCGGCCGCGCCGGAATCGTCAATGGCGACATGGTGAAGCGGGGCGCAGTAGTCATCGACGTGGGCACCAATAGAGCGGAAGACAAGAAGGCGAAGAGCGGTTTCAGGCTGGTGGGTGATGTCGATTTCGAGTCCGTCAGGAAAGTCGCGTCGAAGATTACGCCGGTCCCCGGTGGCGTCGGACCGATGACGATCGCGATGCTCATGGCGAATACCGTTCGCGCGGCGGAGATGGCCGAATGAGGGCAGCGTACGACGTCTTTGCATCGGTACTCGGCCGCGCCGGAATCGGCTTCGCGCCCGACCGTCCTGCATCGGTTTCCGATCTCGCTCTCGAGACGCGCGCGCTCGTCGAGGCCGGTTTGCATCCGCTCTGGGTGAGGGGCGAGATCAGCGACTTCAAGCGCCACCGCAACGGCCACTGGTACTTCTGCCTTCGTGACGCGGCGGCGCAGATCAAGTGCGTCGTGTGGTCGCGTGATCAGCGTGGCCTTCCCGCGCCGCCCGACGATGGAATGCAGGTCGTGCTGTACGGACAGATGACCGTCTATGCGGCACGCGGCGATCTCCAGCTAAAGGTGCTGCGGATCGAAGCGGAGGGAGACGGACTCTGGCGAAAGGCAATGGAGCTGACGCTTGCCAAGCTGCGTCGCGAGGGACTGCTCGAAGAATCGCGCAAGAGACCGATTCCGCAATTTCCGAAGCGCGTTGCCGTCGTCACCAGCCCGGATGGTGCCGCGGTGCGGGACATCGTCGCGGTGCTGCGACAAAGAAATAGCGGCGTGCAGCTCGTTGTTTGTGCGGCGAAAGTTCAAGGCGATGGCGCGCCAGCGGAGATCGCCGCGGCAATTGGCCGGGTTGGGCGATGGGGTCTCGCGGATGTTCTCATCGTCGGGCGAGGTGGGGGCGGGAAGGAAGATCTCTGGGCGTTCAACGACGAGCGCGTGGCGCGCGCTATTGCGACGTGCCCGATCCCCGTGATCTCTGCAGTCGGACACGAAGTAGACATCACAGTGTGTGACGCGGTTGCTGATCTCCGCGCGGCTACTCCGTCCGCCGCGGCCGCTGCCGCCTGTGTCGCGCGAGATGAAATCGAGAAGGCGTTCGCGCTGGCGCGCCGTGATTTGTCCGAAGTAATCGCAGCGAGATTACGGGATGCGCGCGCTGAGCTCGACAGTGTACGGAAACGCATCGGCCAGGCCTCGGAGCGGGTCGTGGTCGGGAAGAGGTCGACCATCGGAACCGCTGCGGCCCGACTGAATGCGCTCAGTCCGCTAGCGACGCTTTCGCGCGGCTACGCCGTCGCCCGAGACGCGGACGGCCGCGCGCTGACATCTGCGCAGCAGTTCAAGCGCGGTCTGGAGTTCGAGCTTCTGTTGCACGACGGAAGCATCAACGCCGAGACGACGTCAATCGAGTGAGTCTTCAGCGACAGCTAAAGCAGCTGGTTGCACATGAGGAGCATCACCCTGACCTCTTCTTGACCGGTCGCGCCAACCACTTTGCTTGAATAGTAGAAGGGTTCGCCCGGCATCTTGGCTTCACCAAAAACAAGGACCGAGTCCGTTTGGGTGACGGTTATCTCGAAATCACCATTGCCATTGCTGGTTGCGTATCCCAGCGTCCGGGCCCCTCGTACCAGCGACAGGAGTCGATCATACTGCACAGCGGCGGCGCGCATCGCGTCCGGGTCACCGCTTTCCCAATCAAGCGTGTCGAGCACGAAGAGGGATTTGCGGATCGCCGGAATCTTCTTCGTGTTGAATGCATAGACGTGAACTCCTGGCACGCCGGACGTCGTCTCTCTTGAGTCCGCGCAAGGCACGGCAGTGCCGTCGAGCAGCGTCTTTTCGGGAAGTGGATGGACTAGGGACAACAGGCCCAGTAGGGCTGCTCCTCGAAGAAACACTCCTAACTCCGGGTGAAGGGTCGTTCTCAAGAC
>DASYVU010000024.1:0-6160 GCA_035936715.1 Gemmatimonadaceae bacterium
GGCTCGAGCACATCGTCCAGGCTTACCAATTCTTCGTGCTCCACTGGTCACGGCCGATGTCGATGGGTCTCGTGGGGATGTACTATCCGTGGCTAATGAAGTCGGAAGTGCTCCACTACGGATTCGCTCTCGTGATGTTGACAGGTCTGTGGGTGCTCCGGAAGGCATTCACTGGAACTGTGTACACGTGGTGGATGGTGGCCTTCTGGATCCAGTTCTGGCACCATTTCGAGCACTTCATTCTGTTTTATCAGGCGCAGACGCACCACTTCTGGTTCGGTGGCACCGTGCCGATGAGCATCGGCCAGATCTGGATTCCGCGAATCGAGCTGCACCTCATTTACAATGCGCTCGTGTTCATTCCGATGGTGGCAGCGATGTACTATCACGTGTATCCGCCAGCGCGTGACACAGTGAAGGCGATGTGCGCGTGCGCCCACCAACGCACTCCCATCGCAGCGGCAGCCTAGCGGGGCCGACTTAGGTCAAGCCACTTCGCTACGGGGCCGACCAACGCCAGCGCGAGAAACGCCGGCGCAACGTTGAACGCGGTCGGCAGCGGCCAGCCCTTGTCGGACGCGAAGCGGATCAGTGTCTCCATCACCGCGATCAAGACTGCTACCAAAATCTGGCGCCGCCGCCCCCGCACTATCGTGCGCGGGTCGGTGATCATGAAGAAAACGAACAACTGATACATCGGCCCGGTGATCGGAGCGATCTCCGCCAGCACGGGCTGTCCGAGCGCTAGAGCCCGCACGCTGTTCAGCAGCAGGAAGCTTGCGACATAGGTAAGCGTGATGTGAAGGACGCCCACGCGCGCCGCGATGATCAGTCCGAAGGTCCAGATGACAAGATTGGTCGTCAGGTCGTTGCCGAATTGATGGCTGAGCACCGACACGCGATCCGGCGCGAGTAGCAACAGGGCGGCGACCGCAAAGTTCGTCGGATTCCAGAGATGATTGTCGCGATACCGTAAGACATACTTGGACGAAATCGCGAGAAATCCGCCGAGCGCGAACGGCCAGAGCGCGCCGCCCTGCGGCTTGACAAGCAGCGTGAGGCTGATTCCGCTGATGTAGGCGCTCAGGAGGTTTACGACCTTGCCGCGGTCAAACCAGGAGAGCGGAGCCTCGGTCGCCAGACACACCGCAAGCGCCAGCACCAGCCGATCGTAGCTGCCAAGCATGTGGTATCGTAGCTGCGCCGCCACCAGCACCAGAGTGATGAGAAACGCGATGAGATAGCGCGGATCGATCCTGCTGGCGCGGTCCCACCAGCGCACGAGCGCATTCCGCTCCGCGACGGTCGTGTGTATCGCGTCGCTCATTGCGTCAGCGCTCCGGCTCAGTGACGGTGACGAAACGATCGATCGGCGGACGCTGCAACACCTGCTGCGTTCCCGACGGCCAGTAAATGACGACGCGGTCCACCCACTCCCGAGGCCCGAGCCCGAAGTGCAGCCGCCGGTCGTTCTGGCTCGCGAATCCCGATCCGCCATCGACGATCCGCCGCTGCGTGAGATCTCCCGACTCGAGCACCACCTCGGCGCCGATCGCGCTGCGATTGCTGCGCGTGCCGACGAGCCTGAAGGCGATCCAGTGGTTGGTGCTATCAGGATAGTCGCGATACAGCACCGCCGGCTGGTTCTGGTTTGCGACAATCACGTCGACAGCCCCACGATTCGAGAGGTCAGCGAGCGCCACCGCACGGCCGTCGTACACGTCCGTCACGCCGACGTTCTTCGCCACATCCACCCACCCGGCGACGCCGCGATTGACGTACACGCGCGACCGCTCGTAGCCGGACAGGCTCGCGCTCCCGAAGGCGGGCCAGGTTGCAGCATCCTCGAAGAATCGGCCGTTCGCACCGGCTATCTTCGACATCGCGTACCAGTAACTCTTCTTGGGATCCGCCGAAATGAACCCGTTGGCGACGAAGAGCTCGTTGGCGCCGTCATTGTTGAGGTCACCGAACTGCGCGCCCCACGCCCAGCCAGCGTCGGCGATCTCGCCTTCGGCGACGTTGCGAAAGCGGCGCGCTTCCGGCATCTCGTTGAGCCGGAGGTTGTTGTTCTGAAAGAGGTATCCTCGCTCGGAGATGTTGGTGACGAACGCGTCGAGTCGCCCGCGGTTGTATGCATCGCCGAGCGTCGCCGACATGCCGCTTTTGGATTCGCTCTCGAGACCGGCGGTGGTGAGAATGAAGCGCCGGCCGTGGTCGTTGAGATACAGCTCCTCCGGACCATAGTCGTTGGCGAGATAGATGTCGGGCCATCCGTCGCCATTGAAATCCGCAGACGCCGCCGCCAGCGACCAACGGGTGCTGCCGACGCCCGTCTTGTCAGTCACGTCCTCGAACCTTCCGTTGCCGAGATTGTGAAAGAGCAGATTCTTGCCGCCGTTGGTGGCGAACTCGAAGCTGTTGTGCATGATCTTCGTCGTCGCGAGGTGCCACAGGTCGATGTCGCTTCGGAAATACGCCGTGACGTAGAGATCGAGCAGGCCGTCGCGATCGTAATCGAGCCAGATAGCGCCGTTGCTGTTCACCCAGCGGTGGAGACCGGCCTGCGCGGTGATGTCTTCGAAATGGTGACCGTCGAGGTTCTTGAACAGCCCCAGATAACCGTACCGGTACACGAGCACGTCTTCGCGACCGTCGTTGTCGAAGTCGCCCCACACCGCGCCCATCGATACACCGTCTCCCGGCCGGTTGAGATCCGCGATCCCCGCCGTCGCGGCGACCTCCTCGAATGTGCCGTCGCCCTTGTTGCGGTAGAGAGCGTTGGGCTCGCCGAAGCGGCTGTTGGTGAAGTAGAGATCGGGCTTGCCATCGCCATCGAAGTCCGCCACGGACACAGATGCTCCCAGCGCAGCGACGTGGGGCTCGATACCCGCGATCTTTTGATCGAAGGTCGGCCGGTGGTGGACGAAGTGAATGGCGGCCGCCGCGGTCTCGTCACGCAGCAGGAATCCGGGGTGCGCAGCGTCCGCGGCTGCCCGAGATGGGCCGCGATCGAGTCGCATCGCGAGCAGCAGCGCTGCTAGAAACGGGATGGCGATAATGCCGCGCCTAACGGCGGGCTTAGGTCGGTGCGGCACAGGTGAGAGTATAGCCTCCGTACATCACGGAGGCGACACGCTCTCCTTCACGACGCGCGTGTCATAGCCGGAGGTAGGGCTAGTGCGGGGGGTCCGTCCTATTGGTTCGCGTGCGAGCCTTCCGTCCATGGCCCGCACACTTCACGCTGCGCAGAATCCGCCTTGTAGCCAGGATCTGGTCAAAACGTGCAATTGCCTGGTCGCGGGGCACCAATACGCGTGTCACCACCCGCGGGCACGAAAAAGGTCGCCACTACGATGGCCTCAACTGATCCTTCGTTGCGCGCAAAACCCACATCCCCGCCCTTCTCAACGAATGCGGTATTAGCGGGATGAACCGTTGGGGAGCAGGTTGGATCGTTCCCCTCGTAGAACGTGACCGCTCCGCTCTTTACGACGACCAGCACGGGACCGGGATGAAAGTGCCAACCCGAATTTGCGCCGGGTGCTATGACTATCTTCGCGACTGCGATGTCGGTGTTATCGTGCGACTTGAGCTCGACGTCATAACCAGCGGCTTTGGATTTAATGTGAAACGTACCGAGGTTGCCGCGTCCAAGCCCAGTGGGGACAAATCCAGGTGATGCGTCTGTTGAGCGCGGCTCAAAAGCGACTCCCGCGTTTGAAACCTCTTTCGGTGTCGTCGTGTCTCTGCATGCGAGCACTCCGGCGGCGACGACTGCCGTGGCAATGAGGACTCGATGCGGGCGGAGCCATCCTGCGAACATCATATGGCACTCCTTGGCGAACAGAACCCGGCCCGCTTAAACCCATTCGCGTCATTCGGCGCGGTGCGCGCGATTTTTCTTGCCGGATGTTCTACCGGGAGCAGAATGTACGATGACCAGACAATACTCCGTAAGACCTCGGGTTTGCGAGCCGACCAGCTTCCGCACGGATCAGGTCACAGGCTCAGTCAATCAGCGTGACGACTCTCTCCCTCTCACCTCCCGCGTGCTGAACTCACGAAGGTAGCGCTGGTGCCGCGAGTCACTCGGGTACGCATCCCCCGGTCCGTACGGGTACGACCGCACGCCGTGAAATGGCAGAGGTCCCACCGTCGTGCCGAACGCCGTGTTCAGGTCGGAGTCCTTGATCCACCCGTCGGTGTAAAGAAGAAAGTCGCGCTTCCACCCCGGCGGCAGAGACGTCGCAGCGCTTGCGTCGAACTGAATAGTCGCCTCGTCTCCGGGACCCATGACCACATACATGTCGTCAGGATCTCGGAGCAACGGCAGCACGTCACCGAACCGCGTGAAGGCGCCGGTGATTGGTCGCCACGGTGACTCCTTCTCCGCCTCGTCGTAGGCGAACCAGTACGGTCCGTAGCGACCACCCTTGCGATACATGCGGGAGAACCCGCGAGAATGGAGATCGGCCGACAGTGGCGCGAGTGTCGTGATCTTCGCCGAGCTGTTCACGACATCATGGGAGACAAAGGCCTGGTCCCAGTAGATCTGCATGTTTGTGCGAATGCGCACGTGATGATCCGCGGTCGGAAACTTCGCGGCCAGATCCACCACGATCGTCTTGTTCTTGCCGGACGGGAACCCAATGTTCTGGGTCGCGGTGCGCCACCGACCGCTCGCGTCGCGCACCTCGAGCGAAGGCGACGCTACCTTGATCGCAGATTGCTGGCCGAGCGCGACGTTGATGCTTGCGTCGGTGGGATAGATCCAGCCGCGCAGGAAAAGGAAGCTGCCAGGGCGCGCCGCAGCGTCCCCCAAGTCCATAACGAGATCGTGCGTCTCGACCACTCCCTGATATTTCGTCGGCGTGAAGTTCGAGACGTACACATCGTCGCTCTCGCGGAGCGCCGGCAGGACGTCGTTGCCATGTTCATCAGTCGCGGAGAGTGGCAAGTTGCGTTGCGCGATGTGAAAGAGCCGCAGGCTGACCGGTCCAGGCGGGACAAAGCGCTCGTCCACGAACACGTCCACCGAATCCGGGTGGTCGACGGCGAGCAGCTTGACCTCGTCCGCATACGCGGTCTCCCATAGCTCCTCGGTGAGCTGGAGGACGTAGCGTCCGTCGCGTGGGGCGAGCGCATCTCCCGGAATGCGCAGGTATTCCTGCGACGCGCCAGCGGGAGCGAAGGCGCTCGTGCTGCCCCCGCCCATGAGCCCAAGCGGCATCCCCAGAGCGCTCCGCCACATCGCGTCGGTCACGAACCGGAAGCGCTTCCCGTCCCACGTGTACGCCAGTGCGCAAGACCCTTTCAGCATTTCTCGCTCGACGACGTCCTGGTCGGATCCCGGGAAGTACGCGGTCTGCGGCACGCCGTTGGGCCACTCGATGCGGAGCACGTCGGCCTTGAGATGCGGCCCCAGGCCAAAGTGCGTTGTACGGCCCGTGACGACGCGCGTCTGGTAGATCTCACCCGATCGAAGCTCCAGCCTGGCACCGATGCCGAACGCGTTGTTCTTGCCGCTTCCGTCTCGAAGGCCTTTGAGCTCCACGTTCACTGCGAGGTTCGTGTTGCCGAAATCGTTGCGCAGCAGTCGCGGTGCGCCGGCGCCGTCGATCAGTAAGAGATCTTCGTCGCCATCGTCATCGACGTCCGAGACCGCGAGAGCGGATGCACCAGAAGCACGCACGGGAGCCGGAATCAGCGTCGACCGATCGACAAACCGACCTGTGCCGTCATTCCGAAACAGAAAGAGCTTCGCCGCGCCGTCGGCCTTCGCGACTGAGTTACCGCCCACCACGAGGTCGAGCCAACCGTCATTGTTGTAGTCCAGGAAGGTCGCCGCCATACCCGCCGTAGACCGGAGTGCCTGCAGCGCGGCACTCGATCGGCGGTCTCGAGTGAAAGTGCCGTCTCCCTTGTTGAGCCAGAGTGCCGGCTCGCCGCCGTTCGTACTCGCGACGAACAGATCGAGAAATCCGTCGTTGTTGTAATCCCCCACCGTGGCGGCGCCCGACCCGCCACTGTTTGCAAGTCCACTTGTCGCGGTGACGTCGCTGAAGCCTTGTGCGCCGCCATTGTGAAACAGGACGTCGCTGCCATGCGCGTTCGTGACGAAGATGTCAATGCGTCCGTCGCCGTCGAAGTCACCGAA
>DASYVU010000025.1:0-20589 GCA_035936715.1 Gemmatimonadaceae bacterium
TGCTCTGCCGAACCGGCAACGCTCACGTGTGCCCGTACACGAAGATCATCGGCGTCGACCGCGACGGCTGCTTCGCGGAATACATATCCATGCCGGCGACCAATGTGTGGCATCTCGACGACGAGATTTCCTTCGACGTAGGGGGAATCCACGATCCGATGGGCAACGCCTTTCACACCGTGCTCACCGCGGACATTCCTGGCTCCGTGGTGTTGATCACGGGCTGCGGGCCAATTGGAATATTCGCGGCCGGCATATGCAGAGCGGCGGGAGCGTCGCGCGTCATTGCCACCGATGTGAACGACACCAGGCTGGCGCTTGCAAAACAAATGGGCGCGAATGACGCGGTTCATCCCGACCAGGCCGAGCAGATCGTGAAGGCGGCGACTGGCGGGTTGGGAGCGGACGTGGTTCTGGAGATGTCGGGAGTGCCGGCCGCCATTCACCAGGCGTTCGCGCTGGTGCGAGTCGGCGGGCGCGTGCAGATGCTCGGCATTCCTTCCAAAAAGGTGGATTTCGATCTGGCGACAGAGGTGATTTTCAAGGGTCTCACCATCTACGGCGTCGTGGGCCGACGCATGTACGAGACGTGGCACCAGATGACGCGCTTTCTCCGTTCCGGAGAATTCGATCCGACGCCGGTGATCACGCATCGATTCCCGCTCTCCGAAGCGGACGCCGCGATCGCCGTGATCAAATCGGGCGAAGCTGGAAAAGTCATTTTCGAAATCGCCTGAACTGTCGACTCACCGAGAGGCTGAAGTGGCGCTGAACACAAAGTTCGAATCCGAGCTCAAGGACGCGATCGAAAAGCTCAAGCAGGATCGAGTTTACAAACGCCTCAACTATCTCGCGTCGCCGCAGGACGCGCGCGTTCAGATGGAAGGACGCGGAGAAATCATCATCCTGTCCTCGAACAACTACCTGGGTTTGTGCAACGAGCCGAGCGTCGTGGAGTCGGGAGTGGAAGGGCTGAAGCTATTCGGGGCCGGGACCGCTAGCGTTCGATTCATCTGCGGCACGTTCACAATTCACCGCAATCTGGAGCAGGCGATCGCGGATCTGGTCGGGACTGAAGCATCGCTCAGCTACGTGTCGGCGTGGAGCGCCAACGAAGGACTCACCGCCACAATTGTCGAGCAGGACGATTTCGTGGTCTCGGACGCGCTCAATCATGCGTCGATCATCGATTCGATCAGGCTGGCCAAAGCGATCACCAAATGCACGACAGCTGTCTATCAACACTCGGACCTGGACGATCTCAGGTCAAAGCTCGAGACCGCGAAGAGCGCGCGAAGGCGAATCATCTGGACCGACGGCGTGTTCTCGATGGAAGGAAGCATTGCCAGGCTGCCGGAGATACTTCAACTCGCGGAAGACTACGACGCCATCGTCGCCGTCGACGATTCGCATGGAACCGGAGTTCTGGGCGCGACCGGACGGGGAACGGCGGAGCATTTCGGTGTTCTCGGCGAAGTCGACATCATCACCTCCACCCTCGGCAAGGCGCTGGGTGGGGCGGCGGGCGGGTTCGTGGCGGGGAGCGCCTCGTTGTGCGACATGCTTACACAGCGGTCGCGGCCGCAGCTCTTTTCGAACGCGCTCCCGCCCACCGTGGCCGCGAGCGCCCTCGGCGCGATCAACCATCTGGAGCACAATCCCGAGCTGGTGCAGAAGCTCCGCGACAACACGCGTTATTTCCGCGCGGCTATCACCGAGGCGGGGTTCAAGCCCCTGCCGGGAGAGACCCCGATCGTCCCTATAATCGTGGGTGAGACGGCCACCGCGATCAAAATGAGTGACATGTTGCTGGATGAAGGCGTCTTTGTGACAGGGTTCGGCTTTCCGGTCGTACCTCAAGGGCAGGCGCGCGTGCGCTGTCAGCTCAGCGCTGCCCATTCACGCGACGATCTCGATCAGGCCATCAGGGCCTTCAGGACCGTCGGGACGAAGCTAGGCATAATCTAGAGGACGCCTTCATGCAGAAGCTCAAAGCAGTAGCCGTGGCGATGGTCGCCACGCTGGTCGTTTCCGCGAGCGCGAGCGCGCAGGAGATGCGGAACTTCGACAACTCGTGGTTTTGGGGATTCAAGAGCGGAGTCAACACTTTCTCCGCGCCAGGTCACGGGAACACGTCTACTGTCGACCTCGGCATAGACTGGCTCATCACGCGGACCAGAGGCGGGCTCTACGTCTCAGCGAATCAATCAATCTTCAAGCGCGACGTCGACGTGTTCGACGCGGCGTCCAATAACAACCAGCGAACGGTCCAGGTCAGCGATCTGCGCCGCATCTCTTTCGCCGCTCTCGCCTTTCCGAAGCACTTTGGGGGCATCACTCCCTACGCCGGCGTAGGCTATACGATCGCCGTTCTGGGAGATGCACGCGTCTTCGTGGACAGCGTCAACACTGTCCCGAACAATGCGTTCCTCGACAGAGTCGACAATGCTCGCAGCCGCGGAGCCGTGTTTGGAATGGGGGGCGTCCAGATCCAGACCAAGCGCGCCGCGATCTTCGCGCAGGAGACGATGCTGCCGAGCAATGGTAAGTTCCTGTTCCCCAGTGTTCTTTCGTTTTTCGAATTCGGCGTTCGTTACAACTTTGGAAGCTCGATCGATCGGGAATAGCAGCTTTAGGCGCGCCCGACGTAATGAGCCGCGGCCCCCGAAAGGGGGCCGCTTTTTTTTAGAGTTTCCCGCGAGACACAAACCGGTTCCCTCTGACAATCCACCGGAGCGGCCAGTCGGCGCAGCGGGTGATCCCAATTCTGCTCGTGATCTGGACTCTGTCGTCGGAGACAGGCTCGCCCTCTCGGATGACGAGCGGTTTGCGCTGGAGGCTCTTCCCGCTCATCGAGCCCGTGATGCCCAGGGCGGTGCAGAGTTTTCCGGGACCGTTCGTGACTTCGACATCGCTCTTGATGCGGGGACGCCGCTTGCGCATCAGGGCGATTCCATCGAGCGGCTCGAGAGCGCGGACCAATACGGCGCTCGGCAGTCCCTCCCCCCGCGTGACCGCGTTGAAGCACCAGTACGTTCCGTAGATGAAGTAGACGTACGAGGTGCCCGGTGGTCCGTACAGCGCTTCGGTGCGAGCGGTGCGTCCAGCGGCTGCGTGGCAGGCGAGATCGTGCTCGCCCAGGTAGGCTTCGGTCTCGACGATGATCCCGCTGGCGCGTCCTTGGTGGGTGTCGCACTCGAGGACGGTGCCCAGCATTTCACGCGCGACGATCTCGGTTTCGCGCTCGTAAAAGCTGGGCGGCAAGGCGTGACCGCGGTGAAACTGGGAGCGTGGCCTTGAGCACAGAAGACTCGATTCCGAATCCGCCGGGCTCGAAGTTTCTTGACTGCTCACGCTACTCGCTAGCGGTCTTGCTGCGGCTCTTGCGGGGATCTCGGCGCGGCGATGGCGTGTCTTCTTCGGCTGATGCAGACGCTGACTTGCGGGTGCGACGTGGCTTCGCGTCATCACTGCCGCGCTTTCTTGCGCTCCTCGCCTTGGGCTCGGGCTCGTGCAGCGCGTCTTCGCCGGTGAGCGGGAGATCGGGCACCGATTCCATGAAGACCGGCTCCGGAGCGGGTCGAGATGTCTCGACGACGCCCACCGAGAGAAGATTCGCCGGTGGCGTGCCCACCCGGGCGCCGATCGGTCCTCGTCCGCGCCCGCGACTCGGTGCGCTGCGCGCTCCCATCCCCGTCGGCATCGACGGCGCTGAGGGAGCAGTCACCTTTGGAGGCTCCGCTGCGGCGAGCTGTTCACTGACTGGTGTCTCGGCAGCGGCCGGCGCGACCTCGTAGTCCGCGCCGCGACGACGCAGATCGATGAGGTTCGCGTCGTGCGCGTCCTGAAGGATCCGCAGAAAATTCCGTTCGCTCAGACTCTCACTGTCGCGTCCGAGAATCTCTCGCGCCATAGCCCTCACCTGGCTAGCGCGCGCGGGGCCGCTGTCCCTGACCGCGCGACGAACGAGGTTAAAAGCGTCCTCGCGCGTGAGCCGTAAGCCACTCGAGCCGATCCCATCCCCGTTGTCCGCGACAGCGCCGGAGACCGAAGTATCGGCGGGAATTTCGGCGGTCGAAATCGCTTGCGTTTCAGTGGCTGGTGCTGTGCGCGCAGCGGCTGGGCGCTGTGCGCGTCCTTCTCGATCGCGGTCACGACCCCTACCACCTCTTCGACTGCGTCGCGGGCGATCGCTGGTCTCGGTTTCTTCTGCGCGAGGCGTCGCGATCCTCGCAACCGCCGACACGCTGGCCGGCTCGCCCGACGTCAGGGCGCCGGCAGCGCGCGGTGGGCCGACCTCGAATTGTCCGTTCTCGAGCTTGGTGAGCGAGAGGAGCCCGCGTTGCGCGGCTTCCGAGACGAATCGCGAGAACTTGGACATCCCGAGATTCTTTTCATCGAAGGAGCTGTCGATCTGCTGCATCACCTGCTTGAGACGGTCGGCGCGCATCACATCGCCGTTCCGCTTCATGCGCGTGATTGCTTCGGTGACGAGCTCCCACGGATCGCGCTTTACGATTTCCTCTTCGCCGGTTTTCACCAGGCCCGCGAGCGCGTTGTAGCTGTAGTACTCGTCGCAGTTCTGAACCAGCAGATCGCTCGAGGACTCGCGAATTCCCACGCCGATGACGTACTTGCCGTATTCCTTCAGCTTGATGACGAGGCTGGAAAAATCGGAGTCGCCGGAAAGAAGAATGAAGATGCCGATCTCCGGGCGGGTGAATACGAGCTCCATCGCATCGATCGCGAGGCGGATGTCCGTCGCGTTCTTCTTGGCCGACCCGTAGGCGGTGGCGAAGATCAGATCGATCGAGGATTCGGTGAGGGGAACGACGTACTGCGGATAACGCCGCCAATCGGCGTATGCGCGCTGTACCGCGACCTTTCCCTTTACGATATCGGAAGAGAGAAGGTTTTTGAGCTCCGTTTGGAGGTCGGAGCGGATGCCGAGCGTTACGTTGTCGAAGTCGATCAGCAGACAGGCGTTGGGAGCGTGGTGCGGGCCGGCCAATACAGTCTGGGACATCGCCTGCGGCCCGCGATGTATCGGGGCGACATGCCGGTGCGCGCTATGTACTGGCGCGGACCGATGGGGTCGTGGAGTCATGAATTATTGGATTACGTGTGCGCGGCTGCGTACCGGCGAACCTTTCTTGGGCGGGTGCACGCCTATGTTGACCCTGCGACAGTCGCCGCAGGCGGTGCGTCTTCAGGTCAGTGCGAGCGCGTCAACCTTGCTGGTTGACCGGTCGCCGGATCCTCGAAGTCGCGCCGTACAGGTATAATTTATACTCGAATCCCCATGAATCAACTGCGATTCCGTTCGCGCCTGGTACTGATCCTCTCTTTGTTCGCGATCGTACCCGCGCTTTTGCTCACGCTTTTGTGGAGCGGAACCGTGAGCACCGCGCTTCCATTCGTGACCGGACGATCGGCATGGGACAGCGTGGCCGCCAGCGGCGAGAAGGCTATAGCGGCCGCCCGCCAGGCGCCGCTTACGGCATCGCAGCGACGCGCAGTCGACGCCCACGAGCGAGAGCTCCGGTTATCCGTCGAACAGGCGCGCCGTTACAGTTTCCTCGCGACGCGGACGGTGCGGGTGATCGCGATCGCCGGGGTTCTGGCGCTCCTCGTGCTTACGGGCGCGGCATCGCGGGTGGCCGGGCATCTCAGCCGGCAATTGAGCAGGCCGCTCGACGAGCTGGTCCGATGGACCGAGCTGATCGGTCACGGCGAGCCACTTCCGCCGCCGCCGGAGCCAACGGTGATCCCTGCCGCGCGAAAAAACGGGGATGGTGGAACGACCATCGAGGTCACGACGAGCCGCG
The DNA here is from genome assembly GCA_035936715.1 of Gemmatimonadaceae bacterium. Classification (GTDB taxonomy): domain Bacteria; phylum Gemmatimonadota; class Gemmatimonadetes; order Gemmatimonadales; family Gemmatimonadaceae; genus UBA4720. The sequence continues at coordinate 5,829 of DASYVU010000025.1, forward strand.
TCCGCGGCGCCCCGGAATTCGAGACGCTGCGGCGCAGCATGCGCGAGATGGTCTCCGAGCTGGAGCACGGGCGGCGGCAGGCAGTGGAGGCGGAAAGACTGCACGCTTTCAGAGAGAGTGCGCGAAGAGTCGCGCACGAGATCAAGAATCCGCTGACGCCGATCCGGTTCGCGCTCGCCAGGCTGCGTGGGCAGGCGCCAGAGGAGCTACAGGAGGATGTCGGCGTAATAGCGGTGGAATCGGACCGTCTCGATCGAATGGCCAGGAGCTTCGCCGAGTTCGGAAGGCTGCCCGAGGGGCCGCCGGCGGAAATCGACATGGGCGAGCTCATTAGATATACTGCGCGAAGCTGCGTGCCTCCGACCATTGCCCTCGATCTGCAGATAGACGACAATCTTCCCAGAGTGCACGGCCACAACGGGGCGCTCGCCGGAGCTTTGAGCAATGTTCTGCTCAACGCCGTCGATGCATCCGGCGAGAGCGGTCGTATCACGGTGAGCGCCCGCGCGGTAGCGGCGAGCGGTCGGAGTGCGGTCCGGATCTCGGTGGCGGACGACGGCAAGGGTATCGCGCCCGAAAAGCTGGAGACGATCTGGGAGCCGTACGTCACGAACAAGCCGGGCGGCACGGGACTAGGTCTGGCGATCGCGCGACAGGCAGTTTGGGCGCACGATGGAACCGTGAACGCGACGAGCACGTTGGGGAAGGGAACGGAGATTCAACTCACTATACCTGCTGACGGCATCAACGCTGAGAGGAAGTCTTGATATGGGACCCGAAATAGCTGTTCCGCTTGGCGCCTTTGTTACCGCGATCATCCTCGCAGTCGGCGTCCCTTTGGCCAGAGCCTATTCACGGCGCATGGATGCCCAATCCAGGAATCCACAGATTCCGAGCGAAGTCGCGGCAAGGCTCGAGCGAATGGAGCAGGCGATCGATTCGGTCGCGCTAGAAGTGGAGCGGATCTCCGAGGGACAGAGATTCACGACGAAGCTTCTCTCCGAAGGAAAGTCCGGATCTGACGCGCGCCAGAGCGCGCCAACCGGGACGCCCGCGCGGGACCGCACGACGTAAGTGCCGATAGTCCTCATCGCCGACGACGAGCCGAACATTCGGCGCATGGTCGGCGCGCTGCTTACAGGCGAAGGTTACGAAGTGACGGAGACTCCCAGCGGGGTCGAGGCAGTCGCGCGCGTGAAAGATGGGGAGCCGGATGTCGCGCTGGTCGACCTGATGATGCCCGGCGACCTCGACGGAATGGCCACCCTTGCACGGCTGCGCGATGTCGCGCCCGATCTGCCCGTAATAATGATGAGCGGCCGCGCCGGACTCGCCGACGCTGTGAAGGCCACCAAGCTCGGCGCCTTCAATTTCCTCGAGAAACCGCTCACGCCGGAGGGCGTGCTGCTCGCCGTTGCATCCGCGCTCGAGCTGCGGCAGACGCGTCGCGTTGCGCGGGCGCTGCGGGCAGAGCTGGGATTTACCGGGGAGATGGTGGGCAAGAGCGCAGCGATGGCGGTAGTGCGCCAGATGATCGCTCGCGTGGCGCCGACTGACGCACGGGTTCTGATCACGGGTGAATCCGGCACGGGAAAGGAGCTCGTCGCCAGCGCGATCCACGACGCGAGTCCGCGTCGCGAGAAGCCGTTCGTGAGAGTGAACTGCGCGGCGATTCCGCGGGATCTCGTCGAAAGCGAGATGTTCGGGCACGAGCGCGGCGCATTTACCGGCGCCATCCAGACGAGAATCGGGCGGTTCGAGCTCGCGCATCATGGGACGCTCTTCCTCGACGAGGTGGGAGACCTTGGTCCCGACGCCCAGGCGAAGCTGCTTCGCGCCATCGAGGCGAAGGAAATCCAGCGAGTGGGCGGTAACCGGATCATCCGCACCGATGTTCGCATCATCGCGGCGACCAATCATGATCTGCAGCGCGCCGTGCGCGGAGGGACGTTTCGCGAGGATCTATACTTCAGGCTGAACGTCATTCCACTGGCAATTCCACCGTTGCGCGAGCGGAGCGAGGACATCGTCGAGCTGATCGCGCATTTCTCCGAGCAGTTTCTACAACGAACCGGACAGGCCAAGCCAAGATGGAGGAGCGATGCCCTCCAGCTGATGGGGGACTATCCGTGGCCGGGCAACGTGCGCGAGCTCGCCAACATCATCGAGCGGCTCGCGATCCTGCATCCGGGGGCTGAGATCACCGGTCAGTACGTCGAGGATGTTCTCATCGTCGATCGCGACGAGGAGGCTGATGCCACTCCGATCACGCCCACACGCGCGCAGGAAAAGGTTAGCGACCGAGGCCGAGCGGCTTCTCGCACGGGCCCGACTTCACTTGCGGACAAACTCGACAGCTTCGAGCGCACTGTCATCGCACGCGCTCTAGCGGAGGCAGGCGGAAACGTCGCTGACGCCGCGAGACAACTTCAGACGGACCGGCCAAATCTCTATCGGCGAATGAAGCGGCTCGGACTCAATGCGACCAGGATAACAAGGGCGACATGATAAAAACCACACGAACGATTCGAGGGCTTTGCGTTTTGCTGGCGTGCGTAGCGCCGGCATTCGCTGGCGCCCAACAGACGGACACGCTTGGAAGAGATACCACGGCGGAGCGACTGGGATTGTGGGCGCGATCGAGGCGGACCAGCGGACTGATCCTGAGCTCGGGAAAGACCTACAATCGCGTCGAGGGCCTGCCCGTCTACATCGGCCCGGTATTTCACGACAGCTCCGGCAAAGCCGCGTTCAACGTTTCGGTTTTCGGAATAATTCGCAGCGCCGACACCTTCCACTGGGACCACGAGAATCTCGGCCACAACATCGGCGCGGGAATGCGCGTGGGGCGGGAGCGGGGTTACGCGGTGGACATCTCGTCGTACGACGTAGTGGCTCCCGTCGAGACCTGGCAGCTCCCCGATCCCGACGCGGCGCTCGGCGCCTTCTTCATTCATCGCGATTTCCGCGACTACTTCAATCGTCACGGGGCGAAGGCGACCGGCACTTTTCACATGAGCTCGCGCAGCAGTCTCTCGCTTGAATGGAGCGACGAGCGGTGGGCGGCGGAGCGCGTGAGAAGCGTCTTCTCGGTTTTCCGCAATGGAACACCCTGGCGCGCGAATCCGCTCGTAGATGCTGGACGCTTTCACACCGCGGTCGCCCGCGCGATCATCGACACCAGAAACGACGACATCAATCCTTCCACTGGCTGGCTGATCCTAGCCGAGTATGAACACGGCTCCGGTCGGGTGACGGATCCGGGGCTTGCCTCGCCGCTCGCGCGGCCCGCTCCGGTATCGCAGCTCGCCTACGGACGCGCTCTTCTGGATCTGCGCCGCTACAATCGGCTGTCGCCGACGTCGTGGATCAACGCGCGGCTCGTGCTGGGTGGATGGCTGCACGGTGACGAGCTTCCGCTGGAGCGAAGGTTCTCGGTTGGCGGCGTCGGGACCATACCCGGATTCGATTTCCGGAGGTATCAACCTGGAACCGTCGACGTGTCGCAATGCAGCGACGGGGGCCAGCCACCCCCGGGTAATCCGGCGCAGTGTGAGCGGGTCGCGCTCGCGCAGCTCGAGTACCGGAACGAGCTGCACTCTTCCCTGCTCGATTTTCTGAACTGGCGGCCGATCAGGCTGCGTGGAATCGGATTCACGGTGCAGCCGACCGCGGTGGCGTTCGTGGATGCGGGCAGGGGCTGGCTAGTTGGGCAGCCCTCGGGCACGCTCGAATATTCGAGTCACAGCTTCCCGCGCTTCGGGACGTTTCGAACTGACGTCGGGCTTGGGCTCGATCTGGGTATTTTCGGGATCTATACAGCCAAGGCGGTGTCGAGCCCGAAGGAACCCGCGAACGTGTTTTTGCGCGTGCGCCGTCGGTTCTAGTGAAGCCGAACTTCACCCTTCTGCTGGCCATCGCGCTTCTTTCCGCCTCTACACTCGGCGCACAGAAAAAAGTGCGGGTCGATGTGGTACTTCCGGCGGAGAGCGCGTGGGCGGAGGAGCCGCCGGCGGTCTCTTCGTCCGGATTGCTCTCGGATGGCTCCATGCGCGATCTGCTCTCCAACGGATTTCCGGCGCGTCTGCACTACCGGCTGGAGCGATGGACCTCAGGCCGATGGTTCGACGATCTGAAGGCGACGTTCGACTGGGACGTGATTGTGAAGTACGACGTGCTGGGCAAGAAGTACCAAGTCGTGCGCGTGGTCAACAAGAAGGTGGAATCGCTTGGAGAGTTCGCGGGCGGAGGCGAAGCGGAGAATGCGGCGGAGGGTCCGTACCACCCCGCGATCTCGCTACCGAAGAAGGGACAGCGCGGGTACTACAATCTGCTGCTCGACGTCGAGACGCTCTCTCTAAGCGATCTGGATGAGGTCGAGCGATGGCTGCGTGGGGAGCTCAAGCCTGCTGTAAGCGGGAAGAAGAATCCTGGTACTGCGCTAGGGCGAGGTGTGAGGACTTTGGTTGTACGGCTGCTCGGCGGCGAAAAAAGGCACTACGAAGCGCGAACGGGGAAATTCAAACCCTAGAGCCTCGGCGTCCGGACCGCGAAGCGATCCGGCAGCTTACAAGCCAACAACTCCCTGCTTCAGTTTTGTGGATGCGTAGGCCGCCCGCCTAATGCGCGACGTGATGCACGGTATGAGGGTGCCGCTGCTCGAGATCTTCCAGGTGATGGAGCGTCTCTTCCCCATAGAAGAGCCGGATGTACTTGGCCTGGGTCGCAGTCAGCCGTCGTACCGCCCAACTCAGGTGCACGAAGTGCGGCTCGACCGGAGGGTGCATCGGGTGCATCCCGATCTCGCTGGGCAGATTGTTCGCCTTCTTCGTGTTGCACGGACTGCACGCCGTCACGACGTTGGTCCAGTCGTTCGCCCCGCCGCGGGAGAGCGGGATCAGGTGATCACGCGTCAGTGATTCACGCGGTTTGAGCTCGATCTGAAGGCGGCCGCAGTACTGGCAGCGATAGCGATCGCGCGCAAAGAGGAAGGTGTTCGTGACCTGGCGCCGGAAACGGCGGGGGACGTGGATGAAGCGCGTGAGGCGGATGACCACCGGACGCGGAAGCGTCAGTTTCTCGGACCGAACGACGCGATCAGAGTCAGCCTCGACGATCTCCGCTTTCCCATCAATCACCAGCCGCAGGGCGCGGCGCAGCGGAACCATCGTCAGCGGCTCGAACGAAGCATTCAGTGCCAGACAACCAACGATCAAGCACTCCTCCCGGGCAAACCCACCAAAATATACGACTGATACACCACTTCTATTAACACGACGCCGGCGGTTGCCGGTAACAGTCCTTTCAGCGGAAAAACGAGCCTCGTCGGACCCCTAAACTCGATCGCTGAACGGGGTTATATCGGCGAAGCGGACATGTTGTCGACCCGCTCTCTAGCCACCTTCCCACGCGTGGCCGTCGACACCTTTCGAGGCGGCACCGGTGTGAGCCACCCGTACCGGTCTTCGATCACGCCAGTCGCCAGGCCCATGTACTCGCGCTGAATCTCGAGCGTGAGAGCGCCCGGCTTCCCTGTGCCGATCGGAATACGATCGACCGAACGAATGGGAGTTATCTCCGCGGCCGTTCCAGTAAAGAATAACTCATCGGCGATGTATAGCATTTCGCGAGGAATCGATCCCTCGACGACTTCGACGTCCATGTCGCGCGCGATCCGGATCACGCAATCGCGAGTGATGCCATTGAGAATTCCGGAGCTGATGGTCGACGTGAACAGCTTCCCGTCGCGAACGAGGAACAGGTTCTCACCGCTTCCCTCGGACACCAGGCCGAACGAGTCGAGCATTATACCTTCGACATAGTTGTCGACGCGTGCCTGCATCTTGGACAGCTGTCCGTTCAGATAGTTCCCGCCCGCTTTCGCCATCATCGGAATCGTGTCCGGAGCCGGACGCCTCCAGCTCGAAACGCACACATCGGCGCCATTCTTCAGAGCGTCGGCACCGAGGTAGGTGCCCCAGGTCCAGGGAATGATGAAGACCTCGAGCGGCGTGTCGGCCGGCAGCACACCCATCTGCTCACCGGTTCGAATAGCGACGGGCCGCAGATAACAGTGCGGCAACTCATTCTCAGCGACTGTTTCGACTGCGGCCCGGGACATGTCATCGATCGAGTACTTGAGCGGCATCCGGTAAATTCGGCACGAATCCGCGAAGCGACGCATGTGCGCACCGAGTCGGAACACAGCCGGTCCACCGGGCGTCTCGTAGCAGCGGATGCCCTCGAAAACGCTCGAGCCGTAGTGGACTACGTGGCTCATTACGTGAATCGTGGCGTCTTCCCAATCAACGAACTTCCCGTCGCGCCAGATACGGTGGTGGTTGTCTACTGCCGCCATTGAGTAAGGCTTCCCACTGAGAGGATTGTTGAAGATATCAAGCGGGCACCCATGAAGCGAGAGCAGTGCCAACTTCCCTGACCCTCTGGGCAAGCGCCGCATCGCCGGACCGGGCGCGTCCGCGCTCCACGAGCACCCTGCCCCGCACTGTAACTAGCTCTGCCGACCGTCCCGGCAGGGCGAAAATTGCCGCCGAATAGGGATCGCCGAGGGGTGTAGTGCGCGCGATGTCGGTGCGAAACGCAGCGAGATCGGCGTCCTTTCCGGGCTCCAGTGATCCAACACGTGAGTCGACCCCTAAGGCGCGCGCTCCGCCGATTGTGGCGAGCTCGAGAGCCTGGTGCGCACCGAATGCATCGTGCAGCTGAGTCGCGGCGCGATGGATCAGGACGGCCAGACGCGCTTCGTCGAGAATGTCCATGCGGTTGTTGCTGGCCACCGAATCCGAGCCGATGCCCACGCGAACTCCAGCCGAGACGAGCGATAGAAGCGGAGCGATGCCATGACCGAACTTTGCATTCGAGGCCGGACAGTGCGCCACCGCGCAGCGGCGGCGAGCGATGATCTCTATGTCGGCATCGTCGACCCGCACGCAGTGGATGAGGAGCGGACCGCGGTCGAGCACTCCGTGCCGATCCAGCAGCTCGACAGGCGAGCGTGCGCGTCGCATCACCGCGATCCCTCGACGCTCCCAGCGCTCAGCGAACTCGCCGCGGGCATTCGCGACGATGTCGTACTCGGCCTCGCTTTCAGCGATGTGCATGGCCAGCGGCAGACGCCGTGAGTTCGCAAATTCCGCCACCGCGCGGTAGAGACGATCCGACACGGTGTACGGCGCGTGAGGGGAGACCCCGACAGCCACGAGATCTGTCTGCTCGAGCTGAAGCTTCTCGATGCGATCTTCGAGCTCGCGCATTGCGGCATCGGCGTGCGATGGGTCGGGCCCGAATACTTCCTGATACACGATGCCGCGCACACCAAGCTCATTCATCGCGCGCATTGCGACTCCGCTCGAGCATGTGTCCGCGTAGGTCGTGATTCCCGCCACGAGTCCTTCCATCACTCCGAAGCGCGCGGAATCGAGCAGCATCTCGTCGCTCATGACCTCGTTCCGGCTCTGCCGCAGCTTGTCTATCCACTCCGTGAATCGGCAATTCTCGAGAAACCCCCGCATGGCGGTGAGCTCGAGATGCGTGTGGGTGTTGATGAGGCCCGGCAGCAGGATCGCTTCGCTCAGGTCATAGTCGTCCCCTGGGGGCGCGGCGGAACGAGGGCCGACGTATGTGATAACTCCGTCGCTCTCGACGACGGTTCCATTTTCAATCGGCGGCTGGGTGATGGGGAGCACCCAGCGCGCGTGATAGCGCATCAGCGCGGCGTCATTGCCGGCGGGGGAACGGCCGTCGGGCTCGTGTCGGTTCTCGGGCGTGTGCTGTCGCGTCGAATAATGTTGCCGCGGCTGGTGTCGCGACGGATGATGTTGGCGCGCGCACTGTCGCGCCGAGCCACGTTGGCCCGCGTCGTATCGAATACCGTCGGAGCCCGCGGCTGATTCCGACCCTCCACACCTTTGTAACCCGGCTGAATCGGGGGCGGCGTCACGGTAATCGGAGTCTGACTCCGAGTTGGAGGCGGTGTCAACGGAATCGTGCTGAACGTGTCGACCGGCGTGAATCCGGGATTGGCGTACTGCCCGTGCTTGTCGCAGTCACGCGTCGGCTCCGTTCCGGAGATGTAGAATTCCGTCGTGACCAGATTGCGCGGGCAGTATGGTGTCTGCAGCAACCCGCTGCTGATGTCGATGTCACGCGTGACGATCGAGACAGGCCGCGGCCAATCCGGAGGCGGCGGCTTTCTGCGGTAGACCTCAGTCATGAACGCGGTCCACGCCGGCGCGGCAAGTACGCCACCCTGGGCGTTTTCCTTGATTTTCTGCGGCCGATCGAACCCCATCCACGTGCCGGCGACGAGATCAGCCGTGTAGCCGATGAACCAGACATTGGTGCCGTCGTTCGTCGTTCCGGTCTTTCCGCCCGCGGGATAGTGAAATCCGGAGCCCCACACGCTTCCTGCGGCAGTGCCTCGGCGCACGACATCCTTCATCATGTCGACCATCAACCACGCTTCCTCCGGGGAGAGAACCTGTGAACGAGTCGGAGTTGGCTGCCACAAAATCTCTCCCTTCGCGTTCTCGACTCTGATGATCGCGTTGGGCGTCGCGCGCACACCGAGATTCGCGAACGCGGTGTACGCGGAGATCAGCTCGATCGGATAGACGTCCGCGGCACCGATGTGGATCGACGGATAGGGCGGGATCGGAGTGGTGAGGCCGAAGTTTCTTGCCTCGTTTATGACGGTCTGCTCGCCCAGTTCCATGCCGAGCCGGATGGTGGAGACGTTGCGCGACTCGTAGAGCGATTGGCGCAGCGGGATCTCGCCGAGGAATTTCAGATCGTAGTTCTGCGGGGCCCATTCGGGCTGTCCCGGCACCTGGAGAACGAGCGGACTGTCGTTGACTATGTACGACGCGGGTCTGCCGTTCTGAACCGCCGCGGAGTACACGATGGGCTTGAACGCCGAGCCCGGTTGTCGCAGCGCCTGAACCGAGCGATTGAACTTCGAATCGTCGAAGTCGCGTCCTCCGATCATGACCCGCACGGCGCCGTTGCGCGGATCGAGCGCGAGGAAAGAGCTCTGGAGGTATGGCGACGTGCCGCTACCCTCATCACCTTCGCGATGCGCGAGGTAGTGCTCGAAAGTCTCGTGGCTGTATGCCCCGAATCGGCCTCCTTCGATCGCGCGTGCCTGGCGCTCGAGGGCGCGCTCGGCTGCGCTCTGCTCGTCGAGATCGAGCGTGGTGTAGACCTTGAGGCCCTGCTCGTACAGCTGCTTGCCGAACTGCGCGTCGAGCTGCTGCCTCACCCACTCGACGAAGTAAGGCGCGGTCTCGCCTGTCACAGTCTTGTTGGCGAGCTGCAGCGGATAGGCCTTTGCCCGGCTTGCATCCGCGTCGTTTATTTTCCCGCTCTGGCGCATCAGCTCGATGACGGTGTTGCGCCGTTGGATCGCGCGCTCGGGGTAGCGAACGGGGTTGTATCTGGCCGGAGCCTTGGGGAGCGCGGCGAGGGTTGCCGCTTCAGCGAGATTCAGGTCGCGAACGGATTTCCCGAAGTAGCGTTGCGACGCCGTCTCGACTCCATAGGCGCCGTGGCCCAGGTCGATCTGATTGAGATACAGCTCGAGAATTCTCTTCTTGTCGTACTTCGATTCGATCTCGCGAGCGACCTTCGCTTCCTTGAGCTTGCGGACGATGCTTTTCTCGCGACTGATCTTCTCAGGGAAGACATTCCGCGCGAGCTGCATCGTGATAGTGGAAAACCCCTGCGAGTAGCCGTGAAGCGGCGAGCGGATGACCACGCTCGCGGCCCGGTGCCAGTCGATACCGGCGTGCTGGAAGAAGCGCTTGTCCTCTGTGCTCACGAATGCGTCCTGCACGATCTTGGGAATCTCGTCGATCTTCACCAGCGTCCGCCGTTCCAGTCCCAGCTCGGCGATGAAGCGTCCGTCGACCGCGTATAGCTTGGAGGTCTGGTGGGGGGTGTACTCTGCCAGGGTCTCGATTGACGGGCACTGATTGCCGCGACAAATGAGGGCCCAGCTCGAGTAGAGCACGCCCGAGCCCAGCGCGAGGAGGAAGGTCAGCGAAAGCAGCGCCGCCCTGACGAGCGTTGGGTGGCGCTTGCGAAATGGAAGTTTGTTGTCGATGTCGGAGGCCATGCGGAGTGCAAAAAGATAACTGTGATACACCGAAGGTGACACCGCGGTCGGGCGTCCCTATCTTCCCCGCATGCACTCGAAGAATTCGCTGCTGGACGAGCTGTCCTGGCGCGGAATGGTATATCAACACACGGACGGATTGCCGGATGCACTCGCAACCGATTCAGTGAGCGCGTACGCGGGCTTTGATCCCACGGCGTCGAGCCTTCACGTGGGCCATCTCGTGCCGGTGATGGGACTTGCGCATCTGCAGCGCGCGGGGCACCGCCCCATCGCTCTGGTGGGCGGTGGGACAGGGATGATAGGCGACCCGAGCGGCAAGACCGCGGAGCGCCAGCTCGTATCGGAAGAAGAAATCGAGCGCAATTCGCGCTCGATTGAAAAGCAGCTCGAGCGCTTTCTCGATTTCAGCGGCCCGAAAGCGGCGCGGATGCGCGACAACGCCGCGTGGCTGCGGCCGCTCAAAGCAGTTGAGTTCATGCGCGATGTCGGCAAGCACTTCACGGTGAACTACATGCTGGCGAAGGATTCGGTGCAGTCGCGCATCGAGGGCGGAATCTCGTTCACCGAGTTCTCGTACATGCTGCTGCAGGCCTACGATTTCCTGGAGCTTCACCGCCGTGAAGGAGTGACGCTGCAGATCGGAGGCAGCGACCAGTGGGGAAACATCACTGCGGGCCTGGAGCTGATTCGACGGGTGACGGGAAAGACGGCGCACGCGTTGACAATGCCGCTGGTGACGACAGCGAGCGGATCCAAGTTCGGGAAGACGGAAGCGGGCGCGGTGTGGCTCGATGCGGCGCGGACGTCGCCCTACAAGTTCTATCAGTACTGGATCAACGTCGACGACCGCGATGCTGGCAAGTACCTGAGATTGTTTACGCTCATGCCGCGCGCGGAGATCGAGGCGCTCGACAAGCTGCTCGCCTCAGCACCGGAAAAGCGGGAAACACAGCAGGCGCTTGCCCGCGACATGACTGCGCGCGTGCACGGTGAAGAGGCGGGCCGCGTGGCGGAAGAAGTATCACGCGTGCTGTTCGGCAAGGCTGACCCTGCGTCGCTCACAGAGCCGGTGTTGCGCGCCTTGAGCGAAGAGGTTCCGTTCGCGGAGTCGCGTGAGGCGCCTGGATTGCTGGATGCGCTCGTGACTCTGAAGCTTGCCGGGTCAAAGAGCGCGGCGCGCAGGCTGGTCGAGCAAGGGGGAGTGTACCTGAATGGTCAGCGCGCAGCCCCCGACACGGATCTCGGCTCCGCGAAGCCGCTTGCTGGACGATATCATCTGCTTCGGAAGGGCGCGCGTGACTACGGGCTGGTACGCGTCGGCCGCTAAACTGCACATTCCTGGGAACGAGGCGCACATGCTCTTCATGGTGATCGAGAAGTACCGCGATGGTGATCCGAAGCCGGTCTATCGCCGGCTCAAGGAAAAGGGACGAATGGCTTCGCCGGGCGCGCGGTACGTTTCCAGTTGGGTGACGACCGACTTCGAGAGATGCTTTCAGGTGATGGACTGCGAGGACGAAAAGCAACTCGATGAGTGGATGTCCAACTGGAGCGACCTCGTCGATTTCGAAGTCATCCCCATCATTACTTCGGAAAAAGCGAACGCCGCGATCGCGCCGCACCTATAGCGATCGCGGCGTCGCGGCTACTCTTCCGACACCCGCGATCTCCTCGACTTAGGCTTGGCCTCCTGCGCCTGGTCGTACCAGTTTTCCAGAGTGCGCGACGCCAGGTCGCGCCCTCCCAGACCAAAAGCGAGACCAAGCGCGATCGCCAGCGCTCCCACGAATCCGGTGAACAACGTGGTGATGAGATTCGTCGCGATCCCAAGCTGGTTGATCGCCACCACGACCGCGAACGACCACACCGCCGTGCGCGAGATGTTGGCGAGCGTTTCCGGGTTGGAGAACCCTCCTTCAGCCGTCGCGCCGCGCACGATGTTCCCAAGCGCGCGAGCCGCGATTCCACCGATGAACAGGACGAAGATCGCCACCACAAGATTGGGCAGCCAGAGCAGAAGCTGTCTCATGACGTCGGACACGGCCGGCAGTCCGAGCGTATCGAATGCAACGAGGAGAACCACGACACGCACGATCCATTTGACGATTCCCGCGACGATTCCAACCGAGTCGATTCCCGTCCCCATCTTGGTCATGAAGTCGGAAAGTCCCGATCGCTGCATCAGCTCGTCGAATCGAATCGCGCGCAGAAGTCCCACGACGCCTTTCGCGAGCAGGGATGAGACGAACCAGCCGATCGCGACGATGACGATGAACGCGAGAATACGCGGGATCGCGCTCAGGATCATCGAGAATGACTCGCGGAACGATGTTATCAGCGTGTCGGTGAAGGAGGGATGAACGACAACCGTTTGGGGAACGGCTTGAACAAGCGCTTGAGCGGCAGTCTGGAGCAGCATGGTCATCCTCGCTTTGAGGTGATGGTCTTATGCAGTCACGCCTAGCTCTCTCTGATAAACCTGTATTACGCTCCTTTCTTGGCCTTGTAATACTGCCGCGGATCCAGCGCATCCCGAAGTGCATCGCCCAGCAGATTGAAGCCAAGCACCGCGGCTCCAATGGCGATTCCGGGAAATACGGACGTCCATGGAGCGGTTTGAAGTTGATACAGGTCCCGTCCGTCTGCAATCATCGACCCCCAGCTCGGCGCCGGCGGAGGCACACCGAGTCCGAGAAAGGAAAGCGCCGCCTCAGCCATGATCGCGCCGGCGACGCCGAGTGTCGCCGTTATGACAACCGGCGCGATGACGTTGGGCAGCACGTGTTGAGTCATGATGCGGAGATCGCCGGCGCCGAGAGCTCTGATCGCCTGGATGTACTCGAGCTGCCTGACTACGAGCACCTGGCCGCGAACGATCCGCGCCATGCCCGCCCATCCGACAATTCCAATAGTGGCGAAGACTACAGCTTCCGATGGCTGTAGCGCGGCAACCATCGCAATGAGCAGCAGGAGCGTCGGAAACGCGAGCGTGACGTCGGCCAGGCGCATCACGATCTCGTCGACCCATTTGCCGTAGAATCCAGCCAGGAGGCCGAGCGACACGCCGAGGACAAGCGCGATTCCCTGCGAGATGAGACCGACGGTAAGCGAAACGCGCGCGCCGTAGACGAGCCGCGACCAGATGTCACGCCCCTGTATGTCGGTGCCCAGCCAGTGGTGCGCGGTGGGGCGCTGGAGAATGTGCTGTAGATCGATCGAGATCGGGCTCTGGCGCGCGATCAGCGGCGCCAGAACCGCGGCGAGGCTCATGATGACGACGATCCCAATTCCTATGCGCGCGCGATTGTCGCGAAGAAACCTTTGTCGCTGCTTGGGATCGAGCATCGTCTCCTCTTCTACGCCGATGGATCTCTGAGCGCCGCCGGCGTGTCCGGAGGCTGCCGCTTCCACCTGCGATGCTGCCAGAAGTACTGCGCGGGCACTACCCGCACCCAGTGCTCCAGGCGCTCGGTAAAACGTGCAACGATCGCGTCCACGTCGCGATCCCGATCGCCTGTTTGTCGCGCTTCGATTCGCTCGACCACAATCCGGTACCGACCATTCGGCTGCCGGATGGCGACGACGAACAAAACCGGAACCTCGAATCGCAAAGCGAATACCGCCGCGCCGCGTGGGGTCTTGGCGGGGCGTCCGAAAAATGGCACGAAGGTGGAGGCGAGTCCCAGCACTCCCTGATCGGCGACGAATGCCACTGCTCGTCCCGCGCGCAGCGAGCGCGGCGTCCGACGCACCGCCTCGGAATCGTGCACGATCGTCATTCCCATCTCTTCGCGGGTGTGATTGATGTAGGAATCGAAGAGCGGGTTGGCCATGCCGCGCACGATCGCATCGAGTGGAATTCCGCGGGCAGCCACGTACGCGCCGGCAAGCTCCCAGTTGCCGAAGTGGCCCGTGACCATAACCGCTCCCTTCCCCTTCGACATCACATCTTCGACTTCATCCCACCCTTCGACCGTTTCGACGAGCCGCTGAAGCCCGTCTTTCCCGATTCCATCGAGTAGCGCGGTCTCGATAAAGGTGCGGCCGAGGTGCCGGTAGGATTCGCGCGAGAGATTCACGACGGCTTCATGGTCGAGATCAGGGAATGCAGCCGCGATCTGCTTCTCGACGACGCGCTTTCTTATTCCCAGCGGGCGATATCCGAGCGCGCCAAGCTTCTCGCCGACCTTGCAGGCCGCGTCCCAGCTCAGGGCGCGCAGCACACCCACCGTCGCACGCATCGTGTAGTACTCGGCCCGATGAGCGAGCGTCGGTTTTCGCTCGAGCGTATCGGGATGCTTCGCGGTTTCGGGACGTTTCGTGGCGGTGGTCACTGCGCGCTTAACCCGGTTACTCGATACGTGAACTCGCGGGTATCCCGCGCCACACGATCCCAATTGTAGTAGCTCTCCACGGCGTGGCGTCCGGCGACTCCCATCTGCTTGCGACGCTCCGGATTCATCAGCAGCGAGCGAATTGCATCCGTTATCCCGTCGGAATCGGTGGGTGGGACTACGATTCCCGTCTCACCGTCGCGAACCGCCGAGCGCACTCCACCGGAATCTCCCCCGACGGAAGGAATGCCCGACGCGGCGGCTTCCAGGAACGAAATGCCAAATCCTT
>DASYVU010000026.1:0-7684 GCA_035936715.1 Gemmatimonadaceae bacterium
CAACTACTACAACCAATACTCGGCCCAGCTTGGGAGCAGCGGCGCCTTTGGCGGAGCGAGGTCGTTGTCGGTCAACCTCGGCGGATCGATCTGGTACTACTCTGAGTAACTGATCGCGGCGCGCTTCAGGATCGCGATCTGCCCTTCGTGGTAGGTGTGATGCTGGAGCAAGCCACGTATCACGGTGCCTACGGTGAAGCCCGCGCCTTCGTGGTTTTCGATCCACCGGACGAGATCGTTCGCCTCCAGCGCACCGACAGCCACTTCGATCTCCCTCTGCGCGGCGGCCAGGTCGTCTTTCGCTGCCGTCCATGCCGGCTCGCCGCCGCCGAATCGCACTGCGGGCCAATCCTCCGGGGGAGACTTGGCAGCTGCGCCACGAACGCGCGACGCCACCTCTCGCGTCCACCCCGTCATGTGAAGCACGATCTCCCAGATGGTGTGTGCGTGTGGAATCGACCGGCGAGCGGCGACGTCCGCGTCTATTCCTTTCAGGACTTCGGTGATCGACGAGCCATGCCATGGGTCGCCGGCGTAGACCTGATGCAGATCCTGGCGCAGCGCCTCGAGATCGGATTTGGGGCGACTCATTGTGCTCTCCGCATGGAATCGATCAGCTCCCTGAGAAGTTGAGCTCCGCGTCCCAGCTCCGCCACCTCCGTGGGGCTGAGGCCTTCCACTGCGCTCGCAAGCAATTCGACTCGTCGGGCTCGGCCCGCCATGAGCACCTTCTGTCCTTTGGGTGTCGCATGGATCTTCGTCAGCCGTCCGTCTCGCGCGTCACCCTCTCGTCGCACCAGGCCATCTTTTTCCAGCCCGGTTACGATTCGGGTCATGGTGGGCGGCTTCACCTGCTCCGCATTGGCCAGCTGACCAAGCGTCACGGGCCCGCCGAAAACGACCACAGAGAGCGCGGAGAGTCGGGGTGCGGAGAGTCCGCTGGCGTCGTCCTCCTTGCGCAGATGCCGCAGCAGGTGAATCGCCGCCGAGTGGAGCTGGTCGGCGAGGGCGAGAGCTTCGCGCTCACGCTTCCGCGACGTCACTCATCAGGCTGACGACGTTTCCCTGACCGTCGGAAACGGAAGAGATCCATATCTCGCGCCCATTCATCCGCGCAATGACGTGCGGCTCCTCGATGCTAGCGGCGCCCGAAGATTTTATCTTCGCATGCGATTTCTTGATGTCACTGACGTCGTAGAAGAGCACCGGATGCTGCTCTTCTCCGTCCTTGCCCTGCGCTTCGGGGCCGGCGAGCATCAATCGCACTCCACCGCAATCGAAAAAAGAAAGGGCGGGAGGGGCATCGAACAGGTGCGTCAGTCCGAGCGTGTCCCGATAGAACCGCGCGGCTTCCTTGACGTCGCGTACTGGAACAGCGATTTGCTTGATGCGTTCGAGTGCGGGTACTGCATCCTTTGACATTTTACACCCTTGGCGAAATCGTTAGCTGTGCTAACGATAAGACTATCTGGCTATTGGCGCAAGACGGTGTGAACTGTTGAAAAAGCCCGCAGCTCCCAGCTGGCCCGCCGACAGCCCCGGCAGGTAGTCTTCAGTGGCAGTTACAGGCTGTACGCCGCGGGGATGCTTAGTCGGGGGGCGCCTCGACGACTTTCTTTTTCGGCTTGGCCTTGGAGGTGGACTTCAGCTCCTTCTCGACATTCTCGGCCAGATCGCGCAGCGTCTCCCGGTCGTCTTCGTCGAACTCGCGAGGCAGGTTGTCCATGATGCACAGCGTTCCGACGCTGTGACCGCCGGGCCCCTTCACCGGGTGCCCCGCGTAAAACCTGATGTGCGGCTCCTCGAGCACCAGAGAATTCTGCGCGAAACGTGGATCGAGAGCGGCATCCTCGATGACCAATGCTTCCTCGCCGTTGATCGCGTGGCCGCAGAACGACATCTCGCGCGTTGTATCCTGGATCGGCAAGCCATGCTTCGACTTGAACCACTGCCGGTCGCCTTCCACGAAGGAGATTCCGGCGAAGGGCACGTCGAACACGCGCTGAGCCATTCGGCTGATCTTGTCGAAGCGCTCCTCCGGCTGTGGGTCCATCGTGGCACCAATGCGGAACTCGACGAGTCGCTCCGCTTCGTCCTGCGGAATGAGCGGACGCATCACCTCTTCGGTCTCTGCCCAGAGTCCGCGGCTCCGCATCACTGTCGTGACACGCGCCCTGAACCGGCCGGGATCGAGGGGCTCGAACAGCACATCGTCCACGCCCTGCGAAAGCAAATCGCCGGTCTCGTTCTCGGAACCGGCGGGTGCGACGACGATGATAGGCATGTCGATCAACCCGACCACCGTGCGTGCGGCGTGCACTACCTGGCGTCCATCGAGGATTGGAAGCTTCAATCCGACCACCAGCGCATCCGGCGGATCCTGCGCCAGAATCCCCAGCGCGGCAGCCCCGTCGTTGGCGATCTGCACCGCAAACCTCGCCTCGACCAGGATGTCGTTGTACTTCACGCGATCGGCCTTGTCGCTCACAGCGAGAAGCACCTTCGACGGTTTCGGAACGCCATCCGCATCGAGCTCGGGGAGGTACTCCTGATTCACGCGCGGCGTGTTCGTCCGCGGCGTCTTGCGACGCTCGAACTCGGTGTACGGAATCACTTCGTCCGCCGTGGTGTCACCTTCGGCGATGTGCCAGAGCGCGTCGTTGTCGAACGTGTGCAGCGCGCCGGTGCGGAGCGCGGTGGCGCGAATCTCGTCCGCGAGCTTCCCGGTCGTGATCATTCCGCGCACCTCGGGCGTGATCTCGAGGAACTCGATCAGGGGAAGACGCCCGGTGTACCCGCTGAAGCCGCACTCCGCGCATCCGGCTGCCTTGACGTGCCGAGCCTTGTTGAACAGACGGATCTGTGCCGAGCGGACCATGGGGTGAAGCTCTTCGATTGGCGCTTCGTAGCGGCAGTGCGGGCACGCTCTCCGCACGAGACGCTGGGCGGTGACACCGATCAGACCGGCCGCGACTCGAAACGGCTCTACTCCAATGTTCTGTAGTCGCGGAATCGCGCCAATGGCGTCATTGGTGTGCAGGGTGGAGAGCACAAGGTGTCCCGTCATTGCCGCCTGAAAAGCGATCGTCGCCGTTTCCTGATCTCGGATCTCTCCCACCAGCAGCACGTCTGGATCCTGGCGCAGCACCGATCTAAGAACGCCGGCGAAAGTCAGTCCCTGCTTCTCATTCACCTGCACCTGATTGACGCCGCTCAGCCGGTACTCGACGGGATCTTCGACGGTGACGATGTTGACTGACTCGCCGCGTCGAGTATTGAGCGCGGCATAGAGCGTCGTCGTTTTACCCGAGCCCGTAGGGCCGGTGACGAGAAGAATTCCCTGCTCACGGTTCAACAAAGTCTTGAATCTGTCCAGAACCTCGGGCATGAAGCCGAGCGTCTGCATCGAGACCTGCACCGACTTTTCGTTGAGGAGGCGCATTACGACCTTTTCGCCGACGCGTGTCGGCAGGATCGAGACGCGCAGCGCCACCTCGTCTCCTGCAACCCTCACCTTGGCGCGCCCGTCCTGTGGACGGAATCGCTCGGCGACGTCGAGGTCGGACATGATCTTGATGCGCGAGACGACGGGGCCGACCCCGATGAATCTGGGCAGCACCATGATGTTCTTGAGCAGCCCGTCGATGCGGAACCGCACCAGTGTCGACGCCTCGTCGTGCTCGATGTGGATGTCCGACGCGCGCAGCTTGATGGCGTTGGCGATGATCGCATCGACGAGCTTGATGACGGGCGCGTGCACGCGGGCCATCGCCGCCGCGTCCTGTTCCTCTTCCTTGATCTGCTCGATCCCGACGGCGTGATCGAGCTTTTCGATTAGACCGTAGATCATCGCGTCCGGGCGCAGTGTCTCCGAGACCATTTTGTCCAGCTGACCCGGCGGACAGAAGAGTGGCGTCACCTCGCGGCTGGTCGCCCAGCCCACGCGCTGGATCGCTTCCTGGTCGAGTGGGTTGGCCATGGCGAGCCAGACCATGCGGCTGTCGACCTTCACCGGCAGGACGTTGTGCTCCCGGCACAGCTTCTCAGGGAGGATCTGCATCGCGTCCTTGTCGATTTCGCTGGGATTCAGATCGACGTAGTCGATTCTGAAGGCTTCCTTCACGACTTCGGCGATCTCCCTGAACGACAGGACGTCGCCGTCGATGAGGGCTTGGGCAACGTACGGCTTTTCCTGAAAACGCCACCGTTTGATCAGCTCAGGGGTGACACCTGGCATGGTCCCCACGAGGGCGACCAGCCACTCATCCTTGAAGCGGAATTTTCGCTCGTTGGTCTGGGGGTCAGCGGGTGTCGTCATTTCATCCGGTGGGGCAATCTCTCCTGCTGCTCTATAGAAGGCAGGCCGTCATAAATGACTGTTTCTGCCCCCTCAAGATAACACCTGAGGAGTATGGGGTCTCCGGCCGTCCCGGGAGGAGAGTGCCGGCTCCGAGAGTTGGGCCGAATTATGAAAAACGGACTTCGGTTCGCAATTTGCGAAACACCAGATCATACTCTAGAGCCGCGCGCTGTCCCACCAGGTTCGCGGGTCAAATAATACGTACGCGTCCAACCTGGGCGCGCAACACTGGACCTAGATGTCGGCTGCGTCGATCACCTCAATAACCCATCCCCGTGCAGCCGTGTCGGCTCCGATCCATCGGTCGGATGGTTCTCCCCGCAACAAGATTCTTAGGCTGCTTCCGCCGGTCGAGCTCGCCGCACTGGTCGAGCGCAGCGAGCTCGTCGAGATAAAGTCGAAGCAGATCCTCTTCGAGCCGGAGCAAAAGCTCGAGTACGCTCACTTCCCCGAAGACTGCGTAATCTCGCTCGTCACGGTTCTCGAAGACGGTGACCAGGTCGAGGCCATGACCATTGGCAACGACGGATTTTCGGGGATTCCTGTTTTTCATGAAGTCGAGACTTCCAAACACAAAGGCTGTGGCCAGATCAGCGGGACGGCGCTGCGACTCGGCGCAAAGGATTTTCACAATCTGGCGCGGGAGCTCGCGGGTCTCAGGCGCCTGCTGCATCGCTACAGCGAGTTCGTCTTCGAGGCGGTAGCGCAGTCGGCCGCCTGCAACCGGCTTCATGTCATCGAACAGCGTTGCGCGCGCTGGCTGCTCATGTCGCAAGACAGGGTCGGCCGCGACAGCTTCGATCTCACTCAGGAATTCCTGGCGGAGATGCTCGGAGTTCGCCGGCCGGGCGTGACTGTGGCAATGGGAATCCTCGAGAAGGCGGGCCTGATCGCGCACGGCCGCGGAAACATCACCGTGGTGAACCGGCCGGGACTCGAGAAAGCGTCGTGCGAGTGCTACAGGACGATCAGGGCGAGGCAGGCGAAGCTGATTGCCTAGATCGCCGATGTTGCGGTTTCCACCAACGGCATCACGCTCTCCGAGAATCTCTCCATCTCTTCGAGTTGCGGACTGAACTGAAGCAGCAGTAGATCAACGCCCACCGCCTCGAGCTCGCGAATGCGATCCGCCACCTGCTCCGGCGTCCCAACGAGTCCGGCTCGCAAACCGCGGTTCGAGACCGAGTAGTCCTCGAGACTCACCTGCTGGTCGAGTGCGGTGTGTGAAATCCAGTCCTGATAATTCTGGTATCCGGGGGTGCCGGGCTGCACGTTGGTGATACGCGCCAGCTCCTGACGCGCCTCGTCTTCCGTATCGCGAACGATCGCGTAAGCGGCGACACCGTATTGCATCGGGCCCAGCCCGATTCTTTCGCGGCGAGCAGTCATGTCGGCGATCTTCGGCGCGACGCGGTCCGGTGGGTCGCCATGCATTACGTACGCGTCACACGTCCGCGAGATCAGCTCTTTCGCCGCGGGGCTTTCGCCACCGGCGTAGATCGTCGGGCGCGGGCTGCGCAGAGGTTTCGGCTCGAGAATCGTTTCTTCGACCTTGTAGTGCTGGCCGGCATGGCTGTAGCGCGGCTCGGTCCAGACTCCGTTCACGATCTGCAGCCATTCGTCGGTGCGCGCGTAGCGATCGTCGTGCTCCTCGAAATTGATCCCGTAGCGTCTGGCTTCATCTTTCCACCACGAGGACACTACGTTGAGTGCGAGGCGGCCTCCAGAGATGCGATCGATGTTCGCCGCTTGCTTGGCGAAGATCGCCGGCTCGTGAAACGTCGGCCTGACGGCCACCATCAGCTCGAGCTTTTCGGTGACGGCCGCGAGCGCCGCCGCGGTAGACCATGCCTCGAGGGAGTCCCCATCGATTCCCTTGATGTCGTTCATGAACAGCTCAGCGATGAGGGTGATGTCGTAGCCTATCTGCTCGCTCCGCTGCGCCAGCTTTTTCACGTACTCCCACGTCGCGCTCATGCCTTCGTCGGGGACATTGCGGAGCCAGCCGCCGAACACGGGGAGCCAGTATCCGTATCTCATTGTCCAAACCCCGCCGGGGTGAGCACTCTGGTTCTCTCGACGAGATAATCGACTAGGCGTTCGAAGGGATCGAAGCCGACGACGTTCTTCGGATCGGCGACGAAGTTGGACAGCGCGTTGATGTCGTAGAAGTAGTGCTGTCCGTCCCGGTCGTCGACCAGGTACTCGATTCCACCGACGTCGAGCTCGACGTGTCTCGCGATCTGCTCGACCTGGCGGACGATTTCGAGCGGTGGAGTGTACTGCTCGACCCGCATTCCATTCTTCGGCGCATCTACCGCGCACGCGCCGCGGGAGAGCTGTTGGCCAGCCGTGGTCTGGCAGACATCGGCCGGGCACAGGTTGAAGGAATTGTCGGCCGGGTAGACGTTGATCGCGTAGAGGAAGTTTCCGTCCAGCACCTCAACGCGCGTGATGTGCGCATCGCGCAGCGGCGCGAGCTCCTGAACGAGCGCGACGTGATCCACTCCGAGATCGATCAGTCCCACGCTGGCGGCGGCAGCCAGCGACTCCGCGTTGTCGAAGCGCGTGATGCCCGCACCGCTTCCGCCAATGTTCGCCTTCACGACGACCGGGAATCGCAACTCACGCGCGGCCTCGGGAGCGAGCGCGCCATTGTTGATCACCCGGGCCCGCGGATAGGGGAGGCCGAGCTGTTCGAGCGCGTCGAGCTGGAGCGCCTTCGAGATCTCCATCTGATACGAGGCGGGACCGTTCACGAGCGGAACCCTGATCCGCTCGAGGTGACGCAGCCAGCTCAGAGTATGAAAGGTTACCTGCTCATGTCCGCGAAGGTACGCCGAGGGGCTCGCACGGTTGAACACGAGCGAGTAGGGCGACTGACTCTCGGAAGGATCGTACGAGTGCGAGGAAGCATCGATGCGCGCGTAGGGTATCTCGCGCCGATCCAGCTCGGCGAACAGCGGCCTGAACCAGTCGGGATGCTCGTAGTAGATCGCGATCGGTCCATCGGGTGTTACCGGCATGCTGTCTCCGTGACATCGCTGAAAAAGGAGAGAGGCCGCGTCCCGGGAGAGACGCGGCCTCTCAAGGCCTGCGAGAGCTTTCGCTCTTAGCTGTGCAAGGTCGTTTGGTATTCGCACGAGATGCTCAGCTTCTCTCCGTTACCGCAACGTCGGCGATAACACATAAGCATTCGGCGCGCGTGTACCATGTTGCTTCAACCTAGCACGCGGATGTCTGCGGTCAAGTCGGTCGGCTCGTGGTGCGCGATTCTTACGCTGCATCCGCGCGGTCGGCGAGGGGTATCCTCTTCGGCGGCTA
>DASYVU010000027.1:0-2603 GCA_035936715.1 Gemmatimonadaceae bacterium
TGCAGAGAAGCGCGCAGGAAGATGGGATGGCAACTATCCACCACCGCGATTACCGAAAGAAGTGATCGACGCGGCGAGCGAGCGCTACCTCGACATCTACCGTCGCCTCACCGGCCGCTCGCTCAACACTGACGCATAACATTGAACTTCGCGCGTGAAGGACTGCTTTTCATCGCAATCGCCGCGGTCGTGGCCGCTGGCGCATTCGCTTTCGCTGTGTCCCGTCGCTCGTGGGGACTGTGGCTGGCGGCTTTTGTCCTGCTTCTCCTGGCCCTCTGGGTCGCGTACTTCTTCCGCGACCCGGAGCGAGTCGGAGAGCGTGGGCCATCACTGGTCGTCGCGCCCGCCGATGGCAAGCTCATCATGATCACAGAGGTCGATGAGCCATCCTTCATCAAAGGGCGAGCGGTTCGACTGTCGATTTTCATGAACGTGTTCAACGTTCACGTGAACCGTTATCCGGTCGACGGGGTCGTGACCTACATCCACTACAACAAGGGCAAGTTCTTCAACGCTTCTGCTGAAAAGTCGAGCCTCGAGAACGAGCAGATGTCGGTCGGAATCGAGACTCTTCCGAGCGACTCCGGTCGAACGGCGAGAGTGGGCACAGTGCATCGTGTGCTGGTGCGGCAGATTGCGGGGCTCATTGCGCGCCGTATCGTCACCTACAGCAAGCTCGGCGAGCGCGTGAAACAGGGCGACCGAATGGGAATCATTCGCTTCGGCTCACGAGTGGATCTGTTTCTGCCAGTCGGTGCCACGATTCGAGCCAAGGTCGGAGACGTGACGACCGCCGGCGTAACGGTGCTGGGAGAGTTACCGCATTGATGCTCCCGCCGGATCAGACTCGCCGGCACCACGCCAGAGGAGGAGGGGGGGAGGTCGATCGTCCGCGCAATCGTGGCGTGATAATCCTGCCCAACGGATTCACGCTCGCGAGTCTCTTCTTCGGAATGTTCGCAATCGTAGCGGCATCCCGCGGCGAGTTCGATACGGCGGGACGCTACGTCGTGTTCGGCGGCGTCTGCGATGCGCTCGACGGCAGGGTGGCTCGCGCTACTGGAACGGGATCGAGATTCGGCTCGGAGCTCGATTCTCTGGTCGACGCGATCACGTTCGGACTGGCTCCGGCGATGATCATGTACTTCGCCGTGCTCAACAGAAACGGGTGGGACTGGATCTTCGCGTTTCTGTTCACCGCCTGCGCAGTGATCAGACTGGCGCGCTTCAACGTCGAACAAGCGGGTCGCGCCAAGAAATATTTCCACGGTCTGCCGAGTCCGGCCGCGGGGATGACGCTGGCGACCTACTATTGGTTCAGTCAGACCCCGCTCTACAACCAGACTGTTCTCGGCGACCTCAACTGGACGACGGGGCTGCGCGGGTTGATGCTGCTGCTGGCGTTTCTGATGATCAGCAACGTCTCCTATCCGGCCATCCCAACGGTAGGATTCAGAAAGATCAGCGAGATATTGGGCACGCTCGTCGTGATCGCGACATTCATCGGAGTGCTTTTCCTGCGGAAGGAGTTCTACTTCCCCGCTCTCATCTGCTACGTCTTGTATGGTCTGGCGAAGACAGTGATCTTCGGCCTGCTGGACAGGCGTCCGGTGGGTGACTCTCCAGTGATCTCCGACGACGACGAGCCACTTCTTCTCACCGCCGCTGGCGTCGTTGGTGCAGGCAATGAAGCCGCGCGACAGCGTCCGCACCGCCGGAGGAGAAGGCGTCGTCCGCCCGGTCACGGTGAGCCACCCCCGGGCGGACCAGCCGACGTTCCGCCCGCGGGTCCGATTGGAGGACAACTCTGATGTCGAAGTTCCGCATCGCCGTTCACATCACGCCCCGGAAAGGCTTGCTCGACCCGCAGGGAAAGGCCGTGAGCGATGCGCTCCACACTCTGGGGTTCAAGGCCGTGAAGAACGTTCACGTCGGCAGATACATCATCATCGAGACGGATTCGTACGATGCGATCACCGCGGAAGAAGCCGTGACCGAGATGTGCGGGAAGCTTCTCGCCAATCCCGTCACCGAAGATTTCGAGATCGAATCGGCGGTGCCCGCGTGAAGTTCGGTATCGTCACGTTTCCGGGCTCGAACTGCGATTACGACGCGTATCACGCCGTCACCGAGATCCTGAACGAGGAGGCCGTTTATCTCTGGCACAAGGATCACGACCTCCAGGCATCGGACGTGATCATTCTGCCGGGCGGGTTCAGCTACGGCGACTACCTGAGAGCCGGAGCGATCGCCCGATTCAGCCCGATCATGCAGGAGGTCGCCGCGCACGCGAGAAGTGGTGGCCCCGTGATCGGTATCTGCAACGGTTTCCAGATCGCATGCGAAGCGGGATTGCTGCCAGGAGCGTTGATGCGGAACTCGCACCTCCAGTTCGTTTCCGCGCAGGTGCGCATTCGGGTGGAGAACTCCGATACGCTATTCACCAACCTCTACGAGACACACGAGGTTCTGAGAGTTCCGATCGCGCACGGGGAGGGGCGATTTGTCGCGTCGCGTCAGGTTCTCGACAGTTTGGAAAACGACGCGCGTGTTATCTTCAGATATGCGGACGCCCAGGGCAATATCAACGCGGACGCCAATCC
>DASYVU010000028.1:0-5883 GCA_035936715.1 Gemmatimonadaceae bacterium
AAACGAACAGTCATGGCTGACGAGCTCGAGAGGCTGGAGCGATTTCTTCGGACGCTTTACCCGATAAGTCGAGAGGCCAGGGCGCTCGAACGGTGGAACGAACGGTGGATGATTCGCACAAAAAAACGCCGCACCCAGCCGGGTGCGGCGTTTCCTGTTTCTGCCGGGCTTAGAGTCCCGAAAGTACCACGAATTCGTCGCGTCGATTCTGCGCGCGGCAGGGCTCGTCGCGATTGGCGGTGCACGTTGGCTTCTCTTCACCGAAGCTCACGATCTGGAGCCGCGAGCCGTCGATTCCGCGCTCCGTAAGGTATCGGTGCGCTATACCAGCCCGCTTCTGACTGAGGGCCATGTTGTACTCGTCCGAGCCGCTGTCATCGGCATTGCCTTCAATCCGAACACGGATCGTAGGATTGGCCTGAAGCGCGGCGACCTTTGCGTCGAGTAGCTGAAGCGCTTCGTCGTTCAGTACTGAGCGATCGAACTCGAACCGAACTGGCGTGGTGAGCGTGCTCTGAACCTGTGCGCGAGAAGTTGCGGCGCGATCAGCGTCGGCTTTGGCGGCCGCGGCGGCACGGTCTGCCTCTTCGCGGAGCTTGCCCGCTTCAGCGGCTGCAGCGTCTGTAGCAGCGCGGTCCGAGGCTGCTGGCGTAGGCGCGCCGGCGGCTGGTTTGTTCCGGGAGCAACCGGTGGCCAAAGCGCCAACGGCAACGAGCGAAATAGTAGCGATGATTTTATAGCGCATTTTCCCCAATCACTGTGAGAGATTCATCCCCAGGACGATTGTGAATGGGAATTGGCCACTCGTTCCCGGCTGAGTTCGCATTTCTGGGTTCGTTCGGGGCCACAGTCGTCACGGTATCGTCATAGTGCTGAAAGGTTTGCGGGCGTATAATGGTGGCTATGCGTATTTCCCTGGCATTCGCTGCAGCGGTGCTTCCGAGCCTTTTGTTGGGTCAGGATCCGCCCCAGTGCTCCGTTCTGAAGTCCGAAGTCACGCTGGGACCAGTTTCCGGGCACCGTATCGACTCGGTGTCCGTCGAGACCGCGAAGCCCCAGCTTGGAAGACTCGCCAGCCTCGTTGAGAAGATCCACGTTCGTACCCGCCCAGAAGTGATTCGCCGCGAGCTTCTCTTCGTTCCGGGCGATACCGTCGACACCTTGAGTGTTGCGGAATCCCTGCGCCGACTGCGCAAGCTTTCGTTCCTCGAGTATGCGCGCATCGAAGCGCGCGAGTGCCCAACACAGTCCGGAAAGTCGCTCGCGCTGACGGTCGTTACTCGCGACTCGTGGACAACGCGTCCGGACATCAGAGCCAGCACCACATCTCCCCGGGTCGGGCTGACCGAGCGCAACCTGCTCGGTACTGGACGCACGGTAGGCATCGACCTCGCGTCGCGAAACGGGTCACTCGGTGCCGGTGTCACCACGTCCGATGCCTTCGGATTCGGTACCGGCATGACGACGCGCGCGCAATACCACCAATATTCCGATGGGTCGGCCCGCTCTATCTCACTCGCGCGCCGCCAGGCGACGCTCGCGGACAAGTGGCGTGGCGAGCTCGATCTCTACGACCAGCAATACGAGCCGAAGAGCGCGCTCTCAGACAATTTCGAGCGCACCGGAGCGGAACTGCTCGGTGGCGTTCGATTGACTCCGCGCCGCGGCCCTCGCGCGCTGTATCTCCTCGCAGGCCTGGAATCTGAAAACACGTCGCTGGTTGCCGCGCAGAACGCCGACGTCGTAGGTCCGAACCGAATCGACCGACATTTTACGGGCCCGCAGGTTGGCGTCTCCGTGGTGTCGGCACTCTATGACACACTGACGTGGCTCCTGCCGGGAGGCGCGGTCGTCGATGTCCCGCGCGCGCTCGAGGGCGAAGTCCTGATCGGCATCGGAAGGGGCTCGGTTGCCGCGCGCGATACAACCGGGCCCGTCGAGATCAGCCACGCCAACTTGATGACGCACTACGACAGCTGGTTGGGACGCGAGTGGCTGCCTACGCGTCGCAGCCGGATCGTCGGCGACATCTGGGCGT
Source organism: Gemmatimonadaceae bacterium (assembly GCA_035936715.1). Classification (GTDB taxonomy): domain Bacteria; phylum Gemmatimonadota; class Gemmatimonadetes; order Gemmatimonadales; family Gemmatimonadaceae; genus UBA4720. The sequence goes on from DASYVU010000028.1 coordinate 2,039, forward strand.
CCGGGTACAGCCGCGCCGGTCAGTGGCAGTCGAGCCGTACCAGCGCCGCAATATCGGCCGAGCACGCTGCATCGAACGGAGTGTGGCGCCTTTCCCTCGCCGGAGAGCAGCTCCGAGAACCAGATCCGGATGTGCGCGCCCTCGGCATCTACGATCGCGCGCTCGCGTTCGTGCCTAGACGAGTGAGGCTAGCGGAGTCCGCGGCTTCGCTGTCGGTCGAGAGGACGAGACATCTCAAATCTTTCGGATCGCAGGAGCTTGATGCGTCTATCTTCGGCGTCGTCTCCAAGAGGTGGGATCCATCCTCCACGGCTAGTGTCTCCGAAGACTTCATGGTCGGCGTGGCGGGCTTGGGAGTCGCTCTGGTCCCTCGACGTCCGGGCAGGGCGACGGTTCGCCTCGACTACGGGTTCCCGGTAACCGCGACTCCCGGATTCAAGCGCACCCCGCGCTTCAGCATCACGATACTGCCCTGGCTCGAGACGAGTCGTCATCGCGAGAAAAGCGGACTGTACTAGCGGAAGTAGCTCCCCAGATCGTAGTAGTCCGTGAAGCGCTTGATTCTCCCATTCTCGATCTCGACGAAAGAGGCGCCTCTACCGGAAAGCTTCTTCTTCGTTACCGTTTTCCCGGCCGGGTCCGGGCCGGTGTAGGTACTCGTCCACGCCCACTCGAACGCGACAAACCGACCATCCTCGATCGTGTTCGTGATCTGCCAATTCAAGTCTGGCTCGCTCGCAATGTCCTGTCGTATGAAATCCCTGACGGCCGCGATGCCCTTTGCGTGAACGTTCTGAGCGAGGTCTTCGTGGATTGCGTCCGGCGCCAGAATTGTGTCGAGCGCGGCGAAGTCGTGCTTGTTCCAGGCGTGCACGTAAGCTTCCACGACTGCCCTTGCGCTTGCTGCTGGCGGTTTTTGTTGTACGGCGCAGGCGGCTGCCACGACCACGAACAGACTTCCAGCCAGGTACGGGAACCTCCGCATCGAATCCTCCATCGCTGGTCTTTCATAACTTGCAGAGCGCTCAGGAAAGCCGTAAGGTCTTTCCAGTCAGCGGCATCCCTCATCTAAAACGAGGTGTCAATGCGACGCTCCAGCCTGTCGACTCTGTTCGTGCTCGCCCTTCTCGCCGCCCTCTTCACGCCGACTGTCGGAACTGCGCAAAGCGGAACCATCCGCGGTCGAGTAGCTGACTCTACCGGCGTGCCCATCGGGCAAGCGCTAATCGTGGCCGAACCAGGGGGATTCCGCGCGACGAGCAGAGACAATGGCGACTACGCGATTTCCGGCGTTCCGCCTGGCACCTACACTCTTCGGGTGCGCAGGCTTGGCTACGCAACTCCGACCGCTGAAGTGATCGTCCCCGACGGTCAGGTCGTCGAGCAGAACTTTCTCGTCAGGCACGCGGCGGTATCGCTTGCCGAAGTCGTGATAGGCTCTCGAGCAAGACACACAGCCGCCGAGGAGCTGGCGGTGCCTGTCGACGTCTTTACTCCGGAGCAGATCAAATCGCAGGGGACTACTGAGACTTCACAGATTCTCGCGCAGCTCGCGCCGTCAGTGAACTTTCCGCGACAGAGTGTTTCGGACGCTACGGAGATCGTTCGCCCGTTCACAATGCGCGGTCTGAGCCCCGATCACACTCTCGTGCTCCTCAACGGCAAGCGCAGACATCACACCGCGCTCGTTCATTATTACGGCGCCGGAGAGGGAGCAGGATCGAGCGGTGTCGACATGAACGCGATTCCATCGGGCGGAATCGACCGCCTCGAGATTCTTCGAGATGGCGCTGCCGCTCAATACGGATCGGACGCAATCGCGGGGGTCGTCAACGTCGTGCTGAAGGAAGGAGCATTTGCGCCGTTCCTGACTGCCGATCTCGGTCAATACATGACCAGCGAGCCGAATCCTGCTGCGCTTCCTGACGCGAGTGGATCACGTCCAGCCTATCCGCACGACGGCCGCACGGTCGACGTCAACGGCGGATGGGGAGTTCCGCTGGGACGCGGCTCGCTCAGCTTGTTCGCGGAGTACCGGGATCGCCAGCCAACGAATCGCGCCGGCCCTGATCCGACGGACATGTTCGTCACCGGAGATGCCGACGGGGTGGTCAATGGCAACCTCACGGCGAAAAACAACTCGATTCCGGAGCCGGATCACCACTGGGGAGATGGCTCATCGAAAGATCTGATGACTTTTGCGAGCGCAAACTTCCCGTTCGATGCCGCCAACGCTGCGGCCGGATTGTACGCGTTTGGGGGGTACAGTTTTCGCCGCGGCGCAGGCTTCGGCTACTTCAGGACCCCGTCCGGCCCGCGCAACTGGCCACAGATCTATCCGAACGGCTTCCTTCCGAAATTTGCACCCGATGTGCTCGATTTCTCGGGCGCCGGCGGGGTTCGTGGATTGCTGTCGGGATGGGCGTATGATTTGGGCGGCACTGTGGGGCACAACGGCTTCAAATACAACCTGAAAAACACCCTCAACACTTCTCTGGGGCCGTGTCTGGTTACAGCATGCGCGCCGGGCGCCGACGGAGTACTCGGGACCGCGGATGATCCCGGAATCCCCAACAAGAGGAGCTTCTTCGCCGGCGAGCTTCAGAATACCGAAGCCATTCTCAGCCTGGACGCGAGCCACGAGTACGCGATGGGACTCGCTTCACCCGTAAACGTCGCGCTCGGCACGGCCTTCAGAAACGAGCGCTACCAGATCACCGCTGGTGAGCCCGCCTCTTACATCAACGGATTCTATAAGGGGCAGGACAGCAGCATCGCGCCGTCCGGCTCACAGGTCTTTCCGGGCTTCCGGCCGGCGGACGCATCCGATTCGCACAGGAACAACGTTGGGGCGTACGTCGATCTCGAGGGCGATCTGGTGCCGCGTCTCCTCGCCGACGTCGCTGCGCGGTTTGAGCACTACAGCGACTTCGGCAACAAGCTGACCGGCAAGCTGGCGATGCGCTTCCAGCCTACGCAGCGCCTGACTCTGCGATCCGCGGTCAGCACGGGATTCCGCGCTCCATCGCTCAACCAGAGTTTTTACTCGAGCGTCGTCACGAATTTCCAGGCAGATCCTGTCACCGGTAAACCGGTCCCGTTCGAGATCGGGATCTTCCCGGTGAACTCCCGCGAATCCAGGGCGCTCGGCGCGCGCCCGCTCAAGGCGGAGTCGTCGAGGAACTTCAGCGCCGGATTTGCCGCGACTCCGGGGACGAACCTTACCTTTACCAGCGATTTCTACTACATCGCCATCGACGACCGCATCACGATCACCGGATTTCTCGGTACCGGGAGCGACAGCGTCTCGGCCATCCTCCGCAACATTGGATCGCCCGCGACTACCGCGCAATATTTCACGAATGCGATCAATACCCGGACGCGCGGCCTCGACGTGACCGCGGACTATACGGCCGAAGCGCTTGGCGGAACGACCGGCCTCAACGCGGTGTTCAACCTGACGCGCACGACAATTCCGAATGAAGACAACATCCCGCTGCCGCCGGAGCTCAAGGGCACCGGCGCGACGCTGATCAACAAGTATGATGAAGGCGGTTTGCTTGCGATTACGAAGGAGCGTCCCGATTGGCGCAGCACGGTGACAGGTCTGTACAAGAGGGGAGCGTGGAACGGAATGGCGCGCTACTCCTATTACGGCAAGTACACATCCGCGCTTTACAGCTACAGCGGCACCGACGTGCAGAACTACCGGGCGAAAGGTCTCGTCGATGCCGAGCTAGCGTTCACGCCAGCGCGCGGACTCAAACTTTCCGTTGGCGGACGCAATCTGTTCGACACCTATCCGGATAGGATGAACGAGGGGAACGGGTTCGACATTTTCCCCT
>DASYVU010000029.1:0-5969 GCA_035936715.1 Gemmatimonadaceae bacterium
GGGTGCCAATCGTCGGAACTCTTATCTGCCTCTACCTGATGACAGGGCTCCCGCTGCCCACCTGGATCAGACTCTTCGTGTGGCTCGCGGTTGGTCTGGCGATCTACTTCAGCTATGGACGGTTTCGGGCGGCAGCACTGCATCGCGAGCCGATCGCGGATGCGGCTTAGCGGCTGAGCGGTCGCGCATACACTTTGTCCCAGATTGCCAGCGCTGGCTTGGGTCGGAGATCGGAATCGACAAGCCCGAGCGTTGCAAACAACGGAAGTATTACAGGCACCGGCTTCGGAAAGCTGCCGAGATCCAGATCGGTGAACGACAGCTGAAATGCACCGATAGCTTTCGCCGCGTCGAGGAGCTCCGACTGGCGCGCGATATACCTCGCCTGCATTTCGGGCGAGGAGGAAAACACCCCGCGCGCCGACGCCGAGGGCCATCCGCCTTCCACGACCATCACCGGAAGTGATCTCGAGCCTCTCACGCGCGTGTAATAATCGAGAGGAATTCGATCCGGGTCGGTAAACCCGCCCAGATACGGATAGGACGACAGCCCGATCACGTTCATGAATGGGAAGTCGCGCATGTCCTGGTCGATGCCCACGAAAGCGGTCTGCCTGCCCAGCTTCCCCCACGCAGTTTCGACCTGCACACTCACGTACAAAGGCAGTGCGCCCGAAGGGCGTTGCCGGCGAATGTCGGCCGCTGCGTCGTTGGTCATCCGCACCACCGCAGCGTAAACCGGCTTGGGCGCAATCGCGCGAACCAGATTGGTCTCGGCGGCCAGCCCGAGATAGTCCGGGTGAAGTACGTCGACGAGTGCGCGCACATAGTTGCGATAGAGCCGCTGCACCGCCGGCTCGGTGATGCTCCGGTGCGCGGCTACGAGTGCTGGCGCCTCGCTCTCACGGGCGAGTCCGTTGGTGACGTCGATGGTGACCACGAGCACCAGGTGCTTCGAGCGGTAATAGTGCTCGAGATCGACTCCGTCGCGGCGGAGAGCTTCCTCAGGTGATGTTCCGGCGAGGAGAAGAGCCCACGGAACATCGAGATGCATTATCGCGGCGTCGGCACGCTGCGTCCAAATCTCCATCGAGCGCACCGCGAGTTTAATGTCGGGCTTTGGTGGGATGACGGAAAATCCCATCACGAACGATCGCGGAAGTCCGGAAGACACTCTGGGCTCGGGCGCCGCGCGCGGGCAGGCAGTCAACACAAGTGACAGACAACTAGACAAGAGCCAACCGCGAACTGAGTTCATTTGTGATAAATATGCGGCGCGACGCCGCAAGCTGAGCGGGAAGCGGAAATGTACGATCTCCGAATGGTTATCCCCTCTGCTTGTGGCTGACCCTCCGTACTCGTATGCTGGAGAAGCTTCTGACTGGATTTGTTTTGTGGAACTTCAATCGCAGGAAACGCGCACCAAATCCACCAACACCAGGGCCTGGCAAGCAGTCCGTCCTGAAGAGAGCACACACCTCTCCGACTCGCGACTACAGCTGCACCACGCTGCGCAGTTCGGTACAGCTGCGGGAATCTCCTTTCTGGAGCACCGACCCGACGACAGTCACACAAACCTGGAATGGGTACCTGCTCTCGCGGCACTGCTCTCCGGGGTAGTCCCCGCCCGCAAGCCATTCCGCATCGGCGTCAGACCGGCCGATCTCACATTGCTGATCGTCACGAAAAAGGATCAACCAATTGCGCGATATCGGTTGCATGGTCGCACCATTGTCGAGGCCACCCAGTGGATTCGTGAGCAGATCGCGCCGCTGGGCATCGATGCGGCTCGATATACGCTCAAACGGCACTACGAGATTCCCGGGCATCCGGTCGCAATGGGCGACTCCTTCGACGCTAGCGAGCGATCGCAGTTCGAGGAGCTGTCGAAGTGGTTCGCGAACGGCGCGTCGATACTCGGTTCTCTCGCTCGCTCGATTCACGACGCCAGCGAGGTCAGATGCTGGCCGCATGGCTTCGACATCGCGACGCTCATTCCCGTCGCGCCCGAGCACACTATTGGGGTCGGACTCGAGCCCGGCGATAACTACTACGACGAGCCGTACTTCTACGTCAGCATGCATCCGCACCCGTCCGCGGCACAGGCTCGGTCACGACCGCTTTGGGGCCGGGGAACATGGCACACTCGCGGCTGGATGGGCGCGGTTCTAACCGGGTCGAGACTCGAAGGCGCATCTGCTCAGGAGTGGCAGGTTCGCGAGTTCATCGATTCGGCGGTGTCAGCCTGTCGAGCACTGGAGACCCAGAGCTAGATCCGAGCTTCGGCCTGCCTTCGCCAGATTCGGCCTCGTCGGTGAGCCGGGGTGACAAATCGTTCCACTAATCCGAGTACTCCGTCGACAGCCAGAGCAAGCACGGCAGCTGGAAGGGCGCCAGAGAGAATCATTCGCGTATCAGCGAGAGCCAGGCCCGCAACGATCGGCTCGCCCAGACCTCCCGCACCAATGAATGCGGCGAGTGTCGCTGCTCCAACTGTGATCACCGCCGCCGTGCGTATCCCGGCCATTATCACCGGAGCGGCCAGTGGGAGCCGCACCCACATCAGTCGCTGCACTGGAGTAGTTCCGAGAGCTTCGGCTGCAGAGACTGCTTCGGGATCTGCATCGCGCACGCCCGTGTACGTTCCTCGAGCAATCGGGTAGAGCGCATATAGCCAGAGCGCAACCAGCGCGGGTACGACACCGACGCCCAGTAGAGGAATCATGAAGGCGAGGAGCGCGATGCTCGGAATGGTCTGCAAGACCCCGAGCGCACCGATTGCAGGCTCCGCCAGCGGCCGCGTTCGCTCGAGCGCCAGGCCCAGCGGCAGCGCCACGATCACCGCAGCAAGCAATGCCAGCCCGACGAGCAGGAGATGACGGCCCGTCAACGCCACGACGGTCACGCGCCGATCCCACATGTATCGGGCGAAGCCGCTCCGCGTTTGTCCGGATGTTGTGGGCGCGGTTTGCCCGCTTCCGAGGAGGCCGAGTGCGGTAAGCTCGTCACTGGCCACACGACGCACGTCTTCTCCGTCCACTTCCACTCGACGATTCAGCTTGCGCATCGTCGGCTCGTCGAGTCGTCCACTCAGAAGCGTGAGCGCCGCAATCGCGCCTGGCGACCGCTCTTCCAGTTGGCGGGACACGAGCGCGGCAGCTTCATATGGCGGAAAGAAGTGGCGATCGTCTGCGAGCGTGATGAGATCGTATTTCGACAGCAGTCCGTCCGTCGAGTATCCATCGATCACATCTACGGCGCCTGACGCCAGCGCCTGATATTTTACCGCCGGCGCGAGCGGCCGAACCGTACGCGGGTGAATTCCATAAACACGCGCCAGACCGACGAGACCATCGCTTCGCCCGATGAAATCCGCGGTGAATCCAGCCGTGAGGTGCTGGCTCTCTCGCGCGAAATCGCTCAGCGTCCGCAGGTGATACCGTGCGGCGGTCTTACGGGTGACAGCGATTGCATACGTGTTCTGGAATCCGAGTGGCGGCAGCCAGCGGACGTGATAGAGCTCTTCGAATCGTCGGGCGACGTGCGCGAAAACCTTGCGCGGATCCGCAGCGACCGAATCCGGCAGTGAGTCGTGGAGAATCGCGATCAAACCCGTGCCGGTGTATTCGGGATAGACGTCGATTGCATTGCTGCGAAGGGCGCCGAAGGCGATCTCGGTGGCGCCGAGCCCGGGCCGGCGGTCTACGGAAAAGCCGTGCGACTCGAGCTGCTGCGAGAACATCTCGCACAACAGGTAGGATTCGCCGAACGGCTTGGACGCGACGGCGATTCGCTGTCCGTTTGGTACTGGGTTCGCCGTTCGGGATTGCGCGTTCATCGATCGCGCGAGCATGGCGGCACAAACGAGCAGCCCGAATCTCGACACTGCTCTCACGCGCGCAGCGCCTCGAGGCTGGCGCGAGCGCGCTCGATCAGCCGCGCAACGTACTCGGTCGCCGGTGCAGAGATCAGAGTTTGCATAGTGCCGCTCTGTTCCACCCGCCCCTTCCTCATCACCACCACTTCATCGGCAAGGCGCCCCGCTTCAGCCAGGTCGTGCGTCACGAGCAGTGTGGTAACCGAGAGGTCCCGACGTAACGTCTCGAATGTCTCCTGAAGATCGGCGCGCGAGATTGCGTCGAGCGCGCCGAACGGCTCGTCGAGCAACACAACCCCCGGTCGCGCCGCGATGCTCCGAGCGAGAGCCACACGTTGACGCTGGCCACCCGACAATTCATGCGGGAACCGAGACCCGAACGTCGTCGCGGGAAGTCCGACGAGCTCGAGTGCTTGCCGAGCTGCGTCCGTGGCGTCATGCATTTGCTGCAGCGTCGGGACGAGAGCAACATTCCTCAGCACCCGCCAGTGCGGCAGGAGTCCGCCATGCTGCTGTACGTAGCCCATTTCTCTTCGCAGCAGAACTGGAGGCTGGGTGCGAACATCTTCCTCGCCGACTCTCACTTCACCGCGCTCCGGCTCAACCAGGCGATTGAAACAGCGCAGTAGCGTGGTCTTGCCTGACCCGCTTTCTCCTACGAGCGCTACCGCCTTGCCCGCCGGTACGTCGATGCTGACATCGTCTAGCGCGATCACATTCCCGAAGTGATGCGAGACATTCCGCGCAGCTAAGGAGGTCGGCATGCGCATAAGAGTGATAGCGGCGTGACTCAACCGCCACTACGAGCTTGCGCTAGCAGCTTTTCGGCGCATCTGTTGCGGTGACCCTTCTATCACGTACCGCATTCAGGAATTCAAATGAGTCCCGCCACCACCACTTCGAAGACACGTCGCCTCGGCTCCCAGGGCCTGCAGACTTTTCCCATCGGCCTCGGCTGCATGGGTATGTCGGAGTTCTACGGTCCAAGCAACGAAAAAGAATCCATTGCCACCATTCATCGCGCCCTCGAGCTCGGCATCAACGTGCTCGACACCGCCGACATGTACGGGCCGTTCAAGAACGAGGAATTGGTTGGACGGGCGATCAAGGGAAAACGCGATCGCGTCATCGTTGCCACCAAGTTCGGCAACGTGCGTGATCCAAAGGATCCGACCAAGCGCAGCATCAACGGTCGGCCGGAATATGTGAAACAGGCGTGCGAGGGGTCGCTCAAGCGGTTGGGTGTCGAGACAATCGACCTCTACTACCAACATCGCGTCGATCCGAACACTCCGATCGAAGACACCGTCGGAGCAATGGCGGAGCTGGTGCGCGAGGGAAAGGTGCGCTACCTCGGACTATCCGAAGCTGCGGTCAACACGATTCGCAGAGCGCACAAGGTCCACCCGATCAGCGCGGTGCAAACCGAGTATTCACTCTGGACGCGTGATCCGGAGGAGGGATTGCTCGACGCACTTCGCACGCTCGGCATCGGTTTCGTCGCTTATAGCCCGCTCGGCCGCGGATTTCTCACCGGGCAGATCAAGCGAATCGAGGCTCTGGCCGAGGACGATTTCAGAAGGCAGAACCCGCGTTTTCAGGGAGAGAATTTCAAGAAAAATCTCGAGTTGGTCGCGAAGGTCGAGGAGATCGCGAAAGAGCACAAATGCACGCCGGCTCAGCTCGCGCTGGCGTGGGTGCTCGCGCAGGGAGACGACATCGTGCCAATCCCGGGTACCAGACATCCCAAACGAGTCGAAGAGAATGTCGGTGCGCTGAACGTCGTGCTGTCTGAGAATGATCTCAGACGGATCGACGCCGCGGCACCGAAAGGAGCAGCTGCCGGTGCGCGTTATCCTGAAGGAGGAATGAAGGCGGTCAACCTCTGATCCCGCGTTTTGTTTCCACGCCCGCAGCGCGGCAGGCAGTCTTCAGTTGCGGTTTTTCTTACCGTCCGCGACGGCGTTGGCGGGAGCGACCGCTTTGCGAGTTTCCGCTGCGGGAGCCTGATTCCTGTGAGTTTTGCGACGGCCGGCCACCCTGGCTACGCGCCGGACGGCCCTGCCCATTCGCTTTTGCTCTTGATCGCGCC
>DASYVU010000030.1:0-1588 GCA_035936715.1 Gemmatimonadaceae bacterium
CGGCCGCTCCGGCCGCCAGGGCGACCCCGGCGAGTCGCGCTTCTTCCTCTCGGCCGAGGACGACTTGGTGCGCCTGTTCGCGGGCGACCGGATCTACAAGATCCTCGACCGGCTCGGAGCGACCGACGAGCAGGGCAACGAGGAGCCGATCGAGGCGAAGATGCTCACGCGTCAGATCGAGAAGGCCCAGCGCAAGGTCGAGGAGCAGAACTTCCTCATGCGCAAGCGCGTGCTCGAGTACGACGACGTGATGAACCAGCAGCGCGAGGTTATCTATTCGCTGCGCTCGTTCGCGCTCGAGGGCGGGGAAGAACTGAAGGCGGAAGCCGAGAAGATGATCGAGAAGGGAGTCTCGAAGCGCGTCGAGAACATGCTGAACACGTTCGATTCGCAGGAAGAATGGGACTTCGCGCTGGTGCGTCAGGATCTTCTGATGCACTACATGCTGACGGTGCCCGGGTTCGAGGACGGCAGCCTTCCGACGAGCGAGGAAGACGCGGAGACCCGCGCGATCGAGGCGGGCCGCAAGGCATTCGTCGACAAGCTCGCGAGCCTCGGCGAGTACTCGGACCAGCTGCTCTCGCTGGTGATGCTCCACGTGCTCGACGAGAAGTGGAAGGATCACCTCTACGATCTCGACCAGCTCCGCAACGCCATCGGCTACCGCTCGTGGGGCCAGAAGGATCCGCTCATTGAGTACAAGCACGAGGCGTACAACATGTTCGTGGACCTGATGGGCGACATCCACAACACGTTCACCGAGAGATTCCTCCGCGCGCAAATCACGTTCGAGCAACCCAGGCCGTTGCCGCCGATGTTCCTGAGTGGCGATGACGACGACTCCCCGGGTGGAAACGGCGCGCCGCGCCGGCCGAAGGGACCAGCCAGTCCCAGGAAGCGATTCAATGCGCTTGGAGTGCTCGAAGATGTGCCCTCAGGCGAAGGGGAGGGCACGGATGCGACGCTCGACATCGGCCCGCCCGAAGCCCCAGAGCGTGGGACTTCCGTTCGTCCGGAGCCGACGGTGCACGTCGGGGGAAAGAGCTCCTCGTTATCTGCCGCGATTGCGGGCGGCGGAGCGTTGGGTGGGGCTGGGAAGGACTGGAGCAATGTCGGGCGGAATGATGCCTGTCCTTGCGGGTCCGGGAAGAAGTTCAAGAAATGCCATGGAGCCACGCTTTAGGGCTCTTTGAACTGCCGCTCGGAACGCTTCAGATCGCCTCACAGAACTCTCCTACGAAGCAACAAAAAATCACAGCCTCGGGAACGGAGCCATACCGCCATTTGGAGCCGATCCAGAGGATCCGCCTTCTTCCGGAGCATCCGTATAACCCCTCCGTCATAGATGCCAGCGGATCGCAGCACAAAGCTGATGACAGACGGCCTGCGCTGGTGGCGGCTCCAGCATAACGCCGTGGCATTCTGCGGTTTCAATGAACCGGAGAATGAATGGCACTCACGATACGCGAGCTTCCAACGGCCGAGCGACCGCGGGAGCGCCTGCGCACTCATGGGGCACAGGCACTTAGCTCCAGCGAGCTCATAGCTATACTGCTCGGCAGCGGGTCCGAAGGCCGGTCGGCGCTTG
>DASYVU010000031.1:0-9134 GCA_035936715.1 Gemmatimonadaceae bacterium
CACCGCCACCACCAGGGGGACGTCCGCCACCGCCACCGCCCTGGCCACCACCACCCTGGCCACCACCGCCCTGGCCGCCGCCACCTGGTGGGCGTCCGCCGCCCCCACCTTGTCCACCTCCACCCTGGCCGCCGCCGCCGCGGTTACCACCACCACCGCCCTGGCCGCCGCCACCTTGTCCGCCGCCACCACCTCCGGAGGAGCCGCCGCCGCCGGGTTTACCACCACCGCCGCCACCGCCGCCACCTTTGTCCTTGGCACCAAAACCCTCTTCCGTACCAGCCATTCTGCTACCCTCCAGAGTTGTTTGTATCCAGGCGCGAGAAAAGCAATGCATGTGCCATATTAGGAACATGCAAGCTGCAAATTCACTGCGTAATTCGAGCCACAAAGAAAAACTTCTGTGCCAATGAAGCCTTTTCGCAGGCCGAAACCGCTTGAAGCTGGTGCGCATGTCGCGCTCGTCGCACCCGCGGGTCCACTGCAAAAACCCGAAGAATTACCACGCGCCCAGGCAAACGCGCGCACGCTCGGTTGGGAGCCGATCGTCGGGGACCACGCAACCGAACGCACCGGATATCTCGCCGGCCACGATCGCGATCGATTGAACGACATCAATCGCGCCATCCGCGATCCGAAAATCGATGCCATCTGGATTCTCCGCGGGGGTTACGGCATGATGCGCATCCTCCCGGGCATCGACTACGACGCGCTGTCGCGGACGCCGAAAGCGATCATCGGGTACTCCGATGTGACCGCGTTCCATTCCGCGGTGCAAAGGAAGTGCAAGCTCATCACCTATCATGGACCAACCGCGCGAGAGGTGCTCACCGATTTCTCGCGCGACTCTTTTCAGCGCGCGGTGATAAGGCAGGTTGATTCGTGCGGCGCGGCGCCCAGTGCGCGCGAGATCAACGCGGGAGCAGCGGAAGGCAGACTGGTGGGAGGAAACCTCGCCATCCTTTCCGCGTTGTGCGGAACTCCGTACATGCCCGATCTCACCGACGGCATACTCATACTCGAGGACGTCAACGAGCCTGTTTATCGCATCGACAGGATGTTGCAGCAGCTGAAGCTTGCGGGCGTGCTCAACGGCTGCAAAGCGATTGCCTTCGGCGATTGCACGAGCTGTGCGGAGGACGCCGGAGGCGCCGAGGCGGGCGCCCGCCAATTCGACGAAGTGCTCGGCGAGCTGGCGCACACACTGGGCGTTCCATGCATCGCTGGAATTCCCGTCGGCCACATCGCCGAGCAGTGGACGATTCCTCTGGGAGCGATCGGGGAGCTCGACACCGCGACGCGCACGCTCACCGTAACGTCGTACACGTCCTGAGGCAGACCCTGATGGCGCACAAGACGGGCGAGGACCTGATCGCAGAAGCCAAGCGGCAGATCGACGAAGTTACTCCGGAACAGGTGCGCGAGATGCAGGCGCGGAGCGAGCGCGTCGTGTATCTCGACGTCAGGGAGCCGAACGAATGGAATCTCGGACGATTGCCGCAGGCCGTTCATCTCCCGCGCGGAAATCTCGAGGCGAAAGTGGAAGGTATCATCGACCGGAATCAGAAGGTCGTGATCTATTGCGCGCGCGGAAACCGATCGGCGCTGGCGGCGCTGACGATGAAACAGATGGGATACGAGAACGTGGCGTCGATGGCGCGCGGCTTTCAGGGCTGGGCCGACATCAACGGTGAAGTCGAAGGGTGACAGAGGTAAGCGCGGCAAGCCCGGGAGCGTTCGACATTCCGTGCGCGGATGGCCTCTTCATCCGCGGCGAGGTTTATCCGGCGGAATCTCCGCTCGGATCGGTAGTCATATGTCACGGGTTCAAGGGATTCGCGCACTGGGCGTTCTTTCCGTACCTCGCCCGATCGCTGGCCGAGAACGGCCTAACGGCGATCACGTTCGACTTCTCGGGGAGCGGAATCGGACGCGACCGGGAGACGTTCACGGAGCCGGACGCATTCGGCGGCAACACGTTCACGAGGGAGCTGGAGGACATCGGGAATGTCGTTGACTACGCGCGTCGAATGAAATTCATAAAAGGCAAATTCGGCCTCTTCGGCCATTCACGTGGCGGCGCGATGGCGATTCTCTACGCCGCCACACCGGATGCGGAGGTAAAGTCTCTGGTGACGTGGGCGGCGATCGGGCGCACCACCTGGTGGACTCGTGAAGAGGCGGTCATCTGGCGCAAGCAAGGCTATGCCGACGTGACGAATTCGCGTACGGGACAGGTGATGCGCATGGGAACGGATCTGCTCGACGACGTGGAGATGCATGGGAATACGAAGCTGAACGTCGCCGCCGCGGCCGCGAAGATCAAAGTGCCGTGGCTCATCGTTCATGGAACGGCCGACGAGACGGTGTCCAGCACGGATGGCGAGCGACTTCACGAGCTGTCGCTCGGAGTGAGCACGCTTCGTCTCATCGAAGGCGCGAACCACGGGTTCGATGCGAACCATCCCTTGAACGAGGTTCCACCGGTTCTGGAAAAGGTCGTGCTGAAGACGGTGAAGTTCTTCGTACGGAACGCGACACCGTGATTAAGTGAACAAAGGTGGGAGCGGCGTGAGTGATGACATGGCGACACTCTTCGAGCATCCGGAAATCGTGAAGCTGCGGTCCGCTCTTGACGCCCACAAATCCGTCGGCGGCAAGGAGGAAGGATGGCGCCGGGCAGCGGTCGCGCTGATCTTTCGCGCCGGAGAAGGCGGAGGGCCGGAGCTGCTCTTCATCAAGCGCGCCGACTACCCGGCAGATCCGTGGAGCGGCCAGGTCGCCTTTCCGGGCGGGAGAGAAGAAGCGGGCGATGCGAATCTCGCCGACACCGCGCTGAGGGAGACACGCGAGGAGACGGGAATCGATCTCAGGAATGATGGGACGGTGATCGGCACGCTGGACGATCTTCGTCCGCAGACCACCGCGCTACCGGCGATAATCGTGCGGCCGTACGTGGTGCTATTGAATCGCGCGGATTCGTTGTTGCTGAGCGATGAGGTCGCGCTGGCGTTCTGGGTTCCGCTCGAGGAGCTCCGCCAGGCGGGCTCATGGCGCGACACGTCCGTATTCGCGCGCGGGATCCAATTGTCCGCGCGCGCGTTTCATCACGAAGGGCACGTGATCTGGGGCATGACCGAGCGAATCCTGGCGCAGCTACTCGCGCTGCTCGACTGAGTTCTACCGATCGAGCTCCAGCACGACGAAGGAACCCGGGATCATGGGCGGACGCGGACGCGGACGGTCCGCGGTCGGCGCTGGGGCCGGGCCGAAATCGGCGGAGACCGTGTAGAGGCGATGGGTTTTCGGATTCACGGCCATGGTCCGCGCGCCGCGCTGAGTCGGCACCGTCTCGACCACCGTGTACTTGTCGGGAGTGTCCTCGTGGACGACCGTGATCGTTCCTTCGCCATTCGAGGTAAACGCGAGCTGCGTTTCCGGATCGAAGCCGGCGGCGTCCACACCATCACCGACGGCGGGACTGGCGACGACCTTGCCCGTCCGCATGTCGACGACGGCCATCGTCTTGTTGCTGCATCCCGCGAACAGGCGCTGATGAACGCGGTCTATCGCGAGCCCACTCGGCTCCTCGCATGGAGCGAGCGGCCAGCGGGCCAACACCGTGAGCGTCTTCGGATCGAAGACGGCGATCTCGCTCTTGCTCTCGACGTTGGCGTAGATGCGCCCTCCGTCACTCACCGCCGTCTCGGGCTTACCACCGAGATCGACATTGCCGATGACGGTTCCATTGGTCGCGTCGATCGCTGTCGCGTTGTTGGTCCCGCCGTTGAAAGTGAACAGCCGCTTGGTCGCCGGATCATAGAGGATCGCGTCCGGATTTCTGGCGGGGATCTTTACCACCGCAATCGGTGCGAGCGTCTTGTAGTCGAAGATCGTTACGCTCGAATCGCGG
Source organism: Gemmatimonadaceae bacterium (assembly GCA_035936715.1). Lineage (GTDB taxonomy): Bacteria > Gemmatimonadota > Gemmatimonadetes > Gemmatimonadales > Gemmatimonadaceae > UBA4720. Next base: position 3,914 of record DASYVU010000031.1, read on the forward strand.
CCGTTGCTCGTGAACCCGCGGTTCAGATCCGGTGCTAGAGCAACTCCGTGAATTCCAGGAGTGTTCGGGATGTCGCCGATCACGCTGTCGCGGCCAAGGTCGATCACCATAGCGTGCGTTCCGCGCGACAGAAATAGGCGATTTCCATCGGGATCGACGGTGACGTAGTCCCAGCCTCCCTCGCCACCGGCGGGGATCTTGTGGATGACGTGATAGCCCGGCGCAGCGGTCTGGGCCGTTATGGCCGGCGAAGCGGCGAGGGTCGCAATGACGCCTGACGCGCCGAGCGAGAAAAAGAATTTCGACTTCACTTTGTTCTCCTGAATTGGTTGCCTGATTAGGTGCAGACGCGAGCTCGCTGTAAGTCAGTGTCCTGCTGTCGTATCACCGCGCAGCTCCGTGACGACAGCGGGCGGAAGTCCGGCGGGAGGCTCCTTGAGCTGAAGCACCGGTGATTCGTGGATGATCTTGCCGCCGAGGTATGCAGTGCGCGCGACGGTGCTGGCGGCGAAGAGGGATCCGATCACAACGCCGGCCCGCATCCATCCGGGAATCCCATCTGCCGGCCTCTTCAGAGATCTCCACCATGAGTATGCGGCGAAGACACCAACGAGGAGAATCACCCACATCGCCCACTCAGCAGCGGCGTTATGCGCCTCGATGGTGCCGTGTTTGATGTACCACGGGTCGTTGAGCGCGCGGTCGGCTTCGTTCCCGGTGAAAAACACCGGGTACACGAAAAGACCGGCCAGAGTAAGTGCGCCCATCGCAGTCAGCCATAGCCCGCGACGCCCGAGCACGAGCGCGAGGATGGCGGCCGCGAGGGCGGAGAAGCTGAGCACCACGGGGAAGTGATTGATTACAAGATGCGCGTAGGGCCAGGACAGCATCGTCGTGAGCTCACCGGTGCGAGGAATTGGCGCGAGAGTTGTCCGAAAAAACTACGGGCGACGCGCCGAGTTTGCTGACCGGGACTCGTGAACTGCCGGTCCGCGAGGGCGAATCACCCCCGAGTCTGGTGTCAATTACAGGTTGCCCAAAGAGTTAGGCCATACTAACTTATTTTCTAGTTTCCTCATAATCTCAAGACTAGCCTTGGCCATACAGCTCGACCCCAAACGAAAACCTGCCCGCGTCGAGGCCGACGGCGCGACGTCCGTCCCGGCGCCCGGATGGCGGCGCGCCAGGGCGACGCCATCACTCGTAGAGGTCTATCGCACCATTCCCGTCGCCGGGAAAGGCTGGTGGCGTAAGATCGCTGCATTCGCCGGACCGGGTTACCTCGTCGCCGTCGGCTACATGGATCCGGGAAACTGGGCCACCGATCTCGCCGGCGGATCGAAGTTCGGCTACACGCTTCTGAGTGTGATTCTCGCCTCGAACCTGATGGCGATTCTGCTCCAGGGACTCGCCTCCAAGCTCGGTATCGTCACCGGTCGCGATCTCGCGCAAGCTTGTCGCGACAACTACTCCAAACCGGTTGGACTTCTACTTTGGGTCGGTTGCGAAATCGCCATCGCCGCCTGCGATCTGGCCGAGGTCATCGGATCGGCGATCGCGCTCAAGCTTCTCTTCCACATTCCGATCGCCGTCGGAATCGTCATCACCTCGCTCGACGTTTTGATAGTCCTTTACCTTCAGAACAAGGGATTCCGGCTGCTCGAGGCGCTTGTCATCGCGCTCATCGCCACCGTCGGTGCCTGCTTCCTCTTCGAGATAATTCTCTCCCAACCACCGCTGGGCGCCGTATTGCGCGGATTCCTGCCCTCAGCCCAAGTGGTCCGCGACCCCACGATGCTGTACATCGCCGTTGGCATACTAGGCGCTACCGTCATGCCCCATAATCTCTACCTGCATTCGTCGATCGTGCAGACGCGCCAATACGAAGAGACGCTCGAAGGGAAACGCGAAGCCGTGCACTTTGCCTTCATCGATTCGACGATCGCGCTGACGTTCGCGCTGTTCATCAATGCCGCCATACTGATCATCGCCGCCGCGACCTTTCATACGAGCGGACACTCTGACGTCGCCGAGATTCAGGACGCGTTCAAGCTGCTGACTCCGCTGCTGGGCGGAGGAGCAAGCGTCGTATTCGCGCTCGCGTTGCTGGCGTCGGGACAGAATTCTACGATCACCGGAACACTCGCAGGACAGATCGTGATGGAGGGGTTCCTCAATATTCGGCTCCGTCCCTGGCTGCGCCGGCTGATCACTCGCGGAATCGCTATCGTCCCCGCCGCCGTGGTGGCGATGATGTACGGGGAAAGCGGCACCGCCAAGCTGCTCATACTCAGTCAGGTGATCCTGAGCATGCAGCTCTCTTTCGCGGTCTTTCCGCTCGTGTCGTTCACGTCGGACAAGCTCAAGATGGGCGAACTCGTGAACCCCGCCTGGCTCAAGGTGCTCGCGTACGCTGTTGCGTTGGTCATTGCCGGGCTCAACATTTGGCTGCTGCTCCAAATCTTTCGCGGATCGGTGACCTGATGTATCAGCGCATACTCGTTCCCGTCGAGCATTCGCCCTACGACGAAGTGATCCTGGATCACGTCCGGAAGCTGGCGCGCACCTGCAATGACGCGTCGATCGTGCTGATACACGTCGCGGACGGATGGGCGGCGCGCAACATCAACCAGCTCGACCTTCGCGAGTCGGAAGAAATGAAAAGCGACCATGAGTACATCGAAGGGATCGCCGAAGCGCTCGAGCGAGATGGCTTCCGCGCCGAAGCGATTCTCGCCGGTGGGGATCCCGCCAAAGAGATCGCTGACTGCGCGCAGCGCGAGAACTGCGACCTTATCGCGATGGCGACTCACGGGCATCGTGGGCTCTCGGATGTTCTTCGCGGAAGCGTCGCGAGCGAGCTCCGGCACATATCGATGCTGCCAGTGCTGATGGTGCGTGGACTTCCGCATCTGCATGCACCTCCGGTGGGGCCGCGGCCGGCTCAATGAGCGCAGCTCGGGAAGAGACCGAAACGGAGACACTCACCGCTCCCGCCGAGGATTATCTCAAGGCGATCTACGCGATCGGGAAAGGCTACGGGCCGGCCGCGACGAACGAGATCGCGCAGCGCCTGGCGATTGCACCGGCATCTGTGAGCGGGATGGTCCGTCGTCTTGCGGATCAGGGTCTGCTCGCTTACGAGCGTTATCACGGAGTAAAGCTCACTGAGACCGGTCGCCGAGCGGCGCTGCGAACGCTCAGACGTCATCGCGTCATCGAAGCGTATCTCTCGCAAGCGCTCGGCTATCCCTGGGATCGCGTGCACCATGAGGCCGAGCGATTGGAGCACGCGGCATCGGACGAGCTGGTGGACACGATGGCGGCGACGATTGGCGAGCCGGAAGTCGATCCGCACGGCGCGCCGATCCCCACGCGTGATGGCTCAGTGGACGAGACGGAATACACCTCGCTCGCTCAGCTTGAGGTCGGAGCGTCCGGTGTCGTCGTGAGAGTGTCGGACGAAGATCCAGAGATGCTGAGATATCTCGCCGAGCTTTCGATTCTGCCCGGGAAGAAAGTCGCGGTTAAATCGCGCGCGCCCTACGATGGACCGATCACGCTTTCCGTGGGACGCCAGGAGTTGTCCATAGGACCTGCGCTCGCAGCCAATGTCCTGATCGCGCCGCTGGCAGACAGAGGTGGGAGGCGCGGCTAGCTTTCGGGCGTGCTGCTTCCTTTCCTCGCGTTTGCGCTGTTCCTCCAGGCGCCCCAGACATCCCCACGCACGATCGCAATCGATGAAGCTGTCGCCGCTCAAACGCATCTCAGGGTGGGCGACCACCTGGCCATTTCCGCGCAGCCTGGTCAATCGGCTCCAGCTGAGTCGGTGATTGTCGGAGCGATCGTCAGAAGAGGGGCGGACCCCTCCCAGGTAGCGCGCGGTGATTTCGTGGTGCGAATGCACCTGGACCAGTTGCAGAGAATCTCCGGTTACGGGGATCGCGTAGACCGCTTCGCCATTGCGACTCGGCCTTCAGCCGACATCGACGGCACTCTTGAGCGCATCAACCACGCCGCCTTCGGATTCAGGGCATATCGCTCGCGCGATATCGCGGTCGAAACATCGCGAACATTTCAGGTCGTGAGCCGATTCCATCGCGCTATCGGCGTTATCACGATCGTCGCGAGCTCCATCTTTCTGCTTTGCATAATGGTGCTCAAAGTCGAAGAGCGCCGGCGAGACATCGCGGCGCTCCGACTGATGGGAATATCCCGCTCGTCCGTCGTGCGATCGATCATCATCGAGGCCGCGGTCGTCGCAGTGCTCGGCAGCATGCTCGGCGTCGTGCTTGGCTGGGTGGTGTCACTCTTCGTCAACTGGCACTACCAGGCGTTGTATCGTACCCCCCTCTACTTCTCCATCATCACGCCCTCGATCATTTCACTCGCGGTGTCGCTTTCGCTCGTACTCGGAATCGGAGCCGGAGTACTGGCATCAATGCGACTGGTGCGGACTCCGCCGCTCGCTCTGTTTGGACGCTGAATGAGGGCGGCACTCGCGCAAGCTTCGCTCATCCGGCATCGCACTCGCACGATGCTGGCCGTGCTCGGTGTCGCAGTCGCAACGGCGATGCTTCTGGACATGGTGATGCTGGCGACAGGGATGCGGGAGTCGTTTCGCGAGCTGCTTCTGTCGCAGGGTTACGACATACGGCTAGCTCCCAAGGGCACGCTCCCCTTTGACACTGACGCGACAATTCCCGGAGTCAGCGCGATCATCGCCGTTCTTCGAACGAATCCCGACATCCGGGAGATCAGTCCCGTTCTCGGAGGATCGATACACATCCCGGTCGGCGCACGCGATGTCAGCTCGGCGGTGCTCGGCGTAGATCCAACCGTTCAGGGCGACTACGAATTTCTGTCGGGCCGGGACGTCACGACTCCCGACGCCATCGTGGCGAACGATTATCTGCTGAAGAGACTCGGCGCTCGATTCGGCGACACGCTAAATGTCGCGGCGGGTTACGATCCGCAGACGCGGACGTACTCCGGGCAACGAAAGCTGGTGCTCACCGGCAAGGCGCGGTTCATCTACGGCGCTACCGAACAGTCAGCCGCCGCCGTTCGTCGCGAGACTCTCGAGGGGCTGGGCGGAGGGGCGCGGCGAGACCGCGCATCTCTCTTCATGGTGCGCGTCCGCAAGGGAGCGAATCCCGATAGTGTGCGGAACTGGATCGCGACCCAAATCCCCAGCGTCTCCGCAATCTCGGTCGCGACC